>JAISBT010000155.1 GCA_031266055.1 Deltaproteobacteria bacterium
CCGCCCCGCAGGCGTAGGCGAAACTTGCTTCAGCCGTTGCTGCGCAGCAGCTTACGGATGAAGACAGCAGCGATGTTTCGCCGTAAAGCGCCGGAGGGAGCGTCTCAAAATTAAATTGCCTTAGCTGAACGGACAAGGAGTAAACCATGATCAAAACCATCACTGTCCTGGGAGCAGGAACCATGGGGTACGGCATTGCGCTGAACTTCGCGCTCGCCGGATACGAGATAAACCTTTTCGACGTGCTGCCGCAGGCTTTGGACAATGCCCTGGTCAACGCCCGCAAGGCTCTGCGCGTCATGGTCGAAGAAGACCTGCATACGGAGGAGGAAGGCGAAAAAGCTCTGGCCGGCATCCGCTTGTTCACGGACAAAACGGCGGCCTGCGCGGAAGCCGATCTGCTTATGGAAGCTATGCCGGAAAAGTTGCAACTCAAGCAGAACACCTTCGTCGAGCTTGACGCGGTGTGCAAGCCGGAGTGCATCTTTGCCAGCAACACCTCCAGCCTCAAGCTTACCGACATTTGCGCGCCTCTTCCTCAAAGCCGCAAAAGCCGCTCCGTTGTCACCCATTATTTCAATCCCGCGCACCTGATCCCTTTGGTGGAACTCCTGCCGCACCCCGACGCTCCCGTGAGCGTTCTTGAAGAAGTCGAAGCCGTGTACAGGCGCTCCGGCAAGATCACCATCCGTGTCCTCAAGGACATCAACGGCATGATCGGCAACCGCATTCAGGCCGCCATCAGCCGGGAAGCCTTATGGCTGCTTGAAAACGGCTATTGCTCGGAAAAGGATCTGGGCCGGGCCATGGCCTTCGGCCCGTGCTTCCGTTACGCCACCACCGATTATCTTGAAATTCTCGATATGGGCGGTCTGGATGTCTGGAACGCGGTGCTTAACCTTCTCTACAAAGATATCAACAATTCAACGGATGTTTCCGCCTTGCTGAAAAGCAAGGCGGCTGCCGGCGAACACGGCTGGAAGACCGGCAGGGGTTTTTACAGTTACGACGAGCAAACCAAGGCTCAGGTCATGGAACGTTTTTTGCTCAACTTGACCCGCCAGCTCAAAGCGTCCGAAGACTATGCGTTCTAACGGGTTAGTCGGCCCTTTGGTATATTTCTGAATGATATAAATATATTATATACTTTTTCAGCATCGACTGATATAGTCGGCCCTATAGTTAAGGGCCGACTATATCATTTCCGGGAGTAATCCCGCGCTTGCTGAAATTTTTCTTTTCGGATGTGGCAATAACCGCCGGGATTTTTATTTAAATATTGCTGGTGGAGTTCTTCCGCAAGGTAAAAATTGTCCAGCGGAACCGCCTCCACGGCCACAGGCGCGTCCAGACCACGCTGGAGCGCGTCCAGAGCGCGTGAAATTATCTGTTTTTCCCGTCCGTCCGTAAAGTATATGCCGGTGCGGTACTGCCTTCCCACATCCGCTCCCTGCCGGTTTACAGCCAGCGGATCGATCACCTCAAAATACAGCTCAAGAAGCGCGGTCAAGCTGATGACTTGCGGATCATAACGTACCATGACCGTTTCCGCGTGTCCGGCGCGGCCCGCGCATACCTCCGCGTAAGTAGGGTTCGCCGTGCGGCCGTTGGCATAACCGACAGCGGTTTCCACAACGCCATTTACCAGGGAAAAATATTTTTCCACTCCCCAGAAGCATCCGCCCGCCAAGTATATTTCTTTCAGCATAATTCGTTTCCAAATACAATACACGATAACATGCGGATCGCGTCCGCTCAAAGCGGGAGTTGCGAAAAATCGCTGCCTGAAGTAATAAAGCCCTTATGCAACCGCAATGTTCTTATATCCGCCCATATAACATACCTGAAGACAAATGTCTCAGCATTATCGGCATGGCCGCCTCCGGTAAAAGCACCCTCGGCCGTGAACTTGCCAGGCTGCTCGGCTGGATTGCCGTGGACAGCGACAATCTGATTGAAGCCGCCTATGGGGCCAAACTGCAAAACATTGCGGACGCCTTGAGCAAAGACGACTGTTACGATGTTGAAGCCGCGGTGATCATGAGAATCCGCATGCAACGCTGTGTTCTCGCCACCGGAGGAAGCGTGGTTTACCGGCCGGAGGCTGTGGAGCATTTGCTGGAGCTTGGCCCCATAATTTATATTGATGTTCCTCTGGAGGAAATCACAACCAGAATTGCCCGGAAACCCGACCGGGGTTTGTTCATTGATCCGGGGCAGACTATTGAAGACCTTTTTTATGAGCGGCGCAAACTTTATGAAAAATATGCCACTCTCACCTTGCACGGCGGGGGAGGCCGCTGCGAAGACTATGCCCGCGAAGCGCTGGCGCTTCTGGAGGAGTATTTCGCAAAGTCCGCTTGAAGCTTGCCGGATTCAAAGGTTCGCTCTGCGTCCGGCAAAAAAGCCGTTCAGGAGTTCAGAGCATTCTTGTTCAAGAATGCCGCCCATATGCCAGGGGTGATGGTTGTGAAAGCTCAAATCCAAGGCTTCCAGGCAACTTTCCGCACACCCGGCCCCGGGATCTCTGGCTCCGTACACCACTCCCTCCACCCGCGCGTGGACGGCCGCGCCGGAGCACATGAGGCAGGGCTCCAGCGTTGTTATTAAAAAACAGTTGTTCAGGCGGTAGTTTTTGAGCTGCCGTCCGGCTTCCGCCAGAGCCATAATTTCCGCATGGGCGTGGGGGGTATGCGAAAGCGCCGGCTGGTTGAACCCCCGGCCGAGGATACGCCCCGCGCCGTCCACCACCAGCGCTCCCACCGGCACTTCGCCGAGGCGCAGGGCTTTGCGCGCTTCGGCAATGGCCATGCGCATCCAGTCTTCCCAGGCGGCAAAGGCCGCCTGCGCGCCTGTCCGCCCGCCCGCTTTTTCCCTGGCGTTCCACGCGGCGTTTTTCCCCGGAGGCGGGGGTATTATGCGGTTCAAAGGCACGGCGCGTCACATGACCACGAATTTATTCAGATAAGCTACCACTTCCCGGGGTGAATTCAAAACCGTCACCAGGTCAAGCTCCTGCTCGCTGATATAGCCGTTTTTGATCATGGAGTTTCTTATCCAGTCCAGCAGGCCGTTCCAGAAGGAACCGTCATAGAGAATAATCGGGAAATTCTTTATATGTTTGGTTTGCGCCAGCACAAAAGCCTCGCCGAGTTCGTCCAGCGTACCCATGCCGCCCGGCATCACAACATAGGCAACAGCATATTTTACAAACATCAGCTTGCGGATGGCAAAATAGCGGAAGTCGCAGCGTGTGGTTACATAAGGATTGACGGATTGTTCCTTGGGCAGGTGAATGTGCAGGCCGACAGAGGGCGCGCCGGCTTCTTTGGCGCCGCGGTTGCACGCTTCCATGATGCCCGGCCCTCCGCCCGTGATAATCCCGTAACCGGCTTCTCCAATAAGGCGGGCCAGCTCTCTGGCGGTTTCATATAAAGGGTCTTCCGGGGTGGATCTGGCCGAACCGAAAATAGAAACGCATTTGGGCAGGCCGCGCAACCCGTCAAAGCCGTTGACGGTTTCAGCCCGTTTTTCCGGTTTCCGCCGGAAATTTCTTCGTTCACGCATTCTCATGTCACCCGTCCGGTATTTTTCGCTTACAGATTTCCGCATGGAAATCTGACACATCAGCCGTCCGGCTGATGTCGCCGCAAAGCGGCGAGAGTCAACCGAAAACCACGTTTTTCGGTTGACGATCCTCCGCAGGGAAAAGTTTACTTTTCAATGCGGATATCAGTACATGACGCCGGCGAACCGGCTCATTCTCTGCACGGCCGCCATCCAGGCACGGACGAGCAGGGCGGCGGCCAGCAGGGCGCAGACGAGGCTGCGGCGGGTATGGGCGCGCCCGTCCGGACCGTCCGGCGGGTCCGCGCCGCCCCGAAAGACAAAAGCCAGTCCGCCGTAGAGCGC
>JAISBT010000158.1 GCA_031266055.1 Deltaproteobacteria bacterium
ACAAGCCCGGCGCGCCGCCTTAAGGCGGCGGAGCAAAGCAAAAACCACGTTTTTTGCTTTGCGGTCTTATCGCTTAAAACGAAGCGCATGCGTAGTTTTAAGCGATACATGGTACTAGAAGATTATACCCGGGAAAAGAAGAGGAATATACACATAGATGAGGAACATCGCGATCAGCCCCAGAAGATACGGCACAACGGCCTTGGCGATCCGCTCTATGCGCATTCCCGTGATGCTGGACGCCACAAACAGGTTGATGGCGACCGGTGGGGTAACCATGCCGATGGCGATGCCCACGGTGAACAGAATGCCGAAATGGATCAGGTCAACGCCGATCAGCTTGACCAGAGGCAGAAATACCGGGGTCAGCAAGATCACGGCGGACGCGGTTTCCATAAAGACGCCGGCAATAAGGATGATGACGGACATCAGGAACAACACGGCATAGGTATTGTCCGAAACGCTCAATACCGCCTGGGCCACGGTTTCGGGTATCTTCCAGTTGGCGAGAACCCATCCGAAGATGCCGCTGCAGGCGATGATGATCATGATTATGGCCGAGGTTCTGGCGCTTCCCAGAATAATTTTGTACAGCTCCTTCAGCGTGAGATCCCGGTAGATGAAAAAAGAAGCCAGGGCCGCATAGATGACCGCCACGGCAGCCGCTTCGGACGGCGTAAACTGGCCGGAAAAAATGCCGCCCAGAATAATCAGGGGCATCATGATGCCCCAGATGGCGGAAACGAAAGTCCGCACGACGTTTTTGAAAGAAAACGGCACGCCCTTGGGGTAGTTGCGGTCATAGGCCTGCTTCAAGGATATGGCGATGAGCACGCCGCCCATCATGAGGCCGGGAATAAAACCGTTCTGAAAAAGCCTTGTCACGCTCTGGTCGGCGATAACCGCGTACAGCACCATGGGAACCGAAGGCGGAATAACCACGCCGATACATCCGGCGGAGGCAATCAGCGCCGCCGCGGAATCTTCCCGGTACTTCCGGGCTTTCAGTTCGGGGATCAGGGTCGCGCCGACGGCGGCCGTCGTGGCCGCGCCGGAACCTGAAATAGCCGCGAAAAACATCGCCGCCACAACAGAAACAGCGGAAAGCGCTCCCCGCACCTGCCCCATCACGGCTTCGGCAAACTCGACGAGTTTTTTGGAGATGGTTCCCCGCGCCAGCAAGTCCCCGGCCAGAATGAAAAACGGCACCGCCACCAGGGGGAAGGAATCCGTTGCCGCGAACATGCGCTGCACAATCAGGATAACCGGCACATCGCCGACAATCAGAACGGCTGTCGCCGCCATGGCCACGGAAAACGCGATGGGAACGCCAAGGGCGAGCAGCCCGAGGAAAGTAAGAAACAGTATGCCGGTCATAGCGCGCCCTCCTCACTCTTGCCGGGGAGCATTTGCAAAAGCAGGTCGAGCACGTGCAGGGCCATAATGCCGCAACCTATGGGAATGGCGAGATAAACCCAGCTCATGGGGATCCGCAAAGCCGCGGAAAGCTGCCGGGACTGCATACCCATGTAGTCGATGCCGTACAGAACCGCCGCCAGGAAAAAAGCGCCGCAAAGCAGGTGGCAGCAGACCTGCATCATTTTCTGGCAGGATGCGGGGAAAAGCGCCTGGACAACAGTCACGCTGATGTGCCCGGAACGGCGATAAACACAGCCGGCGCCGAGAAACGTGGCCCAGACCATGAGGTAACGGGTTAATTCCTCGCTCCAGACAAGGGCGGTAAACCAGATGCGACAGGTGATCTGCAAGCCCGTCAGGATCACCATGCCGGCGACGCAGACGACGCAAAGCCCGCCGCAAGCATAATCCAGCCATGCGCTGAGCTTGTGGAGCCCTTTCATTACGGTCATAGAAACCCCCCCTCGACAAACAGGTTATGCCGTTTCGCGCCGGGCCTCACGCCCGGCGCTGGTACTGTTTGAACGGTATTTTTCAGGGCCGGCTATTTGGGCGTGGCGGCCTGGATTTTCTTGAGGTCGCCGGCAAAGGCGGGGTACTTGTCATACACGCTCTGCACACCGGACTTGAAGCTTTCAATATCCGGCTCCTCAATAACCGCCATACCGTTCTTTTTCAGATCGGCCAACTGGCGGGCTTCGTTATCGGCAACCCAGGCCCGTTCGTAAACAGCGGCTTCCTGGGCGGCATCCCGCACAATCTTTTGTACATCCGCGGGGAGTTTGTCGAACAGGCGCTTGCTCATGGTGAAAATGGCCGCGGCATAGGCATGGCGGGTCATGGTCACATGCTTCTGGGACTCCCACAGCTTGAAGGCGTGGATGACGTTCACGGGATTTTCCTGGCCTTCAATGGTGCCCTGCTGCAACGCGGTCAGCGTCTCGGTCCAGGCCATGGGCACGGCATTCACGCCCAAGGCTTTGAAAGTGTTGGTGTACACTTCGTTTTCCATGACGCGAATCTTGAGGCCCTTGATGTCGGACGCGCTCTTCACCGGGCGCACGCTGTTGGTCAGGTTCCGGAAGCCGCGCTCGGCGTAGGCCAGACCCTTGATGCCGACGCCGTCAAGCTTGGCGAGAATGGACTGTCCCAGTTCTCCGTCCAGCACCGCATAGGCGTGCGCGTTGCTGACAAAAATGAACGGCAGATCCAGCACGCCGAATTCAGGCACAAAGTTCACAAAGGGGCCGCTGGTGATGATTCCCATATCCAGAGTGCCCATCTGCATGCCTTCAAGCATGGTGCGTTCGTCACCGAGGGCGGCGTTGGGATAAATTTCAATAACATACGCCCCATTGGTGCGTTCCTTGACGAGTTCCCCGAATTTCAGGGCGGCGACCTGGAAGCTGTCCTGCTCGTTAACGGTAGTGCCGAGTTTGATCACTGTCGGGGCCGCGAAACCGACGGTCGCGAAAAGCGTAACCGCCATGGCCGCTGCCAGGGCAAGGGAAGCAAAGCGCGTAAAGCCTTTCATGTAAAACTCCTTGTGAAAACGTTTGCCGCGATGCTGCGGGAACGCGACCGGTACGCACCGGCCGCGGCTATTATTAGTCGATGCTGAAAAAGTCGGGAAACGACTTTTTCAGGAAGGCACGCCGGCTCCAAGCGCCGCTACGCGGACGCCGCAAGTAAATTGCGGCTCGCTTTCCGCCGCGCCCGGTCGATTGCATCGACCGGGTCAGTCGGCCCTTTGGTATATTTCCGGTCGCAAAAATACAAAAATTTAGTATTTATAGTTAATGATATAAATATATTATATACTTTTTCAGGGCCGACTATTATTCATCGGCGAAAACCGCGCCGGTATTGGCGGAAGTCACCAGACGCCGGTAACGCTTGAGGTACCCGTCCGGAACGGGTTTTATAACAGGTTTCCACGATTCCCTGCGCTTGGCGAGCGTTCCTTCGTCAACCAGGAGTTCGAGCTTGTTGGCGGGAATATCAATATTGATCCTATCCCCCTCCTCCACAAGGCCTATGACTCCGCCGGCAGCGGCTTCAGGGGAAATGTGCCCGATGGATGACCCGCGCGACGCACCGGAGAAGCGGCCGTCCGTGACAAGAGCCACGCTGCTGTCCAGCCCCATGCCCGCCAACATGGAGGTCGGGGAGAGCATTTCCCGCATGCCCGGCCCGCCCTTGGGCCCTTCGTAGCGGATGACGATCACGTCGCCGGCCTTGATTTTCCCGGCCAGCAGCGCGTCCACGCAATCTTCCTCGCTGTTGAACACCCGGGCCGGGCCCTGATGAACCATCATTTCCGGAAGTACGGCGCCCTTTTTGACCACCGCGCCGTCCAGGGCAAGGTTGCCCCAGAGTATGGCCAGGCCGCCGTCCGGGGAATAGGCGCTTTCCCGGGAGCGGATGATTTCAGGGTCTTTGACCGCGACGTTCCCGATGTTTTCACCCACGGTTCTGCCGGTGGCCGTGACGCAGTCCGTATTGAGGAGGCCGTAGCCGGCCAGACGCTTGAGCACAGCCTGTACGCCGCCGGCGAGGTCGAGATCGGCCAGAGTGGTGGAGCCGGCCGGGCTGAGTTTCGTAAGGTGAGGGGTCGCCTTGCTGATGGCGTTGATGGAAGCAAGATCCATCCTGATGCCCGCCTCGTGGGCAATGGCCGGAAGATGCAGCACCGTGTTGGAGGAGCAGCCCAGCGCCATGTCCGCGGTCAGGGCGTTATGCAGGGATTTTTCATTGATGATGTCGCGGGGACGGATGTTCTTTTCCAGAAGCTCCATAATCTTCATGCCGGCCTGTTTTGCCAGGCGGACACGCTTGGCGTTCACCGCCGGAATGGTGCCGTTGCCGGGCAGTCCCATGCCCACGGCCTCGGTCATACAGTTCATGGAGTTGGCCGTGAACATGCCCGCGCAGGAGCCGCAGCCGGGGCAGGAGTTATCCTCGATATCCATGATCTGTTCTTCGGTGAGTTTGCCCAGGCCCGCAGCGCCGACCGCCTCAAAGGTATTGGAAAGGGTGAGCTTTTTGCCGTCGGCAAAGCCCGCCAGCATGGGGCCGCCGCTCACAAAAATACTGGGTATGTTCAGCCTGAGAGACGCCATCAGCATGCCCGGAATAATTTTGTCGCAGTTGGGCACAAACACCAGAGCGTCAAAGGGGTGCGCCATGGCCATGATTTCCACGGAATCCGCGATATGCTCACGGCTGATCAGCGAATAGCGCATGCCGTCATGCCCCATGGCGATGCCGTCGCAAACGCCGATAGCCGGGAACGCCAGCGGAGTGCCGCCCGCGATGCGCACCCCGGCCTTGACCGCGTCCACAAGGGTGTTCAGGTGAACATGGCCGGGAATGATATCGTTCTGGGAGTTGACAATACCGATAATGGGCCGCCTCAGTTCCTCGTCCGTAAGTCCCATCGCCTTGAACAGGGAGCGGTGGGGAATTCGGGTGATGCCCGCTTTCATTTGATCGCTGCGCATGTATCCTCCTGCTGTAAAAATTCCCTATGGATGGTGCTGTAGCCTTTGATCTTGTATGATGTCCGATGAATTTTCGTAAATAGAAAATCGCTCTTGCGTTAGTGTCCGGAATAGCCTAAAAAAATAAAGAGTGTCAACACTTATTTTTCCGCTTTAAATGGTATGACGACACAGGAAAAAAGGATGGATGCCTTTCTCTTCCTGCACGGCGTTTGATGATAACTTCAAAGAGGAATGACGACTTCCCCGGGGGTTCCATGACCGACTTCATCCCTATTTCCATAAGCGTGGCCAACAGGATCAGCGACCGGATCCTGCTGGAAAAACGCTATGCCCCTAATGACAAATTGCCCAACGAGCATAAACTGGCCCAGGAGTTGGGGGTCAGCCGCACCAGCATCCGGGAGGCGGTAAAAACGCTTGTGGCCGTCGGCCTTTTGCGGGTCGAACGGGGGAGGGGAACCTTTGTGGCGCCCCACTTTCCTTCCCCCGAGGATCCTTTCGGCGTTTCATACCTTGAAGACAAGAAAAAGCTGGCCGTCCAGTGGTTTGAAATGCGTCTGATCATGGAGCCAAGCATTGTGCGCCTTGCCTGTGAACGCGCGTCCGACAGGGAAATCCGGACGATTATGGCCTGTGAGCGGGCAGCGGCGGCCGTCATTGAACAAAACAGGAATTTCAGCCGCGCGGATCAAAAATTTCACGCCGCCATCGCCAAGGCGGCGCACAACGACGTCATCGAACGCATGCTCCCCGCCATGACCAACGCCATTGAGGATATTTTGCGCACCTCGCTCTACTCCGGCCGCCAGGAACGCTCGCGCGAGAACGCCCTGGCCAACCACCGCATGATCGCCCGCTTCATCGAACAGCGGGACGCGGAAGGCGGGGCCATGGCCATGTACTACCACATCAAGAAAGGTTTGATGGACTTGCAATAGAGTATTTCAACATTTTCAATGTTAAAATGCTCTCTCACGCCGCCTCAAGTCCAGTCAATCTCCTTACCGAAATTATTTTTCAGGATAGCGGAACCAAAAGTGAATTTAATCGGACGTTCCGGCGCGGAGAGTCTGTTCCGGCAAAAACGTTTGAGTTCACCGCGCAAATTCCGTATATCCGCCCCTTCCGCCGGAACGACGAAAGCCTTCAATCTGCCGCCTTCGTCAGGCCGCATAAGCCTTACCCGGCAAGCCGCGACCAGAGGGTGTTCTTCGATCAACCCGGCGATATAAAGAGGGTATACATTGGTGCCGCTGACGTGTACCGCGCTGTCGATACGCCTGAGCGGCCGAAAAGCGCGCTCCGTCGTCCAGGAAAGCTCATCTTGCGGAAGGCAGCGTTTGCGGACACCCGCGGGCGATACTCTTGCAAGAACGTCGGACAGCCCCGCGCGCTGTTCGCGCATCCAATAGTCCAAAAGGGTAAAATCATGCGGGCCGGTGCGGTATCCAATAGCGCCGTTTTCACTGCTTCCATAAATCTCCATAATATCCGCGCAGCCAGGCCGCATAATTTGCCGTATTTGTTCATCAGGCCAGGGAGAACCGGCGCTCAGGCAAATAAACCCGCTTTTGAGCGCAAGCCCGGCAAGGCCGACTCTCGACCAAAAATCCGGATAGCCGACAACCAGAACGCGCCCAAGCGGAATATTCCCGAAAATTGTGGGATACGGCGGATAAACGGCATAGCTCGCCCCGATATATTGATGCAGTAAAACGCCGAAAGTAAAACCATAACAATGATGCTGCGGGGTCAACGCCGCGACATGCTCGATATGCGGCAACAGGCGGGCCAGACAGGCTGTTTCCTGGCAGATCTCTTCATAAGTATGGACAAGCTCTTTGGGTTCGCCGCTTGACCCGGAACTTTTATAGACGATATTGCGGGTTCCGTTTTCCCAATCTCCATACGCCTGGCGAGCCATGTTCCCCGGCGTCGCAAAATGCGACGGCCCGGCATTTGCCGCAGGCGGAGGGAACATGCCTTGCAGCCGGGCAAACAGAATATCGCGCCCTGCCGCTGAAACGCCCAACGCCTCCCAGGTGGTTCCGGAAAATTCGGACGGTTCCATTCCGCCCAACGGAATCGCTTTGGACGGGTCTTCCCGGGCAATCCAGGCTCTGGTCAAACTTTGCAGAGACAACAGCAGGGTGCGCTCGTTTATCAAAGCCATTGCAGAGCGATCCCGGCATACATGGAACGGGGTTTATGACCGTGGGCATATGTGATGTAGTTCAAGCGTCCGGTTTTTGTTCCCTCATCGGCCCCGTCTGCGAGCAGCGCGCAGGCGACCGCCGCATCCAGGGCCTGCCCGGCCATGTGTCCGGTATAAAAACGCCGCTCGCCGGACAATTTGCCGTGGGCGGCGCCGGCAGCGCGTCCGTTTTGCGGGGTATGCAGCCAAACCGGAGAGAAGATTTCCGGGTATCTTGCATCCGGTTCTTTGGAAATGATAAAAAAAGCCGCGCAGGCGTGTTCAAGCAACCCGCTCTGCTCTTCCGCGGCCGGAGGAAACCGGCGAAAGGCGCGCAAACCGTCATAAGCCTGTTCCACCGCGCCCACCAGAGCCAGATCAATACTGCGCGAGCCTAAGGCCGACAAAGCGGCTTGCAGCGCCCCGGCAAAGGACAAGCCGAACTGGCACACCGTGCAGGACGGGCCTTGAATATTCAGACGCATGCTGATAAAGCCGCAATAGGCATTATTTATTGAATGTGAAAAATGGGTAGGGGAAGCCAATTGCGCCCCATACTCGCAAATTGAGTCCATGAACAAAAAATTGCTGTCAATGGCGCCAAAAGCCGTTCCAATATACAGCCCGACCCTGGTCGCGAATTCATCCGTAAAGGGCGCCGGAAGGCGCGCATCAACGGTTGCCCGGCAGGCTGCCGCAAGGGCCGCCTGCCCGGTTTTGGAAATGCGGCGCGCCTCGCCTGAAGGCAAAACAGCGCGAATATCAAAGGCCCTGAAGCCCTCCAGCGACTTCGGGGAAGCCGGCCAGGAAGAAGAATATCCCAAGCCGTTTATATAAAAATTCGCGTTCATCCCCGGTTCCTTTGTTAAACCCGCAACTCTTCCTTCGACCTGCGACACCACTGCCCGAAAGGTTTCAATCCCCGCGCTCCCTCAAATTGCTCTGGAAAAAACCAGCGCCGCGTTGCCGCCCCCGAAACCCGCGGACACCGACATGGCATACCCGGTTCCGGCCGGAACCGGGGACAAGGTCAGCCGGGGCAAAAGCACCTCTCCATAATCACGCTCCGCAACGCTGGATGGAACAACTCCGGCGCTTAAGGCCAATATGGTTAAAACAGCTTCTATCGCTCCGGAAGCGCCCAGACAATGCCCGGTACTCCCCTTGCTCGCCCAAACCGGCGTATCGGCAAATATTTCGTTGTAAATCCGGCTTTCAATATTATCATTTTCTATAGTCGCGGTTCCATGCGCGTTGATGAAAGATATATCCGTCGTCCGCAGCCCCGCCTGCGCCAGAGCGGCGGCTATCGCGGCGCGCAGGCCGCGCCCCTGCGGATGCGGCGCTGTTAAATGGTAAGCGTCGCTTGCCGCGCCAAAACCGGATAATACCGCTCTGGGTTGTACCCCCCGCTGCCGGGCGCGCGTTTCGTTTTCCAAAATCAGCACGGCCGCCCCTTCACCGAGATTCAGCCCTTTTCTGTTCAGCGCAAAGGGTTTGCAGGGTTCAGGCGAATAAACCATCAATTTGTTGAAACCTATATAGGTAAGTATATTCAACGTATCCACACCACCGGCAAGCGCAATATCGCACACTCCGGCGCGAATCCACTGCGCGGCCATGCCTATGGCGTCGGCGCCGGAGGTGCAGGCATTGGAAACAGTAAGCGCCGGACCCGCTCGTTCAGCCAAATCCAGCGCCAGACTCGTATCAAAAAAAGCTTCCGCGGCTGCATACCCGCCGGGAGGGAACGCCGCATCCGCGCTTGCACGCCGCTTGCGCGCGGCGCTGTAATCCTGCAAAAAATGTAAAGAACAACCGGCTGTCGTACCGATGCAAATACCGCTTGCATCCGGAATATCCGCCAGCCCGGCGGAGCGCAGAGCTTCTTCCAGCGCTTGCCGCAGCAGGAAAGTGCAGTCTTTGATGGTTGAAGAACGCCAGCTTGCGGGCTTTTGCATATCTGAAACGCTCAAAGGCTGTCCCGGAGCGTCCCGCACAGGGCAAACCAGCCCGGGAGGACAAGAAAAGCCGCTCCGATCTTCCTCCCAAAAGACCGGCCTGGTTTGGGGCCGGATTGTCTTTTCAACGCCCCGCATGGTTGCCGATGCATCGGCGCCGGCAGCGCTCACACAACCCAGACCGGTTACCCAGACAGAAAAAACATCATTCACCGGGCATGCGCTCCTGGATGAAAGAAACCAAAACGCCCAGGGAGGCAAAGGCTTTCCGCGCTTCATCCGCGTCCTGTATCGCCACCTTGAAGTGTTTCTCCACAATCACCACAAGTTCGACCGAATCAATGGAATCCAGGCCCAGCCCCTCGCCGAACAGGGCGCTGTCTTCCGTCAGATCCTCTTCTTTGATATCTTCAAGATAAAGTTCCGTAAGCATGGCCTTTACCAATGTATCAAAAATTTCCCGCCTCTCCATTTTTTCCTCAACTTGCCCAAAGATCATAAAAATTAAAAAATTGGTAAGGGTTTTCCATTACATAAAGTTCAAGCTGCCGCGCAAAGCCGGACACATACCCGGATACAGCTTCCTTGCTTTTGATGCCCGCGGGCATTCGTACCAGCAGCGGCCAGGCGCATTCGACGGCGCTCTCGCCTACCCGCCGTGTAAAGACAACGGCAAGCGGGGCTTGGGTTAAAGAGGCCAGGACAAAGGCGCTGCCGGGAAACAACGCTTTCCTTCCAAGAAAATCAACTTCCACCGCCAGTTTTTCCCCGGGCGCCCTGCGATCTCCCATGAGGCAGACGATTTCCCCGCGTTTCAGGGCAGCGTGGATTTCTACAAAACAACCCGCGCCATCCTCCGGGTCAATAATCCGCACAGGGCCAACCCGCGCGGAACCATGTTCGAAAACATGCAAATCCACATCATTGCCGTTGCGCGGCTGTACAATATTTATTCCGCCGCAGTTTTTCAACCCGGCAAGCGCTATCTGCCAGGCGCCCACATGCGCCCCCAGCAGAATTACACCGCGTCCTTCTTCCAGCAACTTCCACAGAATATCCGTCCCGGAGCTGACGGAATATTTGCCGAGTATGCCCGCGGCCGCTCTTTCCAACAAAATTGAGCCGAACATCCAGTACAGTTTGAAGACATGGAAAAAAAAGCCGGCCCCGCTTGAACAGCCGAAGCGCTGTCGCAGATACGCTTTCGCCCGCCCGGCGATTTTCGGCCGTAAACAGTAGACCAGAACAACCCAGAAAAGAACGAATCTGGCCGGCTTCAAACCCAAAAAGCGCAAAAGAACATAGAAAAACCGGTGCTGCCAGCGCCGCCCCAGACTGCGGCTTGACCAGTCCGGAGGCGCGCAAGCGCCTGGTGTTGCGCTCATCCGGCCTCCTTAATTAGTCGGCCCTGAAAACTATATAACATATTTGCATTACGGAATTAATGTTAATGAAACGCTGATTTATTTCATTGAGTCGGCTTTGCCCCCGCAGACTCCCCCGGCAGGGGAATGCTTCCCCTGCACTCTCATTGTTATTTCAATGAGATATAATGAGGGGGTTCGGGGGAAATCATTTCCCCCGGCGGGGTTTGGGGCGGAGCCCCAATTAATCAGCGTATCCTTAAGAGCAATTTAATTTTGAGACGCCCTCTCGGCGCTTTACGGCGAAACAAGTTTCGCCTACGCCTGCGGGGCGGGCGGCGGTGCCCGCCGCCAGAGCATTTCAACATTTTCAATGTTAAAATGCTCTAATCCTCCCCGAAATGTTTACAGTATCTTTTTGTGAACACAGCCGCCAGAAAAACCGCTCCCGCGCACAGCAGGGCCAGAAGAGGCGCGAGCACAATACTGCCCAGCAGCCATTCCGCAAATCTTGCCGGAAGCTCGTCCGCCATCTTTGTCCAGCTTATTTCGGCAAGAAATTCGCCGTTACGCAAAAAATAACCACATTCAACGCTCAGCGCGATTAAAAAGGGCGTCCACAAAGCATGGTGCACGGCAAGCGTCCAGGCCCTGTTCAGTTTCAGCCAACTGATGGCCAGGAGAATCAAAGGACTTTGCAGACCGACCAACGGCAGCGTATTTACAGCCACCGCGACAAAAGTTGAAAAGCCCATGCGCAGCGGCGTATTTGTATCGTCCAGAAGCCGTACAAGCGATCCTATCGGGCGCAGGACGGAAATTTTTCCCCCGCCGTCCTGTTCATACTGTAAAAACGGCACCGGCAGAAGCGCGCGCAAGGTCAATTTTGTATTCATCACCGTAATGCGGAAATTATCATAAAATAATTTGAAATGCGAAACCCGCTCCGCGGCAGGAGGATAATGCACGCGCACCGGAACCGTCCTGATTCTGAAACCGGCCCAGCTTGCTTTTACCAATACTTCCATCTCAAAGGCAAATCTTTTTTCCGTAAATTTCAAGCAGGTGAGAAGTTGTACCGGGTAAATCCGAAAACCGCTTTGCATATCCGAAACGTCCACCCCGGTCTGCACGCGCATCCAAAACCAGGAAAAACGCCGTCCAAAGCGCGAACTGACGGGCACGCGTCCGGTGCCGAAATCCCTTGACCCGACAATTATACTGTCCGGGTACAGCGCAGATTCCCGCATAAGCGCGGGGATATCTTCAGGGTAATGCTGTCCGTCGGCGTCAATGGTGATCATATGCGAGAAGCCGCGCGCCGCCGCCCAGGCCGCGCCGCTCAGGATGGCCGCACCCTTGCCCAGGTTGCGCTCATGCCTGAGCACGTTCAGCGGGCGCAAGGCCGCAGAAGGAACGGCGCGGCAAGCATTGTTGAGGCTGGCGCAGAGGCGCGGCAAAACTTCTTCACAATCATCCGTACTGCCGTCATTGACCACCAGCGCCGCAGGAGTCCCGCCGGGCCAGCACGCTCCCGCCGGCCGGGCAAAAATTCCCTCCACGACCGCGGCTATATTTGCCGCATGATTAAAAAGCGGGATGACAACCAGGTATGTTAAGCCCATACTCAAAAAATTCTCTGCGTGTTCTGGAAGCCGGAAAAATTTCCTTTGGCCCAGTTATCTTTGAACTCCTGATAAAAAGGAGGCGCGTCCAAAACCAGCCTCCCCTGCACGTCGACCAAAAGCTGTACGGAAAACCCGCGCGTACATAACTCTTCCTGTTGATCAAAAATGAAATACTCCGCGTTGACGCGCATGGCTTCCGACCAATGGGCCACAATTTCCACAATATATTCACGCCCATAGCGCAGGGGCTTGCAGTAATCGAAGAACAGGGTTTTTACAGGAAAAACTACCCCGGCCCGCTGCAGCACGTCAAAACCGAGTCCGCAGGCCCTGGAAAAAACTTCCCTGGCCTCCTCAAAATATTGAGCGTAATTGCCGTGCCAGACCACACCCATAGGGTCGCACTCCCCAAAACGTATCTCTTTTTTCACCCGCAGACGCAAAGGGGCCGGCGCGCCGGGCTCATACGGAAAAGGCTTCAGCGAATTGACTCTCATGGCCTTCAGTTCCTGAAAAAAAGCCGAAATTTGGAAATATCCGCACTGAAAACATTGCCGGACTCCTCCCGCCCACAAACGCGCAGCGCGCAATCCCAGCCTTGCGCGTCACCGGAAAGGCCCGTCACGGCGGAGCAACTCACCTGCAAGTTCACGCCCGGCCCGGCCCGGCCCGTAAACTTGGCCACGCTCACGCGCGTAAGTTCAAGTTCCCGCTTCAGCGCCAGAAACAGTATGTGCTGTGCCATACATATCTGCATAAACGCCGGCAGTATGGGGTAATCCGGAAAATGCCCCCGGAAGGCTGCAAAATCCTCCCTCAAAGCGTATACCGCCTGCCAGACGGCCGGTAAAGACTGCGCCAGGCGCAGGGAATCGCGCACCAGAATTTTATCCAGTTCAGCTTGCAACATGGTGGGCCGCCTGCGTCATTTCTTTGTAAGACAGCGGATTATGGACACGGAAAAGGCCATATCGCCACGCGCCGGTTTGAAACTGTACCCTGACCCGGTCTGGTCAAAAATAAACTCTCCCTGATCCGGCCTGTACCGCTGTTGCGCAAACCCGTCAACAGCCGCAAACGCGTTCCGGACGAGCGCTCCGGCGCCGGGAAACGACAGGGTTGAACACTCGATTTCTTCCCGGGTTCTTTCGCACAGACCGATTTTACCGCCGTTTGGAAAAAACAGGGCGAATTTTGCGTGGTTTTTGTCCGTATCTATGTCCGGCATCGTATAGATGGCGTTCAATACAATATTGCTCCACTCGCCGGAAGCCTGAACCGGTTTTACGGCGGCTTCAATCCCGTAAAAGGACTTCGGATCAAAACGCGGGCGGGTGGAGGCTGCGCCCGGCTCCGGCCAGCTTTCCGCGTTTTTGACGGAACACCCGGCGGTAATAATGAAAACAAGCGCCATGAGGGCGCCGCGCAACGCCTTCAGCTTAACGGCAACTCCCGGAAGCCGGGTTTTGCGGACACAGTTCGCATTTGTCCGCGTCATGTTTTTGTGACCCTTTCGCATAAATGAGGAACAATCAGCAAAACAGCGCACATTTCGGCAAGCAGGCCGAAAAAAGTAATGCTTCCCAGCGAATACAGCACCGGATGCCGCGCCAGAACAAGCACACCCAGCCCGGCCAGGGTGGTCAGCCCTGAAACAAAAATGGCTCTGAACACGCCCAGGCCGAGTTTTGAAGAAAGTTCATGCAACATGACAATGCCGTAATCGGAACCCAGCCCCACCACCAAAGTCAAAGCCGCCGCTCCGGCAGGATTCAGCGAAGTTCCGCTGAAAAGCAACCAGAGCATGATGGAAGACAACCCCAAAAGCGGCGGCAGCGTTGACAGCAGTATCAGCTTAAAATTCTTGAAACAAACGGCCAGCAACAATATACAGGCAACTCCGGCCAAAGGCAAAATAAATTTTTCCCCGGCAAAAGCCTGATTCACTTCCCTGGCGACTGCGTCAAAGGAAAGCAATACTCCGTACCCGGCAAGCTCTTTTTCATCCGCGTTCAGTCCGGTGTTGAAGGTTAAAGCGTAAAATCCGTCCTCCCGTTCCGCCAGAAAAAGCTCCAGTACCTTTGCGAATCCGGCCTGCAGCAAAATATCCGGAGCGGAATCCATATCTTCCGGAGGCTGCCCGCTGCCGAACCAGTCAAGAAAAGATCCGAAACTGTCCGGCTTGAAGCCGCAATCCGCGGCCGCCTCCCGCAGGTCGCGCCGCAAAGCGGCGGAACGGGTTGCGGTGAAGTTGTTCCACCGCCGGATATTCGCCTCGCGAACCTGCTTGGGCGGAAGAAGATCCGACACGGAAAAAACCTCGCCGCCCGGATTGGTTTTCCGCAATATTTCAGCAAGCGCGCACGCCTTGTCCAGGGCTTCTTCCAGATTCTTGCCCGGACTCGCCCACACCGCCGGATCGGCTCTATTGTTCCAGCGTGAGCGTAAATCCGTAATTTCACGGCGCAGTTTATCGCTGTTCGCTCCAAGGTGCTGAAAACTGTCATCAAAAGTTACCTTATAAAAACCGAAAAAGCATACGCAGAGGCAACCCAGATTAAGCAGCAGGGTTGGGAGAACTTTAACCCGCAAAACGTTAACTGATACCAATCCGCATTCCAACGGGTTTGAATGCGGAAAGGCGCGCTCTCCGGCACGGCCCGGCATATATGGCCGATCAATCCAGGGGAGGCACGGCAGAACGAAAAGCGCAATGGCCAGCCCGCAAAACAGGGAAAAAGCGGCAAAAAAACCCAATTGCCGCAGGGCGGGTATACCGGAAAGCAAAAGTACGCAAAAAGCCGCTATGCAAAGAGCGGCGCTGAAGCACATGGGCCTTGCCAGAGCGGCGATGACTTCCGGCTGCCGGGCGGGATTTTTACGCAAGGCAAAATGCACGAGCACGGCGTAATCTTCAGCCAGTCCAAGTACCGCGGCCCCAAAACCCAGAGCCAGGCCGGAAGTTGCGGGCCACAGAACAGACAGGGCGCAGCCGGAAAAAATCACCGCCATTACCGGGGTCAGAAAAAGCCAGACCGCCCCCCTGGAGCGAACGGTGAAAATATAGATCAAGGCAATGAAAACAAGCGACAAACTTATGGTCAGGCGCAAATCACTCTCTATAACCTCGGCGTTCTCCGCGGTAAAGCGCAAAGCGCCCGCAAAGCCGGCGCTTATGCCCCGCCCGGCTTCCACCGCGCCATCAAGAGCGTCCCGCAACGCTTCGACAAATTGTTTCGCCCCGTACACATCATTCAGATCGCTTTTGGGGAATAAAACCAGCAGGGCGCCGCGTCCATCCTCCGACACCAGAAAATCCCCGTTGTCGAAAGCGCTCTGCGGCAAGCCGGGCTCACGGAACTTGTCGCTGAAAGCTTCGAGCAGACCCAGGGGATCATCCCGTAAATATCGTTTTGGAACAAAAGCCAGCGGGCCGGACAGCCCTTCCCTGATTTCCCGCATACGTCCGGCTACAGCGGTATGCGACAATTTTTGCGCCAGAAATATTTCCATCCGCTCATCAAAAATAAAGGGCAAAAACCGCAATAACAGCGCCGGATCCGGCCATGATTTCACTTCCGGATGCAAAAAATCCGCCAGACGCAGCTTCAATTCTCCGGCAATTTCGCGCATTTCATCTGTTTTCCCGGAATCAACAGCGGTCATTTCCACAAAAATCACTCTGGAACCAGGGTTCAAGCTCATCAATTTTCCGGTATGGGCAAGGCCGGCGGATGAATCGGGGAAAAGCGAACTAACGGAAGTATCAAGTTGCAAAGTATAAAATTTGAAAGCGGCAAGGGCCAGAAGCAGAACAAAAATAATCCGGACGGTTTTTTTATTGCGGGCGAGTGCGGCGGATACTCGTCCGAATACGCTCCAGGGCGTGTCATTCATAATGTTCCGAATTGGTGAACTCAAGAAGGATATAATCGCCGTCAGTTCCTTCCAGCAGTACTTCCTGTATATCCGCCCTGTCGGCGGAAAATTTCAAAGCAATGTTCTGAATTGCGCCCGGACTGGACTTTTTCAATTCAAAACGCAGACGCAGGGGGGCTTCGTCCACCAGGCGCACGGAGTAGTCCCGCTGTATTGCCTTGAGATCCAAAGCGATCCACTGCATCAGATTACGGCCCAGAACGGCGGCGATTTCAGCCTCCCGCCCCGAACCGGCGCCTCCGGGCTGTTGCGGGCCGGAAGGCGCATTGCTGAAGCTTGCCTTGCCGCCGGCATACTCCAAGCGGAAAAAAACCGGAGTATCGTACTGCCAGATTAACCTGTCAGGTTTATGAAATTCAAAAAAACCGGCTGAAACAATTTTTTCATCCATGAAAGACACGTAATTGGTCTGGATGAAGGAACTGCGGATGCCGGAAATACGGGAAAACTTCTGCGCGAGTTCCGTCAGGCGCTCGTCTTGGGCATATTGCGCGGCAGCGGACAAGCCCTCCGGCTTCACCAGGCAGAAGAACAGCGCAAAAAAAAGAACCGTGCAAGATAAAAGGCCCGGCCTCACTGCCGCATACCCCCGATCTCGTCCGCAACACTCTCGCCGGCAAGAAAAATCTTTATTTGCCCGGAAGCCAGAAGCTCATTCCGTTCATTTTTCACCAGCGCGTCGAAAACATGGAAACGCTCAACCGCCATATGGTTTTGAACGCTGATCGCAAGCTTCTCGCCTACGGAGGCCTCTCCGTAAATGTCAAATTTTTTGACGCCCACCAAAAAACCCAGGGCCGGGGCGGAAAGTTCCCCCGGTTCTTCGCGCGACTTCGCGGAACTGATGGCCGCAAAGCCCTGGGCCATCAGTTCAAAAAAAGCAGCCGGATGCACCTTGCCCGCTCCGTCCAGAATAACCCAATCCTCGCGCACAACGGCGTAAGCCAGCGCGCCTTCAGCGCTCAGACTTACGCCGTCAATGAACAACATGGGCGGTTTATGCGGGATTAAACTCTCGCCGGAATACAGCATGGCGGGTGTCATGTCGCCCCTCGCCTGTCGTCCCGGCGTGAAGATCGCTTCGCCGCCGCAAGGCGACGCGCGCCCCCTTGCGGAGTTGCGACCATTGTCGCTTGAGGCGACACTAGCGCGAAACCCTGGAAAGCTCGATCCCGATTTCTTTTTCCAGATTTCTGACCCAGCGGTTGTAGCTTTTATGTATTGTTCCGCCTTCAGCATAGAGATTTATACTGCTTTTATACAGTATGGAATATTTGGTTCTGGAAAACGGAATGGTAACAACGGCCGTATGCTGGCGATTATATAATGTGGCTTCGATAACTCCCGGAGATACGGTCACCATTTGCCAACCAAGTCTGTCGCCCGCGTTTTTGATGCATTTTTCCACATTGGCGGCTGAAATATCCTGTATTATATTATGCTCGTTTATATCAAGGACAGGAGCGGTATTGAAGCTTGATTTGCAGCCCGCGACCATAACCAGTAAAGCCAAACACAAAATAATACGTGAAGTTCGCATACTTGCCCTCCTATTCTTTTGAATTTAATTTATCACATATCACTTTCACTGCACGCTCTTTAAGTTCGAAACAAGCCTGCCTCGGCTTCAAATCCCGCCGGGAGGACAACGGCTCAAGCAAACTGATGAACACCGGTTGAGGGTAAACCATAAACGAACCGGGGCGGCACACCTTGCCGGTGTTATGCAGCACCATCGGCACTATTTTGGCCCCGGTCGCAACGCTCACGCGAAAAATACCGTTTTGAAAGTCCTGCAAATTTCCGCTTCTGCTTCGCGTACCTTCAGGAAAACACACCAAAGTTCCGCCTTCGGCCAAAACCTCGCCGCATGCATCCATAAATTGCAGTTTATCCTGGCCGGTTGCCGTGCGAATATATTTATTCATACGCATTATCGGGGCAAAAAAAAATAATTTTTTAAATGGCCAACCGGCGACAATGAAACATAAATTTTTGCATGACTGCATACAGAGCAAATATATGTCCAAAAAAGACTGATGGTTCAAAATAATGATGCATGGAGAATTTTTTAACGCAATATCTTTATTTTCAACATGAATACGCATAACAGGCTTCAACAAAAAAAACAGGCACCGTGAATACATCCAGGTTGATTTACGCAATGAACAGGCGCAATTATACCGCGCCAAACCTGCTGCTATTTTGTACAGCAAGGCGTACGGGCAGGATAAAAGTACGCAACACAAAGTAAATATTATAAAAACAAGCCAAAAATATCCGGCTTTACACATATGCATGCATATTACCGCGCGGAAATTTCAGCCTGATAGGTTTTTTCTATAAAGTCATACACGTCGCTCATCGTGGCTATTTCAAGAATTTTCGATCTGTCTTTAAGCTTGAATTTGAACGCGGCCTCCAGTGCGATAATCATATCGACAATATCCAGGCTGTCCAAATTCAAATCATCGCGGATATGCGCATCCGGCGTAAACAGAGCAATATCCTTCTCGAATTCCTCGCTCAAAACTTTATTTACTGTTTCGACAATGTAGTTGCGATCCATAGCTATCCTTGAAAAATTATACAATTTTTACAACAAGCGAAGCGTTTATCCCACCCAGGCCAAAACTGTTTTTCAAGATCACCCGGCTGGCGCACTTTGTCGCGGCCCGCGCGAGATTTATAGCCCCGCAACGCTCATCGACATTGTCCAAATTCATCGTTCCATGCATAAAACCCCGGTTTGCGGCGCCGATCACGGCCCCAAGCTCCAGAGCGCCGCTTGCGGCCATGCAATGCCCCATGTAGCCCTTAAGACTGTTGACCAAAGGTCTTGACCCGAACAGTCTGTATATGGCCTGCCCTTCAGCTATGTCTCCCGACTCGGTAGCTGTGGCGTGGGCATTTATAATATCGATATCGGCGCTGTCCATCTTTGCCTCGGCCAAAGCCCGCTCCATACAGCGCTGTATGGCCAGGGTATCCGGAAAAACCGGGCTGGCGGGCGAGGCAATGGTGGAAAAGCCCGCAACTTCGGCAATAATGCGCGCCTGCCGCGCCCTGGCGTGCTTATACTCTTCCAGCAAAAAAATTCCCGCGCCTTCACTGCACACCAGACCGTCCCGCCCGCGATCAAAGGGCCTGGACGCGCCGGCCGGTTCCCTGCTGTGCGATGCGGCGCCTATGCGGTCAAAAGTGGCTGCAAGCAGCGGGTGAAATTCATCCGCGCCTCCGGCGAGCATCATGTCCGCCTTGCCGAATTCTATATATTCACAAGATAGCCCAAGGGCCTGCAAAGACCCGGCGCAAGCGGCGGCCGGGGCGATGCACCTCCCGGTGAGGCCCAGGGCCGCGCCGACATTTGAGGGTACCGCATGGCCCATGCCCTTGAAAAACACCGTGCTGCGCACAGATTCCACATTTTTAAGGGTAACGTAAGTGGTAAAAAAATCTTCCAGCATACTGGGACTTATGGTGGTGGAAGCGATACACACCCCCATGTCGCGATATTCTTCATCCAGGGACGTCGCAGGTTCAATGCCGGCGCTTTTCAGAGCCTCGCAAGCGGCGACAAAGGCCATGACGCCCATGGGCGACATGGTTCTGCGGTACTCCCGGGGAATAATTTTCGGATCAAAAGCCGGAGCTTTCCCGCCGACGCGCACATCAACCCCGGCGATAACATCCGCTTCATCCAGCCTGGAAACCGCGCTTTGCTCTCTTTCCAGCCCGTCCAGCAGAGAAGCGAACTCCCAGCCGAACGGAGATACCGCTCCTATTCCGGAAATGACTACACGGCGCTTTTCCATGCCATATCCCTGAACAATTTTTTGTAACCGACAATACTTCCGCAGGCCACCGCCGCCGATATGAAAGTTCCTAAAAGCCCCGGTAAAAGAATACTTTGCCCGGCCAGCAAAAAACCCTGCACATGCGAAAAAGGCAGCACAGGCATACTGTCGGCACTGTGCATTACCCCATAGGCGCTGCCCCGGCTGCCGCTCACCCATTTGGCCATGCTGCCTGCGCTCGCGCTGTCCAAAACGACCAAATCCGACAGTTCGGGCATATGCCTGACAACCTGCGCGCGCGTCGCAGCCGTCAAATTGTTTTTCCACGCCCTGTAATCTTCCGTTCCCACGGGAACGCCGGCTTTTTGTCCGCTGTTCAAGCTTACGGCAACAGGATAAAAACCGTCTCCGCCCGCATCACCGCAGGACAGGTGCAGCCATGGCTCACCTGATTCAGGGTTGGCGCAAGCTTCATCAAGGTCTTCCGAGGTACAAATTACAGCGTCCCGCCCGCAAAGAAAAGAACTTTTTGTGGAAGCGAAAACCATAAACAGCGTATGCGTTTCCTGCAATTGCGTCAAATAGTTACGCATTGACGGCCGCAATGCCCCCACAGGCAGCAAAGCGGGCAGAGCGGACGGATGGCCGGTATAAATGCAAAAATCACATGCAAACTCTTCCCCTTCTTCACTTACCACTGCCGTCACCTGGCCCCGCGCGCCGGTTCTGACCGCCCCGGCTTTGCACCCAAGCCGCAAAGCACAGTCGGTTTTGCCCAGCATTTTCTCAAAAGCCCTGGACAGCGACAGCCCGCCGCCTGCAATGCCATGCACGTCATGTCGCATGGAGTAGGCCACCAGGGCAAACTCCGCGAACAAACAGCGCGCCGGCGGCACTCCGTAATAGATTGAATAAAAGGTCATCAGGGTGCGCAGCCTGGCGGGCAGATCAAGACCGTCGAAATATGCGCGCAGGCTTTTGCTGTTTTTAAAGCCGAATTCGGCATCGGATATGTTGGCGGGATCAATAAGCGCGGTATTTTTGTAAGCAGAGTCTATATCCAAAAAAAAATCTGAAATATTTTTACTGTAATCCGCATACAGTTCCGATAAAGCCTGTATGACAGGCTGTGTTCCCTGCGGGATGCCGACATCTCCCGAACCGGTGAAGCGGAGCAAAGTACAGCAGTCCCGGCGGTACGGCACAAAGCGCAGCTCCCCCAGCAACCCGACGAAATTCAAGTAATTGTACAGGGCGCCGCCTTTGCATAAAGTCCCGGCCATATGGAAACCGGTGTCGCACTGCAACCCTGACCGGGTAAAGCCCCGCAATAAAGGCGCAACGGACGCGGAGGCCTCCAGCAGAGCAACTTTGTAGCCGTAACGGGAGAGCAAAAGCGCGCTGTACAGCCCGGCGGCCCCTCCTCCTATTACGACAACCCTCTTCATCAGGTGTATAAGCCGCCATTGACGGAAAGAACATGCCCTGTAATGTAGCTTGCGGCGGGGGAACATAAAAAGCTTACGCAGGAAGCGACTTCCTCCGGTTTACCCATGCGTCCCAGGGGAATCAGGGGCAAAATCCGTTCCAGAGGCAGCCCGGCGGTCATATCTGTTTCAATAAGACCGGGCGCAACGGCGTTTACAAGAACATTGCGCTTGCCGAGTTCTTTCGCCAGAGCCTTGGTCGCTCCGATAAGCCCGGCTTTCGCCGCTGAATAATTTACTTGCCCGGCGTTGCCCGCTTCGCCTGACAGCGACGCGACATTGACTATTCTGCCGCGCCTTTTACGCTGCATCAGCGGAGCAACAAGGCGGGTAACGTTGAAAAAGCCGCCTAAAGATACCGACAGGACTTCATCCCATTCCGTTCCGGACATGATTCCAAAAAGATTGTCCCTGGAGAAACCCGCATTATTCACCAAAGCCAGGGGCACATGTCCGCCCAGATGCGGGCTCAAGGCCGCTTCCGCGGCAACAGGATCCGTCACGTCGAAGCGGAGCGGCAAACACTTGCGCCCCAAGGCTTCTATCGCGGCGCGGACATTAAAAGCAGCGGCATCATTTGAACGGTAATTGAGCCAGATGTCAAAGCCATCCCCGGCCAGAGCCAAAGCGACAGCGGCGCCAATGCCCCTGGAGGCGCCGGTGATCAGGGCAACATCAGCGGATTGCGGCATAAAAGGCCTTTTCGCATTTTTAAGTGTTACAGCGTACTACTACCATGTCACACTTAAAACTTCGCTTCGCTGCGTTTGAAGTGTGAAGATCGCAAAGCAAAAAACGTGGTTTTTGCTTTGCTCCGCCGCCTTAACCCAAGTTTAACATGTAGTAAAAAATAAGTAATATATTCAGTGTATTAAAGCATATGCGCCTGAGTACAGGCACTACATGCTTGTATTTGGGACAGGCACAGAGTGTCGCTTTACTCCT
>JAISBT010000188.1 GCA_031266055.1 Deltaproteobacteria bacterium
TGCTAACCGTTTCATTCTATCTTCCTTTGTTAGAAGTGTTGGGTTAAAAAATTTATACCTTGAAGGCGGGTGGAATTATTGGCAATTGGCGGGCAAATTCGGCTTGAAAAACAAAAAAAATTCTTCGCAGTTGGCGGGCAAATTCGGCTTGAAAGACAAGAAAATTCTTCGCGGTTGGGTGGATAAAATTCAACGTGTGAATCTTTGGAGGATAGGAAAAACTGTCGATAGGAGGATAGGCAAAACTTGCCCGCGTTGAACCGGAGCGCTATTGCTTAAAAAAATTGCATCGTTCCCGATTCGGGCACGAATGGGGAGCGCATAAATAAAAATACTGAATTCACCATTTTTTGTTCCGGATGTCGGGGGCGTAGTTGATGGCGAGCGCAAAGGACTGGAGCTTACAGATATCCGCGTGGAAAAGGAAACTTTTCCATGCGGATATCTGTAATATGACTCTTGGCGTTGGAGATATTCCGGCCCGCCGGGCTATAAAAACTCTTGCGTTTTATGCGGGAGTGAATATATTAAGGGTCAGGTGGGCCGGAGATGTTTACGCACCCCCGGCCCAGGCAAGTCCCTCGGGTTTATAAGCCTTTGAAACCTGCCCCTGCCTGAAATGACGATTCCTTCAGGGGCAGACTTTTTACACGTTAAAATAACGAATAGTAAGGGCCACGAGAACACCGGCCACAACGGCGGCCAGCACGTTCGCAAGGGACTTCGCCATGGCGTATCCTCCTTTCGGGGGGCTTGCCTACAGCTTTCTCACCCTGTCCGCCTCAAACCAGCAAGTTCGGCCGGAGCATTTCGATATTTTCAGTGCTAAAATACTCTAAATAGTCAATGCTGAAAAAGTCGGTTCCCGACTTTTTCAGAAAGGCACGCCTCCTCCAAGCGCCGCTGCGCTGAACATAAGGAGTAAAAAGATGACTCAACTCACATCTGAAAAAAAATTGGAAATACTCACGCAATCGCAGATTGCATCTTCACGGGGTGATTATGAAGAAGCCAAGCGTATATTGAACCAAATGCCAATGGCACCTTGGCTGGCCAAAGGCATAAAAGAAATTTTCGGCGCAGAGCCCTTCAAGGATGGAATTTATCAGCAGCCGAGGCGGAATATGGACAAAACTGGGCTGATCGCTAAGTTTGCAGTCAATATGGAACAAAGTTGGGAGGCGCACCAACTTGTCGCTATTTATCCAGCAATGAAAAAGCGCAACGATTTTTTAGAAGAATCCCTTGGAATTTTGAAATAAGTAAAATCCTCAAAAGATATAAATTTGGCTCTTGGCATTGAAGAACTTCTTTTGCGTCAAGAACTGGAAAAATACGCAAATTCTCAAGAAGAAGTGGGGGTTGTGACCAAGGGTCGTGAACAGCTTCAAGAAGCAAAGCGTGCCTTGGCCATTGTACAAAACCCTTCAAAGTACAGAAATCTGGAGGCTGGATTTGCCGCCAGAAACAAAGAAGCCGGATTGCCGATGGATGCCATGCGTCTTTTCCTGAAAAGCCAGTCTGCACGACTCAGCAACCAAAGGAAAGAAAACCTCGGCATGGTCAAAGAAGTTTATATGGCCATGCAGCGCAAAGCCTTGGGGATACCCGTACCTGAAAAATCCCAAAGGTAAAAATTGCCGGACGCAATGGTTATCCGGAACCCAAATACGCAGCTTTATCTTGATTCTTTTTCCCGCCGGCCGGAATCGGCCGCAGACCAAAGTTCCCACAAAAAAGACTGGCGCATATAAATATACGCGGCGCTGCTGAAAGCCGAGACAAGGCCGGGAACTCCATCCAGAAAGGCGCGCTTCAAGATAAATTTCTTGAAAAACACAAAGCACGGTTTGAACAGCATCGCGCCATAACCCGCCCTGCGGCCCAAAGCATAGTCGCTTTCCGCCCGCTGCCGGGCGAAATTCACCGTCTGGGCCATATGTCCGCTGAAATCCCGGTAAGAGTAATGCAGCAACTCGCCCGCGCAACGTTCCAACCTGCCGTCCACCCGCAACACCGGGTGCGGGTTGTTGCCTGTACAACGCAAATTGGCCTCGCGCCTGGCCAGGCGCATTTTAAGATCCGGCTGCCAGGCGTACGCAAGGAGCCTGCCCATATAAACGGAACGGCGGTTAATGAGGTAGCCTGCCGCCGGATTTTGCGCGGCCAGGATCTTTTTGACGGACTCCAGAAGCTCCGGGGTGGCTTCCTCATCCGCATCCAGGCTCAAAACCCATTCCCCCGCGCATTTGGCCAAAATCGCATTGTTCTGCCCGACATACCCCTTCCAGGGTTCCTGAAAAACCCGCGCCCCAAGCTGTTCGGCTATTTCCACCGTTCTGTCCGTGGAAAAAGAATCCAGCACAACAAGCTCACCGGACACAACATCAAGAAGCGGCAGCACGGATTCAAGCGCGCGCCGGATATTGCCCTCTTCATTAAAGGACAGCAGGCAGATCGAAAGTTTGATCATTTAATTGATCAGGTATTTAAAAATTTATATTCAATAATGCAAAACGGATATTATAGCTCCCGAGCGACTACTACCATGTCACACTTAAAACTTCGCTTCGCTACGTTTGAAGTGTGAAGATCGCAAAGCAAAAAACGTGGTTTTTGCTTTGCTCCGCCGCCTCAAGGCGGCGCGCCGGGCTTGTTCGCCC
>JAISBT010000101.1 GCA_031266055.1 Deltaproteobacteria bacterium
TTCCAGATTAAGCGGCAGGTCATATATGTCCTGGCCGGACGCCTCCGGCGTTTCGCCGGTAGACGCTCCGGAGCCGCGGGAGCCCTTTTTACTGCCCGTGCCGCTGCTGCCGGGCAACGGAAAAAAATCATCCTGCGCGGAGTTTGCGGCGGAGCTGCTGAAGGCCATGACCAGCGCGGCAGCGGTGTATCCCCAAAGCGTAAAATCGGCGCCCGTCTGAAACAGGACGTTCCCGGAAGTTCCCTGGGCCAGGGACAGCCCAAGCCCGATCAGAGCCAGCAATGCGCCGCCGATCGGCAGGAGGCACATGAGCAAAAAAGCCAAGCCTCCCGGTTTGTTGCGTAAAAACATGCCGGAAGCGGGCATAAGCAGAGGCAAAAGCAGAAGAGGACACAGGGGAGCCAGTTTGGCGCACCAGGTAAAACCCGGTACAATCGGGAGCAACGCGGCCGGGACTCCGGGCAGGCTGCAAAGAAGCAGAATCAAATTTCCCCGGTTTTTTTTCCGGCAGCGCGCCAGATGGCGCCCAAGGTGCGGTATGAGCATGATCGTAAGACCGGGAACCAAAAGCTGGGGCAGATCCGCCATGGAGATGCTGTCCGGCGCCGGAGACTGGCGGGAGACGAGCGTTTGAATGATGACGCATGCCGCAATGACGCCGCCCCAGACCCGCCATTCCTCCCTTGCGCTGAATCCGCGCGCGAGGCAGAAAAACATGGAAAAAGCCAGGGCAATCTGCATGGCCAGGGGTAAATAGCTCCGGGCAACGGATTCCTGAAAACTCTGGTCGCGCAGTTCCGGGTTGAACCATAAGCCCGGTATGCCGCTGAATTTGACGTAAACCGTCAGAGGCAGGTTGCGGGGGTCAGGGAGGACAAGAGCGCCTTCCGCGTCAGGCGGAATTTCCAGCCAGCGGAAGACCGCCCCGTTTCTGGAAATTTCCCTGGCCACAAACATACTGGCGGCCGGGCTGCCTTTTTGCGGGCGCAAAATGATTCTGGATCCTGGTCTGGCCTCCGCTCCGGAAGTAACGGGAGTATTGCGCACCAGGGAAAAACGCAGCCACAGCGACCCTGTGCTGAAGAGGGGAATGCCTTCGGACAGTTTTATGTAATTATGCTGCTGCAGTGGGGAGGAGGCCTGTTCAATGCCGAGGCGGGCGGAGGGGTCGACCATAAAAAAAGCATAGTCGGCAAGGGAAAGGCCTTCGCGCACCTGTTCCACGGCAATGGGCGCGGCTTTGAGCCCGTTTGCCGGAAATACGCAAAACATGAACATCCCGAGGACGGCCAACCGGACAAGAAGGGACGCGTTGTTCAACGGATGCCGTTGGTGCGCCGGACTATATTTCCACTCGGACGAACTCGACGTTTTCATAGACATTCTTTGAAGGTAACAGTTTTCAGGGCGCTTATTTCCGCTCCGCCAGCGTTATGGAGCTATCAGGGGAGTGAAGCTCAAGGGAAATTTTCCGCTGCCGGCGGCTTTATATTTTTCCTCCAGGAGCTCCCGGTTGTAATAGTGTTCCTGAGTGCCGTATTTTTCAACGCAAAAGGCGGCGCAGGCCGCTCCGACGGTTGCGGATTGTTCCAGGGCGAGCCCGGCGAGCAGACCTTTGATGAGCCCGGCGCGGTAAGCGTCTCCGGCGCCGGTCGGGTTTTCGACCTTGTCCGCGGGCAGGGCGGGGATCAGGCTGACCGCGCCTCCGCGCCGCGTTATGCGCGAGCCTTTTGCGCCTTGAGTGGTGATAACCGCCGGGGTGAGTTCAAGCAGCTCTTCAAGCGTCAAGTGCGTGAGCTGCTGTATGAGGTCAAGCTCATAGTCATTGCTGATGAGAAGCATGGCCCCGCGTATTCCGGAGGTCAGATCCCCGCCGGAAAGAGCGGTGATCTGCTGGCCCGGGTCGAAGATATAGCGCAATTGCTTTTCAGCATACAGTCTGGCGTGCTTGAGCATGTCTTCAGGATTGCTTGGGGAAATTATGGCCAGATCGTTGTCCGGGTCAAGGCCGGAAAAGTTATACGCGCAACTGTAATTCATGGCTGCGGCATGAAAGGAGGTGATCTGGCTGGAATGCCGATCTGTGGTTATGTAGGCCCCGGCGGTCAATTCACTGTCTATTGCGCGCACGCCGTCAAGATTCAGGCCGATTTGCTCAAACTGCTTTTTGTACGGGCCGAAGTCCCGTCCCACAGAAGCCAGCAGCGTGCATTTTTCTCCCAGCAAAGCCAGATTGTAGGCAATATTCCCGCCGGTTCCCCCGCGTTTTTCTTCCAGTTGTCCGATGGGGAAACAGACATTCAACATATGGATTTTATCCGGTATTATGTAATCGCTGAACACGCCGGGAAAGCTCATAACCCGGTCATAGGCCAGGGAGCCGGTAACATAAACAGACAAAATATAACTCCTTTAATTCAGATTTAACCGCAGGAGGCGCTTATCCATTCCAGAAAATCCGGATTCCCGTCAATGATCGGCAGGGCGACCACGCAGGGCGTTTCATAACTGTGCAGTTCTTTTATGCGCTTGTTGATCGCGCTGAAATTTTTCCGCAGGCTTTTAAAGATGCACAAAACTTCCGATGCCCGGTCAAGGTTTTCCTGCCACCAGAAACAGGATTGAACATGATCCACAAGATTGGAGCAGGCAATCAACCGTTCCTCAAGCAGAACCCGGGCAATCTTTTCCGCCTCGGCTCTGTTCGCGGCGGTAACATAGATCAGAACAGGCTCCATGGTGCGTCCCGTATTGTTTATGCTTGTTTACGCAATTTTTTTACTATATAGTAAAGCGCTTGCGACTTCAACACTGAAATGCGCGAAATGCAGGCGCAGGGAAGCGCTGAACAAATTTTTCCGGCGAAGCGATCTTCACGCCTGTTACGGCAGTACGGGCGGGCTATGATACTGTGTGGAACTATGCGAAAAGCAGGCATTCTTTTTGCTTTGCTGGCCACTTTCGGGTGGTCGTTCAATTTTATTTTCGGCCGGGGGCTGTCCGGCGTGATTCCCCCCTGCACCCTGGCGGCAGGCCGCTGGACGGTGGCCTTTCTGATCATTTTTCCTTTTGCCCTGCCATCGCTCCTGCGGGAAAGCGGGCATTTTAAGAAACATATCCCTTATTATCTTCTGCTCAGCTTCTTCGGCACAACCTATTTCAACACCGCCATGTACGCGGCGGCTCATGTGACTCCGGCGCTTAATCTTTCGCTCATCACCTGCACCACGCCTATTTTCACCACCATTATGTCCCGCATCATGTTTCAGGAACCTGTCCACGCATGCCGCGCGGCCGGCATTGCCGTCGCTCTGCTGGGCGTCCTGCTGCTGCTTTCACGCGGCGACCTGAGCGTCATTACCGGCCTGTCCTTCCGTGCGCATGACCTGCTTATGCTTTCCAGCGCTTTCAGCTTTGCCGTATATACCCTGCTTTTGCGGAAAAAACCTTCCGGAGGCTCCGTCCGGTCTTTTTTTGCCGTCACCTTCGGTCTGGGTCTCATTCCGCTTATCCCGGCCTCGGCCTGGGAACTGCTGCGGGGAGCAACCGTAAGTTTCACTGCGGAGCTTGTTGCCGGGTTTGCCTATATGGGCCTTGTGGCGTCGCTTCTCTGCTTTTGGCTGTGGGGGCTGGCTGTTGCCGCCATAGGCCCGGCTAAAACCACGGTCATCTATTACAGCCTGCCGCTGTTCTGCGGCTTTGAAGCGGTGATCTTTCTGGACGAAGCCATAACCTGGGTGCACTTCGTCGCGGGTTTGCTGATTATTGGAGGCCTCATCTTTGCCACAAAGGAGGCTAGTACGCCGTAACACTTAAAAATTCGTATAGAACAGCGTACTGACGCCGGGTGAACAAGCCCGGCGCGCCGCCTTAAGGCGGCGGAGCAAAGCAAAAACCACGTTTTTTGCTTTGCGATCTTCACACTTCAAACGTAGCGGAGCGAAGTTTTAAGTGTGACATGGTACTAGGGCAAAAATTTCCGCCCGAGATCCGGATTTATGATTTAACATATTTATTATACACGATATTTTGGCATGGAAACCAGCGGTTGCTTGCGATTTTGAACCTCTGTGAAAATATGGTATAAAAAGACATGAACAAAGAGACACAAATCAAATCCAGGCAACGGGTCACGAACCACGGGGAGGTTTTTACCGGAAAGCGTGAAATCAACAAAAGGCTTTAGCCAGTTGAGCGAGCGAAGCGAGTGAAACAATGGGCCACCCGCTATGCGGGTGGGGACATAAAGTTATACAAAGAACCACCTTTTCAATATTATTGGGATGTTCAA
>JAISBT010000103.1 GCA_031266055.1 Deltaproteobacteria bacterium
TGACGACAATCAGTTTCATGGCCGGGTCGTCAGCCAAAGCCGTTATGAGAGCAACGGTTTCCCCGGTTTCGTCCGTGAAATTGTCAGGGTACGTGATGTGGCGCACCATGCCGCCATTCCCGGCGTCTCCGTAAAGCCGGATCATTTCCAGCGCCCCCTGAAAATCGTCGGCGCCTTGGGCGGGGGTTCCCGTGGCTATGCCGATATGAAAGGAAGGGACAGCGGAGTTGTCCGGGAGCGCCGCAACGGGCGGGGGGCAGCCCCATAAAAATCCAAACCATACACAGACAGCCAGAACAAGCTTCAATGAAGTTTTGCTTCTATGCACACGGCACCTTCCTTTGCGATAATTTCATACGGGAGACGGAGCTCGTCAGGCGGCGCAAGCCGGACTTCACGTCCGACGCGGCAAGATATGGAGCGAAGCGCAAAAACCGCGCCGCCCCTTGCGGGGAGCGCGTTATATGGCAGAGTTAACGTTGTGTGTGTGTGTGTGTGTGTGTGTGTGTGTGCAAGCGTCATGCCAAAATTGATACTTTCAGCCCGCATGTCCATATTTCTCTCAAAACGGAGAGTTGCGCTCCCCCACAGTTTACGCATAGCTATCCCTGTAAAACTTAGAGATCGCTTTGCCGGAAAGCGTGGTTTCCGGCTCGCTCCGCCGCCTTATGGTATTTTTAAGTGTTATAGCGTACCAGCCGGATTCATTTTGAGAATAGGCAGGCTCCTGGTAGTTAAAGAACATCTTAAAAATTTTTTGTCAATAATTTTGTTGGGACGAAATTTGCTTCAGCCGTTGCGACGAAGGAAGCTGCGGATGAAGACAGCAGCGTTGCTTCAGCCGTCAAGCGCCGGAGGGTGTTGTCCATTGGGAAAAAGGGTAGTGTACCAGGCGGGCGTTGTAGTAGCGGGCATCTCCCGTAACTTCTGTTCCAATCCACGGAGGCAGGGCAATACTTTGGTTTTCATGCTCAAGTTCAATTTCCGCCATAACCAGGCCGCTGTTTTCCCCTTTAAATTCGTCCACTTCCCACAGCAGGCCGGCATATGCTATTTTGTAGCGTATTTTTTCTATAAGGGGCGGAGCGAATTCCTTCAGCATGGCTTCGCAATCGGCCGGGGGTATTTCGTATTGATATTCGCTGCGGCTCATGCCGGTGTCGTTCGATGCGCCCTTGATCGTCAAAACAGCCTTGGCGGCGCTTTTGCGCAGGCGTATGGAGCAATTGGGCGCGCTTGCCAGGTAGCCCTGCACAATGGGCGTGCCCGGTCTGGGCAGACCGGCTTCGTCAAGACGCCAACTGTCGTCTTTAAGTAAAAACTTGCGTTCTATTTCCACCGGCATGTGAAGGCTCCAGGTTATATTACATTGACATGGAGGGCATCGCGTGTCCAATCACGCCGTCCAGTGCTGTTTTGCCCGGACAGCCTGAGCAGTAACGCTTTTTTCGCCGCCATTCTGTCGGGTTCGGCGTCCATGGGGCAGATCTTAGCTACGGGCGTTCCCCGGGATACGATAAGGATGCTTTCGCCGGAAGCAACGTCCCGGAGCAGGCCGGAAAAATTACGATTGGCAGCGGAAGCGGTGACAGTACGCATAGTTTTCTCTATGTAGTGTTCAACACTATATAATCGGAAAAAGCGGCGGGCGTCAACTCCACATGCCATATTCACGCAATGCCGGGTTAATCGGGAGTGGCGTCTTTTTTAAGCAGAGCTTCTATGCTGTCAACGTTGTAGGGGGTGGCCTGATAGACGTGGTAGTTAAGCCAGTTGTTGAAAAATAAATGCGCGTGCGCGCGCCAGGAGACCATAGGAAGGGCGGTGGGGTCATTTTCCGGGAAATAGTTGACCGGTATGGCGGGATTCAGGCCCTTGTCGAAATCGCGTTTGTATTCGAGATTCAAGGTTCCCGCGTCATATTCAAAATGTCCGGTGACAAACAATTCTCCGCTTTCTCTGCTGGCTACAATGCTGGGGCCGGCCACGGCCGATTCCGCCAGAATTTCAAGCTGCGGCACGGCCAGAATATCCCGCTTGTTTATGGTGGTATGCCTGGAGTGCGGCATATAAAAAATATCGTCAAAGCCGCGCAGGAGTTTGGTGGAAGTTTTGCATATTTTATGCGGAAAAATTCCGGAAAGCTTTTCGGGCAGAAGCTGTTTCGGTATGCCGAAACGGTGGCGCAAGCCGGCTTGCGCTCCCCAGCATATATACAGGGTGGAGAAGACGTTTTCCGCGCTGTAATCCATGATCTCCACCAGTTCGTCCCAGTAGTCCACCTGTTCGAAGGGCATTTGCTCAATGGGCGCTCCGGTGACGATCATGCCGTCAAACTTGCGGTGTTTTACCTGGGAGAAGGTTTTATAAAAGCGCTCCAGGTGGGTGAGCGAAGTATGCGCGGATAGATGGCTTTCCGCCCGGATAAAGGTAATGTCCACCTGGATGGGCGAGTTGCCCAAAAGACGCAGAAGCTGAATTTCCGTGGCGATTTTGGTCGGCATCAGGTTAACCAGGGCAATGTGCAGGGGGCGGATGTCCTGGTTATGCGCCCGGGTCTCGGTCATTACAAAAATGTTTTCTTCTTCCAGGGCTGAGCGCGCGGGAAGGTCGGAGGGGATATTTATGGGCATGGATATCTCATTGAGACGCTTCCTTAAGGGAGCGTCTCATTCAAGTCTTTTTACATTTTGGAGCGGGAGACGGGATTTGAACCCGCGACTTAAACCTTGGCAAGGTTGCACTCTACCGCTGAGTTACTCCCGCGCGGGTCTGAAAATTTCGGCGACAATCTCAAACGCAAAATATACTGATATCCGCATTGAAAAGTAAACTTTTCAATGCGGAGGATCGTCAACCGAAAAACGTGGTTTTCGGTTGACTCTCGCCGCGAAGCGGCGACATCAGCCGTCCGGCTGATGTACAGATTTCCATGCGGAAATCTGTAATAACAGTTTGCGGCCGGGCAGTCAAAAATCTTTTTTATTTTTTTTCCGCGCCGCTCATATTTTCATGAATTTTTTGCAGTTATTGTAGAATACGTCTTCCAGTTGCGCTTCCGACAGACCGCAGACTTCCGTGCGCAAAATTTCCACTTCGTAATGGTGAAAAGGAACGTCGCTGCCCCAGAAAACACGGTCTGCCCCCACCCGCATGTAAGCTTCCTTTATTTTTGTATGCATGGGCATGCCGGAGTTTTCCAGCCACAGATTGTCATATTTGCGGGCCATATCAATCGCGGCCTGGATATAGACGCCATGGCCGTGCCCCATGTGCACCATCACAATACGGACATCCGGAAACAGTTCCGCCAGTTGTCCTATGCTCCAGGGCAGGGAGAAAGGCGGATGCCCGGAATGGATGAATACCGGAAGATTTTTCTTTCCCGCCGCTTCCATCAGGGGAAAAACAACTTCGTCATTGGCTGTGTACGCATCGAACAACGGATGCAGTTTCAAACCGGCAAAACCATGCGCGCCGGTGAGTTTTTCAAATTCGGCCAGGGCTTTTTCACCTTGCCCCGGGTCAAGCCAGGCGAGACCCAGGAAGCGATCCGGGCGGAAGGTGACGGCTTCGAGGGTAACCGCGTTGTCCGGATAGCTGATCAGGCTTTTTTCAATGGCATATTTATCCATGGCTGAAACCATCTCTTGAGCCGTCAGGCCGACGTTGCACCAGGAACCGAAGTATCCGACATGCGCATGCGCGTCGATTTTTTTCAAGGTCTTCCTCCATTGTCGCCCGCAAGATTGGCGCAGGCGGGCGAAAACCCGCCGTTAAGCGGAAATCTCAAGCGCAGCATACGGTAAAAGTTACAGATTTCCGCATGGAAATCTGGCGTAAAGATCATCATTCCTCCTGTTGTCTGACCAGGATGGTACGTTTAGTCAAGGTCACAGTACGATCCGCAAAAAAAAGATCCGTCTCCAGGTGGATTGCTTCGGGAGTTTCCATGGCCCAATAAATAATTTCGGCGTAGTCGTCAGCAATACGCAATAATTTATGCGATACATAGTATTCTTTTTTTTCCATGGCGTCCAAGTAATCCACTATATCGTTTTTCGGCACGCCGCTGATATAGATTGCATATTGCAATTTAGGTTTTTTGCGTACAGCGTCAACTGAGAAACCGGTACAGGAAACCGTGCATAATATCATAAAAGCAAGGCTTATTTTTTTCAACATCTTGTCCCTTGTATGGCGTTTTACGCTTGATTTTGCCGCGCGGCGGCGCAGTAAGTTTTTTTCCGCAACGGCGGCGCCGGTATGAAATTCTATTGAAGATAGATGTATTTTGCAATAAAAGCTTTACAAAAAAATATATTGCGTATTAAATATTCAATATGACGGTATGCGGCATGATATTTTATCATAATTTTACAGGGAGGACATGATGGACAACCACCTCAAGGAAGTGCTGGAAATTGTTAAAGCTCAGGCCGGTGTACGCACAATGACCGAAGATGAAATTGCTTCAATGATACAAACATTGAGCAAGGGCATACGTTCCGTCAATGATGCGCTGCCGGCGGAAGAAGCGGAAGCGGTCAGTGAAATTGACGCTTCCAGGGCGATCAAGGAAAAAACCATTACTTGCGTGGAATGCGGCCGCACGTTTAAGTTGTTGACAAAAAAACACCTGGCTTCTCACGGACTTACTCCGGATGAATATCGCGCCAAATGCGGATACAAAAAAGGCGCGCCGCTTGTCTGTAAAGCTTTGCAGCGTGAACGCCGCAAGACCATGAAAGAAATGAAACTGTGGGAAAGGCGGGGCGCCAAAAAAGGCTAATACCCTGTAACACTCAGAGCGTTTTAACATTGAAAATGTATAAAGCGCTCTGCAAGGATTTGCCTGCAAATCCTTGCTTCAGCCGTTGCTGCGCAGCAGCTTACGGATGAAGACAGCAGTGATGCTTCGCCGTTAAGCGACAATCTCAAGCGTAAAATGCTCTAAAAGTGTACACGCGACAGCGTGCCAGCCGCCGGGCGAACAAGCCCGGCGCGCCGCCTTCGATTGCCCTGGTGATGGACAAATGATTGAAGTTTCCGCTTTATGCAAGGCGTTTGGCCGGCAGACCGTACTGCGCGATATAAGCATGTCCGTGCGGCGCGGAGAAATTTTCGGCATAGTCGGCCATTCCGGCGCCGGAAAATCCACGTTGCTGCGCTGCCTGAACGGTCTGGAAACTTATGATTCCGGCAGCGTCAAAATAATGGGACAGGAAGTGGGCGAGCTTGCGGGCAGCGGGGTTTTGCAGTTGCGCCGCGCCATGGGCATGATTTTTCAAGATTTCAGCCTGATGTCCCGCAAAAATGTATTTGAAAATGTGGCTTTTCCCCTGAAAGTGTGGAATACGCCCTGGCAGCGTATGGCCGGGCGGGCTTTGGCCCTTCTGGGTAAAAGCGGCTCCGGCGCGGAGCGGACGCGCCCTTGCCTGAGCGCCGCCCAAATTCACGAACGGGTGATGTCTTTGCTGGACATGGTGGGCTTGGCTCATAAAAGCGGCGAGCGGATTCAGAGCTTGAGCGGCGGTCAGAAGCAGAGGGTCGGCATTGCCAGGGCTCTGGCCCTGAATCCCGGAATTTTGCTCTGCGATGAGGCTACTTCGGCTCTGGATCCGCAGACTACCATGTCCATTCTGGATCTGCTGGAAGATATCAACCGCAAGCTCAATCTTACCATTGTTCTCGTAACGCACCAGATGGAAGTAGTCAAACGTCTCTGCCACCGCCTGCTCCTTTTGGACGCGGGCGTCAGTCAGGCGGTCGGCAGAACCGAAGATCTTTTTCTGACTCCTCCGGATAATCTTAAAAAATTCATTGACGAGGAATTTACGGTCTTGCCCGCGGGCATAAATATCCGTCTGACTTTCCCCCGCGAAATTGCGCAGCAAAGTATCATCACCGGCATGGCCAGAGATCTGGATATAGACTTTTCCATTGTAGGCGGAAAACTTGAACGCTACCTGGATGATGTTTTCGGCTTTTTGATTATCAACGTTCAGCGGGAACAGGTGGAGGCGGTGCTTGCCTATTTGCGCGGCAGACAAATTCCCGGCCAGATTCTGGATGAACAAGCGCCGGGCCATATGCGGGATACGGGTGTTTAAATGTCCGGGGAAACGAGCTTTTTTGATGCGTGGATTAAAGGTTTTGTCGACTTCTGGCCGGAATTGCTGGAGGCTTCCATAGACACTCTGTATATGGTTTTTACCTCCACCCTGCTGTCCCTGTTTTTTGGATTTTTCCTGGCGGTGCTGCTGATTATAACCCACCCCGGCGGGTTGAGGCCGCAGCCCGGAATTTACCGGGTGCTGGACGCGCTGGTCAACCTGGGCCGTTCTTTTCCCTTTATTATTTTGCTCATTGCGATTCAGCCGTTCACCAGGCTGAGTGTCGGCAAAACCATTGACAGCGAAGCCGCCATCGTGCCGCTTACGGTCGCGGCCATACCCTTTGCCGCGCGGGTGCTGGAAGGCAGTTTTCTGGAGGTGGAGCGCGGGGTGGTGGAGGCGGCCCGTTCTTTCGGGGCCGGCACCGGACAGATTATTTTCCGGGTCATGCTGCCTGAAGCTTTGCCCGCCCTGATCCTGAACGCCGCGGTCATTGCCGTCACCCTGCTGGGCTATGCCGCCATGGCCGGCGTTGTCGGCGGGGGCGGACTGGGTGATTTGGCCATAAGATACGGCTATAACCGCTTTAAACCGGAAGTCATGCTCTATTCTATTGTAATTTTGGTGATTATGGTGCAGTGTATCCAGTCGTTGGGCAATCTTCTGTACAAAAAATTGCGTTAACCCGGGAGTTTTTATGAAAAAATTATTACTAATTTTATCGTTTTTATTGGTTTTTTCAATGGACGCGTTTGGCGCGGAAAAAATTATTATCGGCGTAACGCCTTTTCCGCATGGGGAAATCATGAAAATAGTCAAGCCCCTGCTGGCCCAGAAGGGGTACGAACTGGAAATTAAAGAATTTAACGATTATGTGCAGCCCAATATGGCTTTGGCCGAAGGCAGCCTTTTTGCCAATTATTTTCAGCATGTTCCATACCTGGACAACATGAACCGGGAAAAAAAGCTGGATCTGGTCTGGATCGCCAAAATCCATATTGAACCCATGGGGCTTTATTCCAAAAAAATTGCTGAAATCAGCGGGTTGAAGCGGGGAAGTCTTGTCGGCGTGCCCAATGATCCCACCAACGAAGCCAGGGCGCTGCGTCTTTTGGAAACGCACGGGTTGATCAGTCTGAAGCCCGGAGAACTTGTGACCGTGCGCGACATCACTTCCAACCCCGGGGAACTCAAATTCAAAGAGCTGGATGCCGCCATGCTCCCCCGCACTCTGGAAGATGTGACCGCCGCCGTCATCAATACCAATTTTGCGGCCGAAGCCGGGCTTAACCCGGCCAAAGACGCCCTGGTGATTGAAAACAGCGAATCGCCCTACGCCAACATCATTGTGGTGAGAGCCGGAGATAAGGACAGCGCCGCCGCCAAAGCTCTGGTGGAAGCGACCAGGTCGCCGGAAGTCAGGGCTTACATTGAAAACAATCTGGTGCCGCGCGGTATTTTGCCTGTTTTTTAGAACAGTTCAACGAAAAACAGGAATCGGGGATGAAGACCTCCTGTACTGTCAAGTCAGGAGGTCTTGGTTTTGATCCGGCTGAATCCGCTTGTATTTTTGAGAGGTTCTCTATGGGTGTTTACGCAAAAAGCGGCAAACCGGAAATCCGGGGGTGTAAGGAGGAGCCGGTTAGTAGCGCGGTTGGCGCGGGGCCTTGGGCTGAGCTTCGTTAATACGAAGAGCGCGTCCGCCCAGACTTGCGTTGCTGAGAGCCTGGATTGCCACTGCTGCGTCGTCAGTGGGCATTTCCACAAAACCGAAGCCGCGGGCGCGGCCGGTTTCCCTGTCAGTAACCAGCTTTACTGAGTTAACGGTGCCATGAGCGGCGAACATGTTACGGATTTCTTCTTCCGTAGCGGACCAGGGCAGATTTCCAACATAGATAGACTTAGTCACAGAAAAACCTCATCACTGCATAAGTTTTCGCACATTCAATCCACACACGTGTGCGGACAATACTATTATGTACGCATGGCGGTGAGAATACTCCACAATCCAAATTTATACAACAAAAAATTTATTTTTTAAGATTTTTTTATCCATTCCGCGAATGAGGCTAAAAAAGAGTTCAGAAACTTGCGGGTTGCTTCCGCGGCAATGTTTCCGTCCGCGTCAAAAAAATCCGGCGTGTATTTGAGGCAGATTTCCGGAGCGGGCATCTGGGCCATGCCCAAAAAATTGAACTGGCTGCGCAGCAACGCCTGGCAAACCGCGGCGCCCGCATTGCCCGGGCTCATACCGGCAACGGCCGCGCTCTTCCCCGTCCAGCAGCCTTTTCCGTAGGGCCGCGAACCCCAATCCAGGGCGTTTTTCAATACTCCGGGAATGCCGCGGTTATACTCCGGGCTTATAATAAGCACGCCGTCAGCCGCGCGCACGGAGTTTTTCATGGCCGCGACCGCGTTGGGGAGAGTTTTTTCCAAATCTTCGTTGTACGGAGGAATGTCCGCGAGGTTAATGAACTCAAAGGAGAAAATGTTTTTGCCCAGTTCAGCCAGAGCCAGCCCAAGTTTTTTGTTGATGGACGCCTGGCGTAAACTTCCGGCGATTACGGATAAATTGTACATTGTTGCCTCATGTGTTCGGTTACAGGGTTATAGGGCATTTTAACATTGAAAGTTGAATTGGTGTAGGGTTTTCTTGGGCGCCGGAACAGGCGCGAGTCGCCTGCGGAGGAGTCCCTGATGAGCAAGGAACCGAGCATGCGCGCCCTCCCTCTCCGGCGGGCGGAGCGAGCCGGAAGCTACAAAAGGCTTTAGCCAGTTGAGCGAGCGAAGCGAGTGAAACAATGGGCCACCCGCTATGCGGGTGGGGACATAAAGTTATACAAAGAACCACCTTTTCAATATTATTGGGATGTTCAA
>JAISBT010000019.1 GCA_031266055.1 Deltaproteobacteria bacterium
CCTCTGGTGGCTGAAGCGATTACCGTCAACGTCCTGGCGGGTATCGTCGGTTCGGCGTCGGGCGGTATCAGCATCGCCATGGGCGCCATGTCGGACATGTTCATCCAGATGGCCAACGATGCGAACATACCGCTGGAGGTGGCCCACAGGGTGGCCTCCATGGCCTCGGGCGGCATGGACAGTCTGCCGCACAACGGCGCGGTCATCACGGCCATGTTCGTGACCGGGCTGACCCATCGGCAGGCCTACATGCCCATCCTGGCGACAACGGTCATCAAAACGGTCGCTGTGCCCGTCGTCATTATCCTCTACTATGCGACGGGCCTGTATTGACCAAAAATTCCTTGTGACAGGCTTGCATTGACCGTTTCCGTTTCCCGGCCTCCCCGCCGGGAAGCGCAGGTAAAGCCGCTCCGGGCAAGGCCCGGGGCGGCTTTACGCTTTTTGCCTGAATGTATTATCCTGCAATTTCAGTAGGTTGAATTATTCACGCGATTGCCCTGCTTCCCTCCCTCGGCTTCTATCCCTCCAAGGCGGAGTCATCCGGCGGATGGAGCCGGATGGGGATGAAACACGGACACGAATAACCGGCACACGCGCCGGGCGGGTACGCAAAAAAAGCGCGGATTCAAAGAACCCGCGCTTTCCGGGAGCCGGACACCCGGCACAACCGTTACCGTTGCTTCCTTTCGGACCTGGCGGGGTTGGCGGCGTCACCGCCGCCCGGCTCCCCGATTTCTTCGCTCGTGCCGACCGACACTATCCCCACATCCCGGTTCCTGTCAAGGGGCGGCAAGCTCAGTGCGTTTTGTCATTGAAAATATCTATTCCGATACTGAAGTTTCGTCGGGCATCGCTTGCGCAGACCAAGTCAAGCACACATGCGATACTTTTCTCAAGGCGCCGCGTGTTCGTTTCTCCATGCCGCGCAACAGGTAAAAATTTGCGGAAAAACTTGACAACACCTTCCGAATGGGGCAGAGAGAAAGCCGCGTGGGGCTGTAGCTCAGTTGGGAGAGCGCTTGAATGGCATTCAAGAGGTCGTCGGTTCAATTCCGTCCAGCTCCACCAGCCAAATTTGAAAAGCGCCGAAGGAAAAATCTTCGGGGCTTTTTTGTTTCCATCAGCAAAAAAGACTTCAGAAGCGATTGTACCCGAATATTTTGTAAAGTTTTAGATGTTATAAGCCACTGGGCCGGGCAGCTTGGCTGTCCTGCAAAACGCGCTCATGTGCCTTCTGCCGGCGTTTCGGCAGTTCCGGACTATGGCGAGGCGTTTGACCCAAAGTTGACTGTCTCCCAAAAAATGATTGATGACAGTGTTCCCTGGAGCCACAAATTTTTTAGTGTCTGGAGGTATAGCTGTGCCGCTCTATCAATTTCTTTCAAAAGAGTAAGTTGCCGCTTAAAAGATATGGCAAAACTATGCGTCTAACGGTTAGATATAAAAAAGTTACAAATAAACGATAAATGAATTTTTGGTGAAAATTTTGTTTTGGCGTTTTATGTGGTTGCTGTCATGCTGCTTCATGGCCGCATTATGGATTCAAGAAATATGGGAAGTTAAGACCGAACCAGAGAAGTACGTTCACTTATGGAGTGGCGAGGGACCGGTGGCCGGACTGTGGTATTACGCCTCAGAAAAAATTTATTTGTTTCATCTTGTATGCCTGATTATTTGGTTTTTGGCCGGCATATTGTTCTGTTTGAGGCAAGGGCAGTTCTGGCGGAAACTGCTGTTTATGCATTTTGGCCTGAGCGTGTTGTGGTTGGCGGCGCAAATATATCGATGATATAATCAAAAAATAGACCGGTTCCGTGAAGCCGGCGGCGCGGTTTCGCCGGCTCAAGCAAAGACGGACTTCAGTATGCCGTCGACCTCGGGCGTCAGTTCCAGCCTGTGCATGCCGCCCCTGATAACGTAAAGCTGTTTGAAACCCTGCGGCAACAGCGGTTTCGTCATTCTTTCATGGTCGATGACTTCGTCCGCATCGCCTATAATGACGTGCAGCCTGCCGTTGTCCCCCGCATCGTCGTCCATGTATGCGAACTTCGCGAACAGCGCGAGATAGGCCTTGCAGTCGATATATCCGCGCAAGGGCAGAAAGGGCGCGAGCGCCGGATTGAACAGCACGGGCGCCGCCTCCGGAAACCGCAGGTTCAGGCAACGCGCAAAAAAGGCGCCCATACTGCTGCCCAGAATACAAAGACCCGGCGCGCCGGCGGGCCGGTTCGCAAGGTAGGACGAAGCCCGTTCCCGCAGTTGCCGCAAAATATTCTCCGGGCTGCGCCCACAGTAATCCAAGGTCGGCGAAAAAAATTCGCGGTTCCGGATATTCGCTGCGAGCCACCGGTATTTGCTGTTGTCGCCGTTGCCGGTAAAACCGTGAATGTTGATGATCACAGCAGAAAACGCAGAACGGGTTCGGGTTGCAAACAGGCCGAATCTTTTTTCCAATCTTCCATGGTAAAGTCCATCACGTCCTCTCGGCGGTTTCCGTCTCAATCACGCCAGCTTTGAATTCTGTAATTCCGTTTCCAAACCAATAATGAAATAATTAGCCGGAATATATTTATTTTTATAGAGCTGTTTCATAACGTAATATTTTACCTTTGCTTGAAAAGTTGAATAAGACGCGGCGTTATCAGGAAGCCGCATAAAACTGCAATTCCGGAACGCCGGCCAGTTCGCCCGCGTCCGCGAGTTTGCTCCAGAACAGTTTCAACCCCGCCTGTTCCCGCTCTCCCAGACTATGGTTCAGACAGGCAAAATAGTCGGCATGCTCCGCGCGGGTCATAAAGGGATGACTGCGGGCGGCCGCCCGCAGGATTTCCTCCATGTGCGTCCTGCCGTAGTCACGCGAGGCCCGCAACGATACGCCGGGATCTTCCGTTGCCGCATCTTCACGGATGCCGCGCAGGGCAATCCACAGCCCGAAGACAAAGGGCAACCCGGTATGCTCCCGCCACGCCTGCCCCAAATCCAGACAGTAAGGGTAATGCGGATGCCTGCTCAAACGCAGCGCTTCATCGCCTATGGAAAGAAAGGCATCGGGAAAACGCCCCGCCCCGAGTTCCTCGGCCGCCTGTCCGCTTGCGGCGGTAAAACGCGTGACCCCGTATATCTCCGCCAGCAACAGGCGCAGGAGCAGGACCGAAGTGTGGCTCTGGGCGCTGAAAAGTAT
>JAISBT010000113.1 GCA_031266055.1 Deltaproteobacteria bacterium
GCGGCAAGGACGTTAAGTAGGAACTGCTCCATAGGCATCACCTCCTCATCCAAGGACTCGGAGGATTGCCCCAACGAGAAACTATGCTATTTCTCTGAATGATTCAAGTTAAGTCTCCAACTCCTTCCATGCCCACGAGCAAAATAAATTTTTCACCCTTTTGCTTTTCTCTGGCGTAACAAAAAAAGCTGCTCCAGTATCAGAGGAGGCGGTTTAGAATTCCTGTAGAAACGCTGAGGATTCGATTTAAGCGCAGAAAAAGCATAAAGACATACGTGAACCCACATTCCCCCGCGCTTGACTTTTCCTGCCCTTCGTTTATCGTTTTTTCACGGTGCTCAAAAACACCTTACAAGACGGCAGCCAACCCGTTAGTTTTGGCTTTTTTTGCGCGCCTGAAAAGCGCAAAAACACGGTCAGTTTTGGCCGGGAGTGGGCTAATAGAACACCCGTAAGGGGAATACGCCCGCCGTCCTTGTACGGTTTTTGGCTCCCGGCCTTTTTCTTTGGGCAATGCAAAAAAAAACAAAAAAATACAAGAGGTGCCTCATGTCTTACGAAGTTCCCCTGGTACAGGATCGCCTGTACGCCGTCCGTTCCATGCTTACCTTGCTTTACAGTTTTCTTGATGAACAGTTGACTGGTGAAATGGATGGGTCACGCCATCCCGGCCGGCACCGCAAGAGCCGCAGGAGGGAACGCCGGCGCAGTATGAAGAACTGCAACTCACCGATTGAAGCGCCGGATTACCGAACTGAGGAAGGAAACCACTGGATTAGAAGAAAAAATTTTCACGCTGTAGGGAGAAGTTTGTGAACTTATCGACTTGAAGGACGGTAATGACCCAAGGTGCTATCATGGCTAAAAAGAAGAATACTACAAATTACGCATTACTGAAAATCGCTAAAAATTTGGAGACGTTGGAATTAGAGTATCTAAATCTTACTGTTGAACATCAAATAAAGTTGCATACGTGGGAGAAAAAATTCACAAGTTTGAAAGAAAGCGTGCTGGAACTATCCGCGCAGGATTTGAATCATCAACTAACTGACGAAGAAACTATAGCTCTCTATATGAAGCAGGTTTGTCCAAATATTGTATGGCAGTGATTAAACAATCAATGGCAAAATTAGAGGAAGGAGATATGCTGCTGCGCAGGCAGGCGAGGATCAATGATAAACCCTAATTTTTCAATTGTTGGTGTCACAGTTGGTTTCACAGCGACTAAAAAATAATATTAATTTAGAATATTAAATAGATATATTGTAAAGTGTGTTCCCCCCCTTGCTACCAGAATACAATCCGGCAAGGATTAATATAACCCCGGAAGACTACATAAAGTGGTCTTCCGGGGTTTCCCGCCATCTCCCTTCATGCTGCTTGCCCTGCATTTCCGGCCTCCCACTGTTGACGAAAACCGATAGTTGTACTATTTATTGTACAAGTGAGGCGCAATCATGCTGGATGCCATCAGTTATTCCGAAGCCAGAAAGAATCTGGCATCCCTTATGGACACCGTTTGCGACGACAGCGACGTTGTCGTTATTACCCGCCGAAAAGCCCGGCCCGTGGTACTTATGTCGCTGGACGAGTATAACGGCATCCGGGAAACCGCGTACCTTCTGCGTAGTCCGGCCAATGCCGAACGCCTGCTTGAAAGCATGGCCGAGTTGCAACACGGGCAGGCCGTCCCCCATCCTATTGCCGACATCCCTGAAGAGGGCGGCGGGTAATGGCCCTTTTGACCTGGACGCCCAAAGCCTGGGAAGACTATCTGTATTGGCGGGAACACGACAAAAAGAAGTGCAGGCGCGTCAATCTGCTGATCAGCGCCGCTTTGCGCACACCTTTTGAGGGCGAGGGCAAACCGGAAGCCCTGAAATTCCAGCTTGCCGGTTTATGGTCGCGCCGTATCGACCGGGAACACCGCCTTGTCTACAGCCGGGATGAAAAGTCCGACACGTTGACCATTCTGCAATGCCGCTATCATTACGATAAAAAAGGAGTATTGCCTTAAAACCGGGAAATTGGTATAGAGCAGGGTACGAGAAGCAGGCGGGCGGCGGTGCCCGCCGCCGGAGTATTTCAACATCTTCAATGTTGAAACGCTCCAATCGGAAAACCCATGGGAGGTAATCTATGCGCGTGTTTATGGTTACTGCAATGTTCATGGTGTTTATGGTTTTTTCCGGGTCTGTCCTTGCGGAAGGCGACTATCCGCAAATTTATCTCAAACCTGACCAGATTGTTAAGGATATGGGGAAAATCGGCGGTACCGGCCTTGGTACCGGCCATTTTGAGTATGCGTTCACCCGTGATAAAGCTCAACCCGGCCATGCCATAAAGGAAATCGCCTGGCTGACCCTGCCTGTCGGCGCCACGGTCGGGCTGCATCAGCATGTGACCAATGAAGATGCCTATATTGTCATCTCCGGCCAGGGAGTTTTCGTGGACACCGCGGGCAAGGAAACTCCGGTGCAGTCCGGCGATATCACCATTGCCCGCAAGGGTGAATCGCACGGCATCAAGAACACCGGGGATGTGCCCCTGGTGTTTTGCTATTTGATCGCCCAGCAGCAATAGAGCGGTTTATAATTTTGAGACGGTTCCTTGGAGCGGTTTGACATTGAAAATGTCGAGCCGCTCTGCAAGGGTTTGCCGCGCAACGGCGGTGCCGGCCGCTTCAATGTCAAAATGCTCTGGCGCATATATTACATGAGGAAGTAAAGATGAAAAAATTGATTCGCGCTGGTATGGGGTGCTTATGTCTGGGGTTGATGTTGTTCGGCGTTCTGGAAACTGCTTCGGGCGTTGCCGGCGCGGGGCAGGCAGGCAAACCGGGAGGAAGATCCCTGGTCAAGCTGGAAACGAGCCTGGGAAATATTTACATAATGCTGAATGAGGACAAGGCGCCCGCAACCTGCGTCAATTTCATGCAATATGTGGAAGAGGGTTTTTATAACGGCACTGTTTTCCACCGGGTGATCAATGATTTTATGATCCAGGGCGGCGGCATGGACGTGGATTTAAACCAGAAAGCAACCCGCGCCCCGGTTGTAAATGAGGCCGATAACGGCCTTCCCAACGATAAATACACCATCGCCATGGCGCGTACCTCTGACCCGCATTCGGCGACTTCCCAGTTTTTTATCAATGTAAAGGATAACAGCGGACTTAATTTCAAATCCAAGAGCGCTTCCGGCTGGGGCTATGCCGTGTTCGGCAAGGTGATCAAGGGACAGGAGGTTGTGGACAAAATAAAGACCGTAGCCACCGGCTTCAGCAAAGGGCACAATGACGTGCCGACCATTCCCGTGCTGATCAAAAAGGCCGTCCTGGCGGAAGGGGTGGATCAATAATGTTAAAATGCTCTAACCCTGCCCAATCATCATAATCTCTATTGCATTCGTCTCCGGAGTGTATTACCCCGGACGGCATGCAGCTATACATTCATGTCCCCTTTTGCCGCAGCCGCTGCGGCTACTGTTCCTTTTACTCGCAGGCGGCGGAACGCGGCAGGGCGGGCGAAGAGGCTTTCAAGCTTTACCTGGACGGGCTTTTACGGGAAATAAGCCTCTGGGCCGAACGCCTGGGGAAAATATCCCTGGATACGGTGTATTTTGGCGGGGGTACTCCAAGCATACTGCCCATATCCATGCTGGAGCAAATTTTTAAACGTCTGCGCCGCAAGTTCAAACTTTCCAGGTCAGCGGAAATTACCTTTGAAGGCAACCCGGAATCCATACTGGAATTGGGATATATAGCCGAACTGGCCCGGTTGGGGGTGAACCGGCTTTCCCTGGGCCTGCAAAGTATGGACGAACAAATGCTGAAAGTGCTGGGCCGCGCGCATAGCGTACGCGAAAGCATTGCGGCTTGCGAAACCGCCCGGATCTGCGGCATTGCCAATATCAGCCTGGATCTTATCTGGGGCTTGCCCGGCCAGCGGCTGCGCCTGTGGCTGGAAGATCTGAAAAGCGCCCTGGCGCTGAAACCGCAACACCTGTCCTGTTATAACCTCACTCTGGAAGAGGACTCCCCTCTGGCCCTGCAAGCCCGCAAAGGATTGCTCAAGCTGCCGGACGACAAAGAGCAGGCCTCCATGTTCGCTTATGGCTCGGACTATTTGGAAGAGCACGGGTTTCTGCATTACGAAATTTCCAATTTTGCCCGCATGGGCTTCAAAAGCAGACATAACCTGGGTTACTGGGAAGGGCATGATTACCTCGGCTTGGGCCCTTCGGCCACCGGCACTTTAAAATCGCGCCGCTGGACCAACCCGCCGGATTTGCGGGCCTGGCTGCTGGAAGTGCAAAACAACAGCATTGCCGGCGATTACGAAGAGCTTACCCACAGCGCGCGAGTGCTGGAACTGATTATGCTGCGCCTGCGCACAGACCGCGGCATGCGCCTGGAAGCCTACAACCGGCTGACCGGACGGAGTTTTGTGAAAGACAATCGGGAATTCATCCACGCGCTGCATAACAAGGGGATGGTGCGCATACGCAACGGCTACCTCAGCCTGACCGGCAAGGGCATGCTGGTTTCGGACTCCATTTTGGGCTTTCTGTTCGGCTCCACGCGGAAGATGCTGGGTGAACCGCCGGAGAGCCCGCATCCCGGAAACAGGGCCGCAATAACGGACTTGACCCGGTTTATAGTTTAGGCTTATTTTCGAGCCGAAAAGAAATTTTTGATGAACAAAATACAGGAGTTGAGACATGATCACGATGTATGCCGCGTATACCGAGGAAGTTGACGATCTGGACAGCGCCGTTGCCGAAATCCTGGAGCAGGTGGATATTTCCGGGCTGCCCGCTCATTCCGTCGGCATTCTCTTTTGCCATTACGAGTTCATCGAATCCGGCGTGGCCGGCGAGCTTTGCGCCCGCCTGCCCTTTGAGGTGATCGGCATGACGACCATGGCCGGAGCTTCCGGCGGACGCTACAACGCTTTCATGCTCAATCTTGCCGTGTTGAGCGCGGACGACGTTTCTTTCCGGATCGCCGTCACCGCGCCGCTATCGGCCGGCAACGCAGGGGAGGCGATGGCCGCCGCTTACCGCGAGGCGCTAAGCGCCCTGCCCGGCGATCCCTCCTTTATCATCAGCCTCTTCCCTTTTCTTTCCGACATAAGCAGCGCGGAGGTTCTGAAACAACTGGACTCCGCCTGCGGCGGCATCCCCGTGTGGGGCAGCGTCGCCAGCGGCATGGATATGTCCTACAATGACGCCGGAGTCATCTTCAACGGACAGATGTACGAAAAATCCGCGGTTCTGCTGCTCCTGCACGGAGCTGTGGAGCCGGAGTTCATCGTGGCCTCCATCCCCGACAAAAACCTCGGCGACCGCCGGGCGCGTATTACGGAATCCTCCGGGTGCGTACTCAAAAAAATCAACAATATTCCCCTGATGGAATATTTCGACGATGTCGGCATCGTCATGCGCATAGGGCAGGACAACACCACCATACCCCTGATGGTTGACTACGGCGACGGCGCAAAACCCGTGGCCCTGGCCATATACAGCCTGACCCCGGAAAACTGGGCCGTGTGCGGCGGCGAGGTGCCGGAAGGGGCGTTCTTCTTTTGCGGCGAGATTGACCGGGAGGGCATCCTGGAAAGCGCCAGGGACGCTCTGGCGCAGATTCAGAGGGAGAAGGGGAAAGCGTGCGCGTTGATGCTTCCCTGCGTTACGCGCTACATCATGATGACCCCCGAACAGGACGAGGAGATGCGGCTCGTCTGCGACACGCTCAAGGATAAAGGAACCTTTGTCTACGCCCTTTCCGGCGGAGAAATCTGCCCGGTGAAAGACCGCGGCGGCGTCTGGCGTAACCGGCACCACAACTTTACCTTCTCCGCGTGCTTGTTATAGAGCATTTTAACATTGAATTCCGTTTCTCAATCAAACATGCTTTTATGTTTGATTGAGAAACGGAATCCGCGACAGGACGTCGCGGTGAAGCGGCAGCCGATACATCAAAACTGCATGGATGCAGTTTTGATGTAGAAATGGTATAAGAGGAGAGGCGGCATGGATGACCCGGCCGAATATGACGACACACGCGCCCTGCGGGATCTTGCCGCCGACCTGCGCCAGCGGGTGGCGGAGCTTGAGAAAGCCGGGAAAAAATCCGCACGCGAAATTGCGCGGCTGAAAAGAGCCGTAGAGCACGAACGTACCGTCAACATCGCCAAGGCCAACCAAGAAGCGGCCAGATCCCTTGCCCAGCGCGAGCGGGAACGCTACATGCGTCTGGTGCTGGAAAACAGCACCGACATTATTCTCCTGCTGGACAAGCACCTCATGCTTGTCCACTGCACGAAGGTTTTTCTGAAAAAAACAGGCGCCCGGAACGCTGCGGATTTCGCGGGGCGCACCTTTCAGGAGGTTTTCGAACCCTTGGCGGGCAGGGAAATCACCGCCGGCCTGTTCGCCATATTATGCGCGGCGGTGAATACAAACAACCCTGCCGAACAGACCGTGGAGATTGCCGGATCGCCAACCCGGCATAAATACACCGTTGTGTTCACGCCCATGAGCGGCACGGGCGGCGCCAACGAGGGCGCCATGATCCACCTGCACGACGTGACGGCCATTGAAGAAGCGCGTGAAATGGCCGAGCGCGCCAGCACGGCGAAATCCGACTTTCTCTCGAACATGAGCCACGAGATACGTACGCCCCTGAACGCCATCATCGGCATGACGGCCATCGCCAAGTTGTCGCCTTCCGCGGAGCGCAAAGAATACTGCCTGGACAGGATAGAAGACGCTTCCAAGCATTTGCTCGGGGTCATCAACGATATTCTGGATATGTCCAAAATTGAGGCCAACAAGTTTGTCCTCTCGCCCGAAGAATTCAACTTTGAAAATATGCTCCGGAAAGCGACCGATGTGATCAATTTCAAGGTGGCCGAGAAACAGCAGAATCTTTTCGTCAACATAGACAGGAACATACCGCGTACCCTGATCGGCGATGATCAGCGGATCGCCCAAGTTATTACGAACCTGCTTTCCAATGCCGTGAAGTTTACTCCGGAATCCGGCACCATCCGCGTGGACGCGCTGCTGGAAAAAGAAGAGGAAACGTGCTGCATCGTGCAGGTTAGGGTTACGGATACCGGCATAGGCCTCGGCGAAGAACAGAAATCCCGCATCTTCCGCCCCTTCGAACAGGCGGAGAGCGGCACTTCGCGCAAGTTCGGCGGCACCGGTCTCGGCCTGACCATTTCCAGAAGCATCGTGGAAATGATGGAGGGGACGCTTTGGGTGGAATCCGAAGCCGGCAGGGGCGCGACCTTCGCCTTTACCGTGCGTGTCGCGAAGGGAAACAAGGAACAGCGCGGTCTGCTGGAAGGAGTGAACTGGAATACGCTGCGCGTGCTCGCCGTTGACGACGATCCGGTAATTCTGGAGTATTTCGGGCGGATGGCCGGGCAGCTCGGCTTTGCCTGCGACACGGCGGCAAGCGGAGACGAAGCCTTGCGGATGATCGGACAAAACGGTTCCTATGACCTGAATTTTGTGGACTGGAAAATGCCGGGCATGGACGGCATGGAACTGTCGCGCCGGATCAAGGCGCGCGGCGAGGACAAGTCCGTTGTCATCATGATTTCGGCGACAGAATGGAGCCTGATTGAGGAGGAGGCGAAAAAAGCCGGCGTCGGCAAATTTTTGCCCAAACCCCTTTTCCCTTCCGATCTGGCCGACTGCATCAACTGGTGCCTGGGGCGGGGGAGCTTGAAGGCGGAACTCACGGAGGCGGTAAGCGACTCGTTCCAGGGGTTCCGTCTGCTGCTGGTCGAGGATGTGGAAATCAACCGGGAAATCGTGATCAGCCTGCTGGAGCCGACCGGACTGGAAATAGACTGCGCGGAAAACGGTTTGCAAGCTGTCCGGCTCTACAGTGAAAATCCGGAGCGCGTCGACATAATTTTTATGGACGTGCAAATGCCCACGATGGACGGCTATGAGGCAACCCGCCGCATCCGCGCCATGGATCATCCCCTGGCCGCGAAGGTGCCCATCGTGGCCATGACCGCGAACGTGTTCAAGGAAGATATTGCGCGCTGCCTGCAGGCGGGCATGAACGATCATGTGGGCAAACCGATCAACCTGGACGATGTGCTGCACGCATTGCGCCTCTATCTGCCCCCCGCAAAAGCCTCCTGACGATAAACCGGCCTTCGCTCATAGGCGCAGGATGCGGGCTTAACTGACTTAAAGCCTTGCGTTTTAGCGCCATGTTATGTAGTGTTTGTTCCGGTCGAAAAAAATGCCGTTTTTATACTGATATCCGCATTGAAAAGTAAACTTTTCCCTGCGGAGGATCGTCAACCGAAAAACGTGGTTTTCGGTTGACTCTCGCCGCTTCGCGGCGACACCAGCCGGACGGCTGATGTTCAG
>JAISBT010000070.1 GCA_031266055.1 Deltaproteobacteria bacterium
TATGGCATTTTACGCTTGAGATTGTCGCTTAACGGCGAAGCAAGTTCGCCTTGCGACAATCTCGCGGCAAGGATTTGCAGGCAAATCCTTGCAGAGCGTTTCAACATTTTCATTGTTGAAACGCTCTAATGGATACACCCGCCATGCCGGTCAGAGCAATTTTTTGACCACCGCCAGCACAGCGTCAAAATTCACGGCCTGGGTCACTTCAGGAACGATTTCCGTATAGACGATCTTGTGGGTTTTATCCAGCGCGAAAACCGCGCGGGTTAAAAGACGCAGTTCTTTTATGGCCACGCCGTAGCTGGTGCCGAAGTTGAGGTCAAAGTGATCGGAAAGAGTTTCCAGATTCGCAACGCCGGCAGCACCGCACCAGCGCGCCTGGGCGAAAGGGAGATCGCAGGAAACCGTCAGAATTTGCACTCCGGCAAGGCTTCCGGCTTCCTTGTTGAAGCGTTTGGTCTGCAGATCGCACACGCCTGTATCCAAAGAGGGAACGACAGAGATTATAACCGCTTTTCCCTTGTAGGCGGAAAGGGTTTTCGGTTTGAGGTCATTGCCGGCCAGGGTAAATTCCGGCGCAGCCGCACCGGCTTTAAGCTCAGGCCCGAGCAAAGTCAGGGGATTGCCGGCGAAAGTAATCACGCCTTTACGTTCTTGCATTTTATGCTCCTTATGCGCGATAAAATATTATCAGGAATAGTTACTGATAATATTGGCTTTATAGCGCCATGTCAAGATAAATAGTCGGCCCTTAAAAGTACATAACATGTTTATATTATTAAATATAAATGTTAACCTCCGCATTTTTTCGACCAGAAATGTACCAAAGGGCCGACTAACCCGGCCGATGCAATCGGCCGGGCGCGGCGAAAAGCGAGCCGCAATTTACTTGCGGCGTCCGCGTAGCGGCGCCTGGAGCCGGCGCGCTTTTCTGAAAAAGTCGTTTCCCGGATTTTTCAGTATCGGCTAAATATGTTATATTCAAGGTTAAAACGCCTGTACATCCGTCCAAAACAATCGGCGCGCGCCGGCCAGACCGCATTTCTGGTACTTATTGTAAGCGGCGGCTACGGCTTCGCGGGCGGCGGCTGGCGAATCGTTCCGCAGCCAGGAGCGAAGCAGGGCGTGCGTGGTGTAAGCTTCCGGGCACATCAGGCCGGTGGTCAAAATGTAGGGCTCAGCCCCGGCGTGGCGCAACAGAGGTTCGAAAAAGGTTCTGCTCAGGCAGGCAAACACGGCGGCTTGGCGAGGGGCGGCTTCGGGGCCGCCGACCGGGGTTCCCATGGCGGTGAGCGGAAAATCCATGAGTCCGTTGTGGCCGATGTAAACGAGCAGCCCGGCCGAGCCGCCGGCTTGTATGGTCAGACCGCCCGCGGTTACGGGCCGGTTTCCCTGCCCGGCCGCATAGGTCAGGAAATCAAGGACGGTTTCTTTGATGTAGCGGCCCTCATAAGCATCGGCTACCAGAAAGGCAGGCGGGTTATCGTGCCGGAAGACCAGACGCTCCAGAATACGCGGGGCCGGGTTGGCCTCGCGGCCGAGGAGTTTCCACTCCGGCTGCTTGCGCATGAAGGTTTTTAAACCGTAAGCGGCGCCCCAGTAGAGGTTTTTATCCGGGTCTGAACCGTTGCCGAGGGCGGGCGGTACCGGCACAATGCCCTGATATTCGTTGTCGCAGAGGGACACCAGCACATGGGCCACGCGCGGGGCGGCTTGGGCGGAGTCGGCGGGCCGAGGCGCAACGATCAGCGCAATCAAGCCGAGCGACAGAGCTGCCAGGCGAAGGCGCGAAAGGAGAAATTGGCGATTCATCAATTCCCCGAGAGCAGTTTAATTTTGAGACGCCGTAATTTACTTGCGGCGTCCCGCGCAGCGGCGCTTGGAGCCGGCGTGTCTTTCTGAAAACTGAAAAAGTCGTTTCCCGACTTTTTCAGCATTAATTAAATAGCCGGCCTAGAGCATTTTACGCTTGAGATTGTCGCTTAACGGCGAAGCAAGTTCGCCTTGCGGCAATCTCGCGGCAAGGATTTGCAGGCAAATCCCTGCAGAGCGGTTTATACATTTTCAATGTTAAACCGCTCTAATGCAAACCCGCCATAACCTGCCGCAATTCATCCGCTGTACGCGAGAGATCCTGCACGGCGGAAGAAGACTGAACCAATCCTTCCGAAGTATCGGACACAACCGTGCTGATTTCTTCCAGGGCGCGGTGAATTTCCTCGGAGGTGGCGCTCTGCTCTTCGGCGGCGGTGGCAATGGAGGTCACTACGGAAGAGTTGTGGGACGCCATGTCCACAATTTCCGTCAGCGCCGAACCGGAATGGTTCGCGAGCTCCGTGGCTTCGCTGATGCTCTTTGCCGCGTTGTTCATTTCCTCGATATTTATGTGGGCGGATTGCTGGATGGCCCGTATGCTGTCGCCCACTTCCTTGGTGGCGGACATGGTTTTTTCCGCCAGCTTGCGGACTTCGTCCGCGACAACGGCGAAACCGCGCCCCGCCTCGCCTGCGCGGGCCGCTTCAATGGCGGCGTTCAGCGCGAGCAGGTTTGTCTGATCCGCAATGTCGGAGATTACGTTCATCACGCCGCCGATGCTTTCCGCCTGTGTGCCCAGTCCGTGCATGTTGTTTTGCAGGTTCAAGGCCACCGAGTTGACCGTGTTGATGGCCTGTACCACCCTATTGACAAGGCCCGCGCCCTCCGTGGCCTTGACGCGGGTTTTTTCAGTCTGCTCCGAAGCCGTGCCCGCGTTTCTGGCGACTTCCAGCACCGTGGCGTTCATTTCCGTCATGGCGGAAGCGGTGCTCTCAATGCGGACGCGCTGAGTTTCCGCGCCGCGTGAAATCTGTTCCACCTGGGCGGCAAGCTCTTCCGAGGCAGCCGCCACGCGGTTGGAGATTTCCGACGCCTGGGAAGCCACATCCCGTATGGTTCGCTGAGCGTTTTTGATCGTGGTCAGATCCGTCAGAAACTCGAAGAAGCCGATGGTTTTTCCGTTTTCGTCCAGGACGGGCCGGGCGGTTACGGAAACGTCCATATGCCTGCCCTGCGGATTGATCTCGACATCGGAAGTGACCGGGCCATTCGCGCTCATACAGCTTTTACCAAGGCACTGGGCGCTGTTGCAGGCCGGGGAACGCAGCTGGTCGGAGCAGGGGCTGTTCATATGTTCGCCGCCCAGAGCGTCCTGCGCGGCCTTGTTCAGGAAAACAATCTTGCAGCCGGTATCGCAAGCCATGGCTGGAGAGGGCGAAAAGTCCACAATATCCGTGTAGGCGTCGCCCACGTTGTTGATGGAATTGGCAAGACCGGCATACGCGCCCTGAAAGGCCGTCTTGTCCAGGCGGGTACGCAGCCGCCCGGCCTTGATGTCGGCGGCGAAATCGTGCCCGGACAGGATGACGCGCTTCAAGGTTTCGGGGATGTGGCGCAGGGCTTCCGTCATTTTCCCTATTTCACCCTTTTCCCGGATCTCCGCTTCGTGGTCAAAATCGCCGTCCGCAACCGCCTGGGCGAACGTGGCGAGCCTGTTCAGAACCGAAACCAGCCCGATAATGATGAACACGGCGAAAAGCAGGCCGATGAGCAGCCCGGCCGCCGAGGAAAGCAGCATGAAAAATTCCGTGCTGTTGTTGGAATCAATAATCTCGGTTCGCCTTGTTTTCTGATCCGCATCGACCGCATTGCTTACATTGTGAACCAGCCCCTCCAGTTCCGCATCCCATTGATAGGTCTGCACCAGGATGTTTTCGGCCAGGATGGCTGCATCCTTGTTCCGCTGATAGGCGCGGGCGATGTCGTCATACTTTTCCTGGTACTCGGCAAAGGAACGTATGCCTTCATCGGTGACCAGGGAGGCCTGAAAACGGCCGTTAACGGTTACGGCCTGCGCAAGGAGCTTTTCCACAGCGGCGGCAGTCTCCACGCTGCCGCGCAGCCGGAATTTGTCGATGGCCCGGTTCAGGTTGGTGAGCACGCGCCAGACATCGTTGATCTGCCCGAGTATGGCGGTGTTATTCCGTTGCAGGGCGAGATCGCCCACTTCACCGAGAATTTTTTCCGAAGTCTCGAAAGCCGGTTCGATAATCCGCAAATAGTCGTCATACCAGGGGCCAAGGGCCTTCTGCATTTGCTTGAGCGCTTCCACATACTCCCGGAAGCGTGTCAAGGCCTGCTCCATCATATTTTGCCGTTCCGGAACGACAGTATTGGCACGCGCATTCCGGGCGGAGGCCATAGCCCTTTCCAGTCCGGCTATGGAGTTATCCATATCTCCGCTGTCGGACAGACGCATGAATTTTTCCAGATAGTAGGCGGAGGAATTGATTCCGGTTACGGTATCGCTGGAGGACACATTCAGGGTCGCAAGTCTGCTGAATTCAAGAAACAGAGTGGAGGCACTGTTCAGCCCTCTGAAACTGAGGAGGGAAATGCCGGCCAGAAGAACAATCATGGTGGAAAAACCGGCTATAATCTTGATTTTGGTGGTCATCTGCTCACTCCTTGGACATATTTTCAAAAAACATGAACGGCAATGCTCATTTCACACAGAGAAATGCCTGCTTTCGCTCGCCTGCGGGCGGGCGGGCCGGAAACCACGCTTTCCGGCGAAGCGATCCTCGCGCCTGTTTCGGCAGCACAGGCGCGACATGATACTGGGCGGTATAACGCAAAAACCGCGCTGCCCTTTACGGGGAGCGCGTTATGTGGCGGAGTTGATGTTTGTTGTGTGTGTGTGTGTGTGTGTGTGTGTGTGTGTGTGTGTGTGCAAACGTCATGCCAAAATTGGTATTTTTAGCCGGCGCACCCGCTTTTCCCTCAAAACGGAGAGTTTCATTCTCCCATAGTTCCCGCATACTTATCTCCATAAAACTTATGGACACTTCTACAGTAAGACAAGAAAACACACCCAACGGTTGAGAAGAATCTGCCAACTAAGACATATTACAAAATTTCTGTCAATAACTTTTAGCGGTTATTTTGGCGTTCACAAGGGCATTTTAACATTGAAAATGTTGAAATGCCCTGGCGGCGGGTACCGCCGCCCGCCCCGCAGGCGTAGGCGAAACTTGTTTCAGCCGTTGCTGCGCAGCAGCTTACGGATGAAGACAGCAGCGATGTTTCGCCGTCAAGCGCCGGAGGGAGCGTCTCAAAATTAAGCTGCTCTAAGGGCGGACGCATTTTGTTGCGTCTGCCCCGCTTTTCTGTCATAGAGCATTTTAACATTGAAAATGTTGAAATGCTCTGGCGGCGGGTACCGCCGCCCGCCCCGCAGGCGTGGGCGAAACTTGTTTCAGCCGTTGCTGCGCAGCAGCTTACGGATGAAGACAGCAGC
>JAISBT010000115.1 GCA_031266055.1 Deltaproteobacteria bacterium
CTGAACATCAGCCGTCCGGCTGGTGTCGCCGCGAAGCGGCGAGAGTCAACCGAAAACCACGTTTTTCGGTTGACGATCCTCCGCAGGGAAAAGTTTACTTTTCAATGCGGATATCAGTAGACAAGACCGCTTGTACATTACATTATGAACGTCCGCCGTATAACCTGTAAAACAGCAACAATTCAAATCTGTTACAAATGTTTCAAGGTGGCACGACATGTCCAGAAAAATTTGCATACATGGTCACTTTTATCAACCGCCGCGTGAAGACCCCTGGCTGGGGCGCATTTTCAGTGAAGCCGGCGCCGCGCCCCGGCGCCACTGGAATGAGCGCATCACCAAAGAAAGCTATGCCCCGCTTGGTTGGAGCAGACGCCTGGATGGCAACGGGAAAATTATTGATATAATAAACTGTTACGAATGGATCAGTTTTAATGCCGGGCCTACCCTGCTGCGCTGGATGGACAGAGAAGCGCCGGAAGTGCTGGCGCGTATGCGGGAAGCCGACAGCAACAGCCTTAAACGTTGGGGGCACGGCAATGCCATGGCGCAAATTTATCACCATGTCATCATGCCTCTGGCTTCCAAGCTGGACAAAAAAATTGAGATCCAGTGGGCCATGGATGATTTTGAAGCCCGTTTCGGGCGAACAGCCGAAGGTATGTGGCTTTCCGAATGCGCCGCGGATACCCCGACTTTAGAGGCCCTGGCCGAGGCAGGCATAAGTTTTGTAACTTTATCGCCTTATCAGGCCAAGGCTGTCGCTGACCGAGGTCAAAATTTCCGCAAGGTTGGCGTGGAAAGTCTTGATATAAGCCGGCCTTACAAAATTGAGCTACCGGGAGGCCGCGACATAGCGGTGTTTTTCTATCACGGCAGCCTTGCGCAATCCATTGCCTTTGACGGGCTGTTGCACGACGGCGACAGATTTTGGGAACGCCTGGCAGAGAACGCGCATTCCTGCTGCCGGGAAGGCGGCATCCTGAGTATGGCGACCGATGGCGAAACATACGGACACCACGTCAAATTCGGCGAAATGGCTCTGGCTTACGTGCTTTCCCAGGCCATAACCGGGCGCGACGGCATTGAACTGACCAATTTCGGCGCGTACCTGGAAGCGCACCCGCCGTCGTCCAGAGTTATCTTGCATGAACCTTCTTCCTGGAGCTGCGCCCACGGGGTTGAACGCTGGAAGGCCGACTGCGGTTGCGCCACCGGCGGACATGAGGCCTGGAATCAAAAATGGCGGGCGCCTTTGCGCGCGGTTATGAATCAGGTCAAGGCCGGAATAGACCGGCATTATTTCAGCGCCGGCCGCGCGGCATTCAAGGATGCCGAAAAAGCTTTGCTGAACTTCGGTAAAGTGCTTGGCCGCCCGCACCTTGCGGAAGACTTCGCGCTGGAGCATTTCGCGGAACAACAGAACAAAACAACCGCCTGGAATCTTTTGCGGATGCAGGAAAGCGCCCTGTCCGCCTTTGCCAGTTGCGCCTGGTTTTTTGACGATATTTCGCGGATTGAGCCGGTAAAAGCGCTGACTTTCGCCCTGCACGCCATGGATCTGGCTGTTCTGACCCGGGGGCCGGATCTTTTGCCGGAAACGCTTGAACTTCTTGCTTCAGCTCAGTCCAACAAACCCGAAGAAGGCAGCGGAGCGCGAATTTTCAACAACCGGGTTCTGCCCGCCAGGCAGGATGAAGCTAGCCTTTGTCTTTTCAGTTATTTATCCGCCTATTGCGATAATCTTTTGCCCGCAAACAGCTCCGGAGATATTGCTCCGGTCTTTCCCGCCCTGAAGGTGCGGCTTACGGATATGGATTTCAGCGGCGCGGATTCCGGCGTAATCAAGGGCAGCGCAATTATCGGCCCCCCGGAATCTGTTGGCGGGGCAAAGGTCAATTGGATCGGCAGGCTGCCTGCCGGAGCTTTTGATACAGTTTTTACGGGTAACGCGGGTTTGGAGACGCAGGTTTCCGGAAAGACAATTCGCAGCCGGAAAAGCCGGGATTTGGCGCGCCATCTGCGTGACTTTTTAAACCTGCGCCTGCTTGGGCGCATCACGCGCGCCGGGGAAGCCGAACGCATTCTGGCCTTGCGGAATTGCCTTTCCAATCTGCCGCGCCTGGAAGAAGGGCAGATGACCTTGCATCGTGAAGCTTTCTGGTTGGAGCTTCTGCCCTATCTGCCCCTGGCCTGTTTCCGGGCGGACGGCCTGACGGAGGAAACCCTGGAGCAGGCGGCATTGCTCATGCGTAAAGCGGAACTTGCGCCTTCGGTCAAACAGCGCTGCTCCGAAATGCTGGACGAAGAGCTTGCGGCCCTTACCCGGGAAGCGCGGGTGACGGATGAAGAACTTTGCGAGGCCGTCGCAAGGGCAAGGTATGTTTTTCCGGACATGAACCTGTGGAAAACGCAAAACCGCCTGTGGGACGATTCGGCCATGCTGCGTAAATACGCTCAAACCGCCCGAGCCATTGGAATTATACCGGCGCTCCACTAAGGCAATTTAACTTTGAGACGCTCCCTCCGGCGCTTTACGGCGAAACATTGCTGCTGTCTTCATCCGTAAGCTGCTGCGCAGCAACGGCTGAAACAAGTTTCGCCCACGCCTGCGGGGCGGGCGGCGGTACCCGCCGCCAGAGCATTTCAACATTTTCAATGTTAAAAT
>JAISBT010000116.1 GCA_031266055.1 Deltaproteobacteria bacterium
CTGAACATCAGCCGTCCGGCTGATGTCGCCGCGAAGCGGCGAGAGTCAACCGAAAACCACGTTTTTCGGTTGACAATCCTCCGCAGGGAAAAGTTTACTTTTCAATGCGGATATCAGTAAAATATGGTAACAAGGCCTGATAAGTTTCTTCAAGATGTTGTGGTATAGTACGCACTTCGGACATTACGGCCATAAAATTCGAGTCGCCGTTCCAGCGCGGAACCAAATGACAATGCAAATGTTCACGCACTCCAGCCCCGGCCGCTTCACCCAGATTGACGCCGATATTTATACCGTGCGCTTTGAAATGCTGACGTAAAATAGCCGTGGATTTCTGAATCAACGCCATGAATTCCGCCGCGCTTTCCGCGTGGAGTTCCGTAATGCAGGATAAATGCGCGTAAGGCGCGATAATAATATGCCCGTTACAGTATGGATATTTATTCATCAGCACAAAAGAGTTTTTGCCCTGATGCAAAATCTGGCGCCGTGCAAGCGCCTGTTCATCCGAACGGGTTTTTTGATCCAGGCAAAATACGCAGCCGTCAGCCTTTGGGCCTAAAATATATTCCACGCGCCAGGGAGCCCAAAGATTTTTCATTGCCGCTTCCTCGCAATCTGTGCATCGTCCAATCTATGCATCATTTTTTTGGCCAGTTCAAGCTGTTCTTCTCTGGTGTCGGCCAAACCATCAGCTTTGGCCTCCATAACAATCTTCAGGATGAAACCTATATGCGGTCCCTGGGGTACGCCCAAGGCCAACAGGTCATTACCGTTTATTTCCACCGACATATTCCAGAGCCTGGACAAAAAATTGGACAGTTCTTTTTTAATACTTTGCATACCGTTTTGCGCCATCAAATACAAAATGCCTTCAAGGCGCAGATTGATTAAAATATTGTATAAAACGCTCATACTTTTTTCAGAGCTTTTTTGCCAGGCTTGCAACTGCTTGGTGGCCGCGCGGGTGGTTTCGCGTAAAAACATGAATTCCTTTCTCTGTTTTTCCGGAACCGTGAAACGATCCAGCACCGCGGACATTTCATTGTATTTGGCATTCGGACAAAGGGCAAGCAGGTAGACCATCCAGTTTACCGGCTGCTGTTTTAAAAAAAGCAATTTGTACCAGGAGAGAACCGAACTTACATCCGATATGGTAGTGACCTTGGCCGGGGTGAGGCCCAGAAGCGGATGGATCTGGCGCATAATGCCGAAGCCTTCCATGCGCTCCAGGCAAGGCAATGGTTCTTTTTCGTCAAATATATGGCACAGCTCGTTGAACAGGCGCGTTCCGGACAGTTTTTGCAAAAAACCAAGCTGCAGACAATTCTTCATAAGTTTTTCAGTTTGCTGCCCCAACTTGAAATTGAAGCGTTTTTCAAAACGTATGGCGCGCAATACGCGGGTAGGGTCTTCGATAAAACTTAAAGAATGCAGCACCCGAATATATTTTTCGCGCAGATCGCGCAGCGCGCCAAAGGGATCTACCAGATGCCCGAAATTTGCGCCGTTAAGGCATATGGCCAAAGCGTTAATGGTAAAATCACGGCGGGATAGATCCATTTTGATGGACGACAGTTCAACCGTGGGCAAAGCGCCGGGATATTCATAATATTCCAGTCTGGCGGTGGCGACGTCTATGCGCTGTTCCTGCCCCTCGTCATCGTTGAAAATAACCAGAGCCGTCTGAAATACGGGATGCGTCCTGAACCTTCCATTCAGTTTTTCCGACAAATGTTTGGCAAAAGCCAAGGCATCGCCCTCCACCGTAACGTCGATATCCAGATTGACTGTATCCATAAGCAGATCGCGCACAAATCCGCCCACAGCGTACACTTGCACCTGCAGCTTATCGGCCAGATTTCCTATGCCGCATAGCAGGTCATAATGACGCCGAGGCAGTTTTTCTTTAAGCGTTGTTGAAATATTGCGCTCTTTCTGCTTGGCGAGCATGGGATTGCTTTCGGGGATATGTATGGATTCATCCAGCAAAAGCCGCATTATATCCGTGCGCGTAAGCACCCCCAACACATTGCCTTCCCCGTCAACCACCGGAATCATGCGTTGATGCTGGCCCAGGATTATTTCCATGGCGGGGTAGAGGTCAGAAGACGGGTGCATGGTGGTAGTCTGAGAACGCATAAAATCCGCCACCGGCAGATGCCCGAGTTTGTGCGCCACCGCCCTGGCGGTCAGCTGATATTCGATGATGCCGGCACATTTGAGCGTACCTTCAAAAACAACCGGGCAAGCCTTCAAACCATAGCGGAGCATGATCGCCTCCGCCATGGACAGGGTTTGCGTATCTTCCACCACTTTGGCCGGAGCGGTCATTTTGGCGCCCACATTAATTTCTTTGTTGATGGCGGAAAACAGCATGGCCGCAAGTTTGCTTTTAACCTCTTCCAGGGTTTTGTCCTTGACCGAAGCGGCGGCGGCGTAGCTGTGCCCGCCGCCGCCAAAAGCCGCGCAGACAATATTCACATCAACTTTTTCCGGAACCCGGCTGCGCGCCACAATTTGCACCCGGTCACCCATCTGGGCCAGCGCCAGAATAACTTTGGCGTTTTTTTCCATTTCAAACAGTTGGTGGGTGAGTACGGCAAACTCGTCAACATAGTCTTCCAGCACTATGCTGGTGATCATTATGGAAATGCCGTGCACATCGTGCGTAACCGCATTTTCAATCATCCGGTTCAGCAGTAATACCTGGCCGCTGGTAAGGGTATTGTTCATCAGATCGGCTATGACGCTCAAATCCATGTAATTATTGCGTAACCAGGCGGCAGCCGTGTAATCGTGCTCGGTTGTGGAATCAAAAGTAAAGGATCCGGTATCCTCGTATATGCCCAAACCCATCATGGTTGCCTGGTCTCCATCGGGAAGCAGGCCTTTTTCCTTGAGCAGATGGGCGAGGATGGTGGTGGTGGAGCCCCAGGGCTTGACCATGCTGAAATGTGCCGGTAAATCGTCCTCGGAATCAGGATGATGATCATAGCAGTGGATAATCAGATCCGGTTTTTTCAGCAATTCATCCACATGCGAAATGCGTCCGCGCTGGCGGGTATCCACCACCACCAGGGTTTTAACCCTGCCTGTGTCGATATCTTTAAGCTGTTTGAAATTAAAAACATCGGAAAAAGTATCCAAAAAGTAATTTACGCCGGTTTTTGTCCGGTAAGTCGGAGCGATGATTACGGCCTGGGGATACAGGATGTTGGCCGCAACCATGGAAGCGAGAGCGTCGCTGTCGGCGTTGAGGTGTCCGGTAATGACGGTTTCGGGGGCGGGCAGGGTATTTTCGTTCATTGTTCCCCGGCGGGTTTGAGGTTTGAACGCGGATGGCGCATTTTATGTACGCTCATCAGGCGTTGCGCCTGCACATGCGTATAGATTTCTGTGGCGCTTATGTCCGCATGTCCCAGCAAAAGTTGAACTGAACGCAAGTCAGCGCCGCCTTCCAACAAATGTGTGGCAAAAGAATGCCGGAAAGTATGCGGGGATATTTCTCTTTTTATTCCCGCCGCAAGAGCGTATCTTTGCACCAATTTCCATACCCCGACCCGGCTTAAGGGCTTGCCGGAACGGTTCAAAAATATATAATCGCTTTTAGGCCTGAAGGCGGGACGCCACCGGGAAAGAAACTGCTCAAGCCAGGTCACGGCTTCCGCATGCATGGGCACAAAACGTTCTTTGGCGCCTTTACCGAATATTTTCAATATACCGGCTTGCGGGTCAAAATCAAGAGGCTTCAAGGCGCAAAGTTCAGAAACCCTCAAGCCGGAAGAATAAAGCAATTCCAGCATGGTGCGGTCGCGGAAACCCAGTTTGTCACGTAAATCCGGCTGTTCGAGCAAGGTTTGCATTTCTTTGCGCGTAAGCACTTCCGGCAGATTTTTCTGTATTTTGGGGTTTTCAAGGAATTTTGTCGGGTCGCCGGCCAGTACTTTTTCCTCCCGGGCAAAGGTGAAAAATCCGCGCAAAGCGGACAGATGTCTGGCCAGGCTTCTGCCGGAAAGGCCCCTGCGCCTGACTTCCACAATATAAGCGAAAATGCTTTGGTCGGAGACATCCGCGACATTCAGTTCGCGTTGATCCAAAAAAACGAGAAAAGAACGTAAATCCGCCGTATATGCGGCCAGCGTATTTTCGGAAAAACCATGTTCAATGAGCAGGCGCTGAAGATATGCGTCCAGCAGGGCCAGATTTTCAGGATTTATTATTTTACCGGTTTCAGTTAGTTTTACTTTTAAACCGTGTTTCATCAGGAATAACCATTATTCGGGTTCCACTACGAGGACGTTTTGATTGAACTTACATGAAACGACAAAAACAGCAATCTTCCTTTAAGTTTTAAATTCTTAAAGCTACAATTGAGGAATAAAATTAAAGTATTAAATTTAAGTGTATTAGCGTATATTAGCCTTGGTTCAAATTGCGGGGACAGCAAAAAAAATTTGCGGCAGGCTTTGGACAAGATCGCGGTTTTGCCATACACGGATATAGTTAAAATTTCCGCGGTTTACCACACAGAGCCGCAGGAGGACCGTGCGCAGGCCTGGTTCTATAATCAGGCGGCGGCAATTTCCACCAGTTTAAGCCCCCTGGAGTTATTACACGCCCTGCAAGCCATTGAACTGAGCCTGGGGCGTTCCCGCAGCCCGGGCAGGCGGTTTGGCCCGCGTTCAATGGATTTGGATATTTTAATGTATGCCGGGCTTACTTTAAATTCTCCGGATTTAACTTTGCCGCACCCGCGTCTGGCACAGCGGGCTTTTGTGCTGGTACCGCTGGTGGAAGTCGTTTCAAATGATTTATTGGAAGGACTTGAGGCAAAATTGCGCAAAATTGATTATACAGTGGACGGAAACAGAATATTTCAAAGCTGACCCGGTTAAATGAAGGAGATTTAAAAATGATCAGATATTTACTGCTGGCAATCGTGATCTATGCGGCTTTTAAATTGTTTTCCGCCGACAGTAAACGCAGACGGGAAGCAGCTGAAAAAGATCAACAAAAAAAGATCCGGCAGCAGGTTGACGGCGGCGATCTGGTAAAAGACCCGGTGTGCGGGGCTTATGTTTCTGAAGCGGACAGCATCAGCGTTAAAGACAAGGATAAAATATACCGGTTTTGCAGTTATGATTGCCGGGATAAATTTTTAAAACAGAACACGCCGGGAGAATACGTAAGCGTTGAAAGCAATGATGCCGGAAACGGGGAATAAAAAATTTGCCGGGCAGCGGATCAGCGCATATTCGTGGCATTCCTTGCCTGTGTTAATGTCCCATAATGTAAATTATGTTAACTTTGCTTGGTAAAAAAATTGCTGATCCCACTGCTCTTTTGCCCTTGCGTTTTTGCCGCCGCCATTCTATTATCATGTCATGCCTGAACTGTCGTAACAGGCGTGAAGATCGCTTCGCCGGAAAGCGTGGCTTCCGGTTCACTTCGGCGGTTATAATCGCTTCGCTCCATGTCTTGCGTCGGCGGGCATGAATCCCGGCTCGCGCCGGCGGCATAAGCCGCCGCGTCGCCAATTGCCGGCGGCTGGTACGCTGATGTATCTGCATTTTTAAGGGATTTTTAAGCGGTACTGCGTACTGCAATTTTGTTGGAATTTCTTTGGGGGCGCACTGGTTTCGACGGGAATGTATGAAACCGTAATTGCGGGCCGAGGCGCCGCTGGCCTCGTAAAAAGCGGCAAAACAGTAATTGGCAACGATTACGAATACGCTTACGCTGCTTAATTAAAAGCAGCGCCAAGACAAAAGCTGACGCCTGATAAACCTTTGTTTTGGTCAAAAATCATCAGGCTGGCGCTGTGGAACCGCCTTCCGTAAACAGCGCGAGCATTTCAGGGGGGCTGGCAGCAAAACGCCCTGACTAGGGGCTACCCTTGCTGTAAGAGTTTATACCCGGTCTACGCCCGTAGACGTTGCGCGTGGAATGTTTTCGGACGCGGGTTCGATTCCCGCCGCCTCCACCAATCTGTAATTTATTAAAGCATGAAGAAGGCCAAAATATCGTTAAATGCCAACGGTTTTGGCCTTCTTCATTTCTAATACAGTCTAACAAAATCTAATAAAATTTTTTGACATCTATCGATATTGCTGGTATTTTTGCTGGTATCCTGCATTTTATAAAATGCGATACCAGCAATTTATTTTGCTTTGCCACATAAGCTTTTATGGGTTGTAGCATCATATTCGGCCTATCAAAAATATCAGTGGACAGAGGAGGATACCAGCATGAAACTCACAGATACATTTTTACGCGGTCTAAAGGCTAATGGCAAAATCCAGAAGCATTCCGACGGCAACGGTCTATATCTTCATGTGTCGTCTGCCGGCGGCATGCTCTGGCGTATGGGGTATCGTTTTAGCGGCAAACAAAAACTTTTGAGCTTTGGCGCATATCCTGCCGTGAGTCTTAAAACCGCTCGTAACCGCCGACAGGAAGCCAAAGAACAACTTGCAGCCGGAATTGACCCCGGCGCATACAAAAAGGCTGTCAAGGCATCCGCTAGAGCTAAATCTGAAAATACTTTCGAGATTATAGCCCGTGAATGGTACGATAAACAAAAATATACCTGGGTGAAAAGTCACGGCGATAAAATTCTTGCACGGTTTGAAAAAGATATTTTTCCACTTATAGGCGCAAAACCGATTCAGCATGTGACTGCGCAAGAGCTTCTTGGTGCCTTACGCCGTATTGAATCCAGAGGAGCTGTAGAAACCGCTCACAGAACTCTGCAAAACTGTGGCCAGGTCTTCCGCTATGCTATCGCAACCGGCCGAGCTGAGCGCGACACTGCGGCAGATTTACGTGATGCTCTTGTCCCGGTGCAGGCCTCCAATTTTGCAACCATAATAGACCCTAAAACCATAGGCGCCCTACTCCGCGACATTGATGCCTATCCAGGTAATCTTATTGTTCGTGCCGCTCTCCGTATGGCGCCATATGTTTTTGTGCGGCCTGGGGAACTTCGCCGTGCTGAATGGACAGAAATAAATTTTGATTCCGCTGAATGGCGTATCCC
>JAISBT010000092.1 GCA_031266055.1 Deltaproteobacteria bacterium
AATGCTCTGGCGGCGGGCACCGCCGCCCGCCCCGCAGGCGTAGGCGAAACTTGCTTCAGCCGTTGCTGCGCAGCAGCTTACGGATGAAGACAGCAGCGATGTTTCGCCGTAAAGCGCCGCAGGGAGCGTCTCAAAATTAAACTGCTCTAACATGTTCAATGTTGAAATGCTCTGAACAGGCTGTTCCAGCCTTGGTCGGAAACTATAATATGGTCAATAAAACGAATATCGCAGGCCTTTGCGCTGTCCAGCAGCCTCGCGGTCGCCTCGGCATCGGCCGGAGACGCTTCGGTCACGCCGCCGGGGTGATTATGCACCAGCATAAACCCCGAAGCTTTGAGTAAAATGGCGCGTTCAAGAATATCCCTCGGGTAGATGGAAGATGCGTTTATTGAACCGGTACAGACAAGTTCCCAGGAAATGAGCCGGTTTTGCGCATCCACAAAAGCCGCCCATATTTCCTCATGCGCCTTGCCGGCCAGGCGCTGTCTCGCCATGGCGGCCACAGCCTCCGGAGAAACCAGAACTTCGTGTTTGCGCAAAGGGGATTCGGCATAGCGGGCCATACTTTCGCGCAGCAAGACCCAAAAGCCGGCCAGAGAAGCGCCGAAGCCGGGAACGGTCAAAAGTTCAGGAATTTTGGCGTCCAGCACCCCCCGCAGCGACCCGAAACGGGCCAGCAAATCTTTGGCCAGGGGTTTGGTGTCTTTACGGACGAGCGTTTGAGCCAGCAAAAGCTCCAATATTTCATAGTCGGCCAAAGCGCCGGGGTTTTGCATAAGCCGGCCGCGCAGGCGTTCTCTGTGCCCGTGGCGGAGCAGGGTGTCAGGCAAGGCGTGCGGCATGATGTTCAGTTGATATTGTTGTTACAGTTGCCCAAGCGGGCGCTATTTCCTAAACAGTTGAAACAGGTTGGCGATAAGTATTTCAAAGGCCTGTTTCGGGCTGTGTTCGCCGGTTTTCACGCCTTTATCGGCGGCCAGGGCAAAATCCCACACCCGCGCAAGCTTGCCGAACCCCAGGCTTCTGGCCAGCGCGGTTTTGCTCTGTACCAGGAAAGAAGGCAGCGCCACCTGCTCTCCCGCCAGAAGCCCCCAAAGAATTCTCGCCTCGCGCTGCAGCATGCCCAAAAAAGCAAACAGGCCGGCATCGTCATACGACACCTGATCCTGCATAAATTTACCCCAGACTGCCCCGGGGTTTTTACCGCTCTGCAGGCCCTGCAAAAAAGCAAATATATCCATCTCACGCGCAGCCTCAAGCATGGACAGGGCTTCTTCGGTCAGGCGGCGATCCGGGCAGGCCAGGGCGACTTTGGCCATTTCCAGCTTTATGGCTCCCGCATCCGGAGGCATGCAGGAGCTTAAGGTTTCCAGATCCGCGTCCGCCAGCCTGAGCCCAAGGGCCGCGGCTTCTTTGGACACGAATTTTTTCAGGCTGCGGCTGTCCAGAGGGGGTATTTCCCTGTACCAGCCATGTTTTTTGGCAAAGCTGACACATTGCAGTTTTTGCACCGCGGGCGGAATTTTTATTTTACCTTTTTCATAGGGGACTTCAAAACAGAGAAAAGGCCAGATCTGTTCGCTGCCCCTGCCCAAAGCGGCGGAAATTTTTTGCAGGCCGCCGTTTTGCTCCAGAAGTTTATGTTGAGCCTGACGTAAAATTACCGCTCTTGGCTGGTCAAAAAGACCCTGCTGGGTTAATTTTTCCCAAAATCTGTCCTCCAGCGGCTCATCAGCCCAAAAAACATGTTTTTCCCAAAAAGACGCGGATTCCGGAGCAGCGCCGGGCGAGTGCGCTGCCAGTAAAGCCTCGATATGCTCTTTAAGCAAAACGGAATCCGGCCCGAGGCAGATATTGAAACCCGGTCTGGGCATGGCATTTTCCACCGTCAATATGCCTGTCAGAAAGTATTGCGCATTTCGGACACCAGCAGCTTGATTATCTGGGACGAAAGCGATTCCGCGGCATTCCGTTCATTGTAGGTGTCATAGGTGTCGGAATAAGAAAGCCTGGTGCTGCGCCAGACTTCTTTACCCGCGCTGTCATACACAATGCCGGTTAATCTGATGGCGGCGGTGTACAGCAGGGATACGTCACGCGCGTCATGCACGGCCGTGCGCAGGGTAAAAGAATGCACGATAATCTGTATCTGGTAGTCCGCATTGCCCTCATCAGCCCAGGCGGCTATTTGTCTGGCGCTTATTTCATCGCGCAGGTTGGATCGGATGGCCTGCCCGAGCCAGGGGTACAGGGTGGGGTGTTCAACGCTTTTTATCCTGAGCGTATGCATCCGCAGAGGCGTGTCCGGCCTCGCGTAAACGGGCCCGGACAGTTGAGCCGTGGTTTCAACGTCCAGCACCGTACTCTGCCCTCCGCTGAATCCGTATCCGCAGCCGGCAAGGCTGAGCAGGCCCATTATTCCAAGACGCAAGACAAGGCAGGCCGCTCCTTTGCCGGCAAACAGCCTGCGCAGGCGGGCAAAGCGACCCGCCGTAGCCGCGGGAGCATCAGGCTGCGACGACATTGACCAACTTGCCCGGTACGTAAAGCACTTTCTTTATACTGAGGCCTGCCAGGTGGCGCTGTACGTTCGGCGTTTTCAGAGCCGTCTTTTCAAGCTCCGCCGGTGTTATCCCGGCCGGAACCTCAATTTTGCCCCTTAATTTGCCGTTTATTTGCACCACTACGGTAATAATTTCGCGCTGCAAGGCGCTTTCATCATAAACTGGCCAGCTTTGCTCCGATACGCGCCCGAATGCGCCGGTATTGCCCAGAATCTGCCAGAGTTCCTCCGCAAGATGCGGTGTAAAGGGGGCGAGCAGCGTCAGCAAAGTGGAAACCGCCGAGGAAAGTATTTTTTTATCTTCTTCCGTGGCCGACAATTCGTCTTTGACCAGATACAGGTGGTTTACAAATTCCATGATCGCGGCAATGGCGGTATTAAACTGAAACCGGTCGGCAATATCCTCGCCGGCTTTTTTTACGGCAGCGTGTTCCTGCAGCCTGGTTTCACGGGCCGGAACGCTGTGGGCATCCCCGGCAGAGGAAGAACAGGCCCTGGCCAGGGGGAGCTTTCCCGCAAGTTCATCCGCCAGTCTCCATACTCTCTGCACAAAACGGTAAGAACCTTCAATACCGCTTTCCGTCCATTCAAAATCCCGCTCCGGAGGAGCGGCGAACAGGCAGTATAAGCGCACGGTATCCGCTCCATATTTGTCGATCATATCGGACGGAGCCACTACATTGCCCTTGGATTTGGACATTTTTACGCCCGCTTTGAGCACCATTCCCTGAGTGAGCAGCCTGGAAAAAGGTTCATCCAGTTGAATAAACCCGCAATCGCGCAAAGCCTTGACGAAAAACCGCGAATACAACAGATGCAGGATGGCGTGCTCAACCCCACCGATATATTGAGTTACCGGAAGCCGTTTTTTTATCGCTTCAGGGCTGAAAGCCTGCTTTGTGTTGCGGGCGTCGGTAAAACGGGCGAAGTACCAGGAAGATTCCACAAAGGTATCCATGGTGTCGGTTTCACGTCTGGCTTCCCCCCCGCATTTGGGGCAGGCGCAACGATAAAATTCCGGAGTGTCCGGCAAAGGGGAGCGGCCGTCCGGGTGGGTTTTAATTTCCAGAGGTAAAACCACCGGCAGGTTTCCCGCTTTTTCCGGCACAGTACCGCATTTTTCGCAGTAAACGACCGGAATGGGCGTACCCCAATAACGCTGGCGGGAGATATTCCAGTCGCGCAAACGCCAGTTTACGGCGCGCTTGCCCTGGTCATGCGTCGTAAGCCACTCCGCTATGCGCTCTTTGCCTGTTTCATTATCCAGACCGTCATATTCGGCGGAATTTTGCATAATTCCCGGGCCGTCGTAAGCTTCGGCCAAATCAGCCCCGTTGAGGGGCGGGCCGTTTTTGGGCTGTATGACCACCCGCACCGGCAACTTGTACTTGCGGGCAAATTCCAGGTCGCGCTGGTCGTGCGCCGGAACAGCCATGACCGCGCCGGTGCCGTAAGTGGACAGCACAAAATTGGCCACCCAGATGGGCATAAGCTCCCCGGTAAAGGGGTTTTTGCAGTAGGAACCCGTGAACACGCCTTCCTTTTCCTGCTCTTCCCGGACGGCCTGGGCCTTTTCCCGGCGGAGTTTTTCCACAAAAGCCCGCACGGCGCTTTCTTCTTTTTTGCCTTTAATGAGGCTGTCCAGAAGCGGATGTTCACCGGAAATACTCATAAAAGTTGCGCCAAAAACCGTGTCCTGCCTGGTGGAAAAAACTCTGATGCTCTCCCCGCCTTCGGCCAGTTTGAATTCTATTTCAGCGCCGACGGATTTGCCCAGCCAGTTGCGCTGCATGGTTATAACCCGATCCGGCCAGCCGTCCGCCAGTTTGTCCAGGTCAGCCAGGAGTTCTTCAGCATAATCCGTAATGCGCAGAAACCACTGGGTAAGCTCTTTCTGCTCCACCGGCGAATCGCACCGCCAGCAAAGACCTTCCACCACCTGTTCATTGGCCAGCACCGTGCTGCACTTGGGGCACCAGTGCTGATAGGCTTTTTTACGGTAGGCGAGGCCGCGTTCCAGAAAATGCAGGAAGAAAAGCTGCTCCCAGCGGTAATAATCCGGGTGGCAGGTGGCGATTTCATCCTTCCAGCCATAGGAATAACCCAGACGCTTGAGCTGCGCGCGCATGTTGTCGATATTGGAGTAAGTCCAGGCAGCCGGATGAATGTTGTTTTTTATGGCCGCGTTCTCGGCGGGCAGGCCAAAGGCGTCCCAGCCCATGGGGTGCAGAACGCTGAACCCCTGCATGCGTTTAAGGCGGGCCAGCACATCGCCTATGGCGTAATTGCGCACATGCCCCATATGAATACTGCCTGAAGGGTAAGGGAACATCATCAGACAGTAAAAATTCGGTTTGCCGTCACCTTGGACGGCATCGAAAGAATCTTCGCCGGCCCAGGTTTTTTGCCATTTTTGTTCAATATCGTCTGGAGAATATTTCATTAAACTTACCTTTGCGGATAGTACGCTGTACCCCTTAAAAATGTGGATACAACAGCGTACTAACGCCGGGCGGACAAGCCCGGCGCGCCGCCGAAGGCGGCGTGAGCCAAGCAAAAAACCGCGTTTTTTTGCTTGGCGATCTTCGCACTTCAAACGGAGCAAAGCGAAGTTTTAAGTGTGACGTTGTAATAGGAGCAATTTTTTTTTTACAGTTAGCCTTTTTTTAGTGGTTTGTCGAACTTCTTTGCGTTAAAAAAACCTATTATGGCGGAGCGCGCAAAAGGACGGTTCATTTTTTGCACCGGCGGGTGCCGCAGCGGTAAAAGCGCTTATGCCTTGAGCTTGGCTGAAGGATTCGCGCCCAAGGTATTTATCGCTACGGCGGAAGGACGGGACGCGGAGATGCGGCAAAGGATACTCGCCCATAAACGGGAAAGAGGCCCGGAGTGGGCTACCCTGGAAGTACCGGTCGCCTCTTCGCTGAACCTGCCGGAGTTTGTGCGAAAAGCGGCCGGTCTGGGCGGGGTTCTGTTGCTGGATTCCCTGAGTACCTGGGTCAGCGGATGTATGGAAGTTTTAAGCGGTTCGCGTGACGAGGCCGCGCTTATGGATGAGGTGCTGGCCGTTTTCGCGCAAGTTGTAAATATTTTAAGGCAAGCCGGGGGCCGGGCCGTGCTGGTGAGCGCGGAAAGCGGGCTTGGCCTGACGCCGCTTACGGCGGAAGGGCGTCTGTTTGCGGATTTGCTGGGCAAGGTCAACCAGGTGGCCGCCAGGCACAGCGATGAAGCCTATTTTGTGGTAAGTTCGCTGCCTTTGCGGCTGAAGTAATTCCCATTATAAATTAAAAATGCGTTAATTTTTAATAAGGAAAGCTTGGTGAAAATAGTCTGCCTGGGAGATAGCCTGACTTACGGGTACGGGGTGCGGCGTTCCGCCGTATGGCCTTGTCTGGCCGCAAAACTGAGCGGCGTAGCGGTTCTGAACCGCGGAGTCAACGGCATAACCACTGCGGGCATGTTGGGAAGCTTTCAGCGGGACGTAATCGCGGAAGGGGCGGAGGCCGTGCTGCTCATGGGCGGAGCCAACGACATCCTGTTCGACCTGGACGCCGCGGGGGCTGAAAAAAACCTCGGCCTTATGGCCCGGAAGGCGCTTGACGCGGGCATACATACTTTTATCGGCATCCCCGCGCCCTTTTGCCCGCCCATTCGGGAAGACTGGCTTGCCATGGCGGATTTTACCTCCGCTTTGCCGGTATATACGGCCTATATCCGGCGCCTGTACGCTTTTGCGCTGGAATGCGGCTGCACCGGCGTGGATTTTCACGCCGCGTTGCCGGCTTACGCGGAAAAGTCCGGAGCGCCGCTGCGCAGTCTGTTTATTGATGGAATACACCTGAATGAGCAGGGGCATAAAATTTTTGCCGGCTGTCTGGCGCAAGCCCTGCAAAAATCCGGACTTACGGCAAGTCCGTCCGTGGAACTGCCATGATCCGCATGCGCAAGGCCGCCATAATCACTTTGCTGCTGGCCGCTTTTTACAGCCTCGCGCCGCAGGCGGCGGCAGACCTTTTGCCGTGGTTCCGGCCTGGCGCGTACGATAATATCGAAAAAATCCGGCCGGACTCGGATAAAAATAAAAACGGCGTCAACGATGCGGACGACTTCATTGTCGGCGCAAAAGCCGAGGCGGACAGAAGGCCTTTTTACCGCAGCGCTTATTATAAAGGAGGCTACCCTCCGGCAAGCGAAGGGGTATGTACGGATGTCATAGTCCGCGCCTTCGCTCATGCGGGCTATAACCTGAAAAATATGCTTGACGCGGATATCCGCAACGCCCCCGCAAGCTATCCGAGAGCAAGGAAGCCCGACCCCAATATCGACTACCGCCGCGTTCCGAACCAGACGGCCTTTTTCCGCAGGCACGGCAGGCAGCTGAGCACAAAAATCATTCCCGGAGACGCGCATAACCTGAAGGAATGGCAGGGCGGCGACCTGGTGATTTTCGCAAACCCCGACCACATCGCCATCCTTTCAGACAAGCGCAATGAGCAAGGCGTTCCTTTGCTGCTGCATAACCAGGGGCCCTGGGCCACGGAAGGCGACGACTTCATGGCCTGGTACGCCCGGGGTATTGTGGCGCATATCCGGTTTCCTTGAGAGCGGTTTAGCATTGTAAACGTATAAACCGCTTTGACGGGATTTGCCCGCTGCCCGCTAACCCTGGCCGCGAGATGCGGGCAGGAGCGTCTCAAGCGTCAAATGCAGGCATCGTGCGGATGGTCATTCCGCCCGGAGCCATTATATAATCCTTTCCCATGTGCGCGCCGTTTAACGCTTAAGACCGCTGACAATCTGTATGCCGGCGCCCATGCCGTACAGACTGAACAGCCTGGTTGATGCGCCGCTATAATTCTTGAATTCCTCAAAAGCTCTGGTCACGCCGGCTTCCCGGTTGCCTTTGTAGCAGACGCGATCGTCCAGGACGATGATCGTGCCTTCCTGAACAATCGGAGCACAGAATTCGAATACATCCTTTGCCGCTGTATAGGTATCGCAATCTACAAATATAATACGGGCTTTTTCAATACCCATGGCTGCGGGCCCAGCATGCAGGGATTCATTATAGAAGCCTTTTATAAGCTTGACGTCAAAATGCTTGCGAAATGGGGCTACCCTTTTTTGCACCTTTTCGTAACTGGTAGCAAAGTTGCTATCCTCAAAAAACGGATGCTTGTCTCCTTCGCTTACTTCCCCAAACCCTTCAAAAGAGTCGAATCCAAAAAATCTTGTCCTGGCTTTGGATGAATTCCAAACCTGTTTTCCGTATTTCAGAGTTTTCTTGCAGCAACGCAAGGCGTGGCAGAAACTTGAACCCGTATAGACGCCAAATTCCAGATAGTCGCCCTGTATATCTTCAATGGCCGTGTAGTAAAATATCTTTAAAATGGCCGAGTATTTCTCCATATTATGGATAATCACCGGATCAACGCAGGCAACCAGGCCTGAGGCAAGATTTTGCATGACGCCAAGTTTCGCCAAAAAACCGAATTGAGAACCCATATCTGCTCCAACATACCATTTATATTTTTAGATCAGTGCATACGTATTTTATTTCTCAATTCGTGTGCTAAGTGCTGTCGCTTTAAACTGTAACATCTTGATGGAGTTCAATGAAATGCTTTCCTCATCTTCAAGATTACCGAATATTTCAACTTTCAGCTTCCGGGCATAGCCATTAAGCCACCACGGGTTGGCGCCTAGCGGCACCAACAGCTTGCCATTGCCAAGGGACATGAGCATCGAATTTTTTGAATCAAAATTTCCATCACCGGAAGTCCAAGATACGCGTACATTTAAAGGTGCCGGTTGTTTTTGGGAGTTGTGATTGGAATATAGCTTTTTGCGTTGATCCATCGAAAAAAAACTCTTAACAGTCAAATGCACTGGTCTGTTGTCAACAGAAAAATCAAAGAGGATGAAATCAACCTCTTTTCCGTAAACGTCTCTCTCGAACTCCACTGCCAAGGTGTACGTCTTGTCTTTACGCTCCATCCGCGTAAGAGATTCCACGCGTTGTTCGTCAAAATGCGGAAGCAGCGTGGATATGGATTTTCCCATGGAGTTGGGCATGTTTCCAAGGTCAAAATACCCCCCGATGGCGGAATAATCGGGAGAAGCGCCAGCCGGATATTGTTCGGCATATTTTTGCGGAACAGCTATGCCGCCGGAAAATGCATATCCCGCATCCAACATCCAGCGATACGTCACATAATTATAAACGCTGTTAATACTAAAACATACGGGAGGATCCCGCTTCATGATGTTTATCGCTGCCTGCTGCGCTTTTGTGCTTCGAAAAATAATGTGAACTCCCGTGACGCTGGCCTCTTTGTTAAACAGAAAGTAGCTCAACTGGCCAGGGATATCCAGAATTGGCGCGGAAATATTCTTTATTTTTTCAAGTTTCGCCTGCGTGGCATTCATGTGTTTAATGTCCGATTCTCGTAAAAATACGGCTCCCAGGCGGGGAAAACGCGCTTGAAGTTCCTTGGGGGCAAGCTGCCAGGATGCGTCAAGCGCCGGAGGTATGGAAAGCTTATCCGCATGAGGTCTGGGCATGGCGACAAAAAGATAATGGGTCGTCAAGAGAAAAGAAAAACAGACAAGAATCGTCTTCCGGGAAAGAAACGTCCCGCCGTAGCGCCACAGGGCGCCGAGCATGACAGCCGATATGGCGGCCAGGGGAGCTCCTGACCGGAAAAGAAAACTGCCATAATCCATTCTGACCAATGAATAGCTGTAAATAGCCGGGATCATGATGAAGCATAAAACAAAAGCAAAAAAATGAACTCCTTGATATTTATCTTCTTTTTTATAATGGATAATATAGGAGACGCAAAGAGAAAGAGGAAGGATTACGTACAAAATATGCAATCCATATACTGTACAAAAATATAGAATCCTATTTATAGTGGGCTTGTTTGTCCAAGATAAAAAATTCTGTGGAGCTTCATGATCAAATAAACATATGCCTTCAGCGAGCGTCACCTGTGACGCCATAGTAAAAACATGCCGCGCCAGACGCAAGAGCAGGGGCGAACAGAGGAAGACTACAGCTACGGTGGCAGCCCAGCCACATATTATGAGCTTTTTCCCGACTTTCTGCTTTGCGGTAATAAGCTTCCATATTTGCACAAGAGCGAAAGGAGACGCTCCAAGCAAATATGCGCCTCCGTATAGGGGATAGAACATACCGAGCAGCATGGAACAGAGGACATAAATTTGTAACCACAAGTGACGATTGGAGATAATGCCGGGAACCAGCAAAATCAGAAGGAAAGGAAGCAGAAACAATATCCTTGTGTAACCCAAGGGGAGTATAATGGTCACGGCGATGAACAAAGCGCACTTTTTTCCAAATGCATGGGCCAGCAATATGCCGCTCACGGAGCAGGAGAGTATGCCGAGCAGCGTTTCGGCCTGGTAATATGAAGAAACGGTGTTATTGAGCAGAAAGCGCTGTACAAAGCCGTAGACCATGGGAAAGCATCCCGAGGCGCTTATATAATCACCAAAAAGTGTTTTGCCGAAATCAATTACCTGATGAAAGGGAACAAAAGTTTCGGCGGCATGATGCCAATCACGCATAATCGGTAAGGGGCCGTTCACGTTATTGAACACAAAAATGGAAAGTATTGTCGTCGGCAGAATGAGCTCACCAAAAGAAGCTTTCCCCAAGGGCTTTTTTTTCAATATGCTATATGTACAAAGCAGAGAATATATCATTACTGCGACAAGTGCGAACCAAACAGAATATCGGTAACCGGCGTCAAATAGTATTGTCTGAAATTCACCTTTAACAGTGTATGTATTTTTCAGGAAATACAACAGAAGAAAAGGAATTATATTCTGCAGCAATACTATAGCCACCCACCCAGCCTTTTTGCATACAGTGCGCTCTGTCAGCATGATGACGAAAAAAGCGAAGGCTGTCAGGCAGAGCAGACGCACCTCCGTTCGCGACGCCGGCGTGATATTGGCCGGCTTTATCGTTATTGCGATTACAGCAAGACAGGAAAAATACAAAACAAACAGAAGAAGGATATTACGATATGTTAATAGACCAAACGCGGCAAGTGTCGCGGCAAATGCGGCTGCAAGAAGCAGGTAGGCGTCAACGGCGGAAAAATATAAAAAATGAGTAAGGCATGGTATGAGTACAAGAAAAACAATCGCATCTTTCCGCGTATAATTTTTTTCCCTGCATGAAATTTTCTTTTTTGAAATGATGACGTGCCATATGATAACAATGGCTGATGACGCGGCAAGAAGACAATAGAGCAAGCGAAGCTCGCCGCTCCTGTTCAGATCTTGAGTCGATACCCATCCGATAACGATATCTGCATATGTTTGCGGCTGTTGCGCGATGACAGGCAGCAACAATGTTACCGCAACGCCGATCATGGCCGAAGAAAGCAAAAAAGGTATGATAAACAGCTTTGTTGGCATTTTTTCTTTCATTTTATGGATTCCGACCGCGGTTTGAGAATTACCGTGCGAAAAAATGTGGAATTGAGAGCGAAGGAGAGCGCTAACACGCCAATTTTACACACAAGATAATGAATCCCCATTCTGATAAACCAGGCAACGAGAAACGAATAAACGCCAATGGCGATGAATTGGTAGGCGTACCAAATCAGATGTCCGGCAGGAGTGATTTTTTTTTCCATGAAAAGGCGGCGGCCGGAGATAAACCAGGCCAAAGCCAAACTTGCCACGGCGCTGAAAGCGTTGGCCAGGAAAGGCGGCAAGTCGAACCGGCGGAACAGGAGCGTGAAAAGAAAGAGTTCGCACAGTATGGATACGCCGCTGTAATGACCATAGCGAAGAAGATAGGCACAATGCGGCCTTATGCCCATTGCTTTGACTCCAGCAAAGCGGCAAGGGACATGCGGGCAAATTCCTCCGGCCGCAGTGCCTTGTCATCCACATAAAATCCGTTTCTCGCATAGGGTTTTCCGAAGCGCAAGCCGTCAAAGGGTACCTGATGCCTCTTCAGCCATTGCAGGGTGATTTCCGCGATATCAGCAACAACGCGGGCCTCGTCCGAGCCAAAGGTTTCCATGCGCCGCGAAGAATGGATAATCAACCGGCACCCCGCATCGGCGAGTTCACGCATTTTTTTAATCACCGGAAGGTTGGGTTTTTTCTCGGCATAGGAGATTCCCGGCTCTTCAATGGTAATGGTGTTGTCAAGATCAATAACCATAACCGGGGCAAGATTTTCCATACGTAATTTTTGCAGATCCGCCGACCAGAATTCCTCCAGTTGTTCCGGCGTGCCCATTGGTTTGAAAAAACTCGCCCGATCCATAACGACCCGCTTGCCCTGGCGAATAAGTTTTTCGTACAGGGGAGCGACGTAATACTCACCCCGCGTTTTTTCCTCCGCCGCGAGGGAAGCTCCAGCCAAAGCGAAAAATTCGCGGGCCGAGCGGAAGAAATACAGCCCCACCGTCGCCCAGGGCGAAATACGCTCCTTTTCACGCACGGCCAGAACCGCATCCTGTTCATCCACCGCGCAAAAGGACCAAGCCTCGCCTTCGGCCAAAACGCAGGGAATAATGCCGTCAATGGCGGCGTCATGCATAAGCCCGGCCAGAGTGCGGCTTTCAAAATAGGTGTCGCAGTTGTAAATCAGGATCGGCTGTGCCGGGTCAACGCGGTTTTCGACCAGACTGGCGGTTTCCAACTGTCCTCCGGTAAGGACGTCAATTTCCTCCCAATGAAAGAAGACAAAGGGCCAGGCGGCGGACAAAACGGCTTCCATCCTTTCGCGGACGCGGTGTTTCCTTTGCGTGACGATAACCAGAGTATCACCCGAAAAAAGCGGCAGGGATTTAATTGACCATTCCAACATGGTCGCGCCGCCCACCTTGATAAGCGGCTTCGGGAGGCCGCCGAAAAGCGGACGAAACCGGGAACCTTCCCCCGCCGCGCAGAGAACATGGCTGACCCTCATTCCCTTATTCTCCATTTTCCGTTCAAACGCCGTAAAGGGACGCGCCGGGCGTTGTCAGGCGTTTGTGAATGTCCAATGCCCGCAAAAGCTGGCCCTGCATGCGCAGGGGCGAATCAGCGTGCAAGGGCAACATGGAAAGAAACAGTGACGCCTCAAAAAGGCGGCTCTTCCCCAGGTCAATTTTCTTTCCGCCCAGAAAGTCGATAAAACGCTTTTCAAGGCTATCCGCTCCCGGTTTGTCCGCAATCTGAACATGCAGAGAAAGGTCATTTTCCATGACGATCGAAAATTCGCCGTAAACCAGCATGTCGTAGCGTCCCAAAAAAGAATGGCTGAGTTTGGCAAGGTCATACCAGATGGGAAGAAACGCTGCTTCGCCGTCACCGCCTCTGGGGTCAATGAGTTTGATTTTTCCCGCGAGCGGATCAAAAAGGATATTGGAGAAAAACAGGTCGCCGTGCGAAAAGACAAGTTCATCCCCGGAGTCTTCCGCTATGCTTTTTTCGCAGAGCGCAAGATGTTCGGCGGTAAAATGGGCTAGAGAATCAAAACCGCCGAGCCGGCAGGTCAGGTCAAGTTTCGCGCTGACCGGCAAACGGGCAAGCGCATTCATCCTTTCCTGTGTTTTGACCACAAACAGGGCGCGCATTTTTGCGGAGTATTCCTGCAGCATGCATTTCCTTCTCGGGCAGGCATCAAGATATGTCTCCAGCGCCTTCATAAGATTTTCCACACACTGCGATTCGGCAAAGCGTCCGTTGAGCAGCAGTCTGGCGACATCAAACGCCGGAATGATTTCGATTTCATAGCCGCCTCCCGTCACGTCTTCCACCATCTCACCCACGATGGGGAAAAAGGGGCGTACCTGCGAAGGCAATGAGGAGAGAAAGCTGTGTTCCATATGTATTTTTCGGATATCCGAAGAGTGTTTCTGAAAGTACCCCGGCCTTCCGAAGCGCAGGCTGTTGAAATAACGCAGGGAGAAATTGCCGCTGACAAGTTGCAGCACATTGTCGGTTCTCCCTATGTCGACAAGCCTTTCATGGGAGTTTTCAATGACCGCCGTTTCCTGGCCGTTGATATCTTCCCAGCTGTCGTTCCAGCACGCGCCGACCAGCGCGGCCTGCCCGAAATGCAGGACAATGAGAGGAAGATCCGTACAATTCAGTTTTTCAAGTACATGGTTGAACCACGCCCAATCCGCGGGATAATATCTCATGTTGAACAGAAGGAGCCGACTGCTGTTTTTTATGTCAACATTGCGGTCAAGCAGAACTTTTCTGCCTTGTTCCAACATCCGCCTGGCGCTGCCGGGAGCAGCCCCGGACATGGAGACGAATTCGGCGTCCGCCAGACAGGGCTGCTTCTCCAGCATGGCTCCATAGCCTTCCTGAGTCAGGCGCAACGTGGTAAACCGATTCAGCAGAAGAACGTGATGGAGAAAAAAAGAATCCGGCAGCCAGTCGTAAAGCAGAACATACGAAATCATGCCGAACCTCTCTGCGATAAGCGGATTCTGATCAAGCGCGCGAAGTGTATCGCCGCCATAAGCGCCGAAAGTCCCCATATGCCGGGTTGCAGCGCCTCAAGGGTTTTATCCGTTCCACTCCGTATAATAATGAAATGAAAGCTCCCCAGGACACGTCCGAGCATGTCGGCAAGAGCCTGCTCCGCTGTCGGACGCAGGCAAAAGAAGGCCAGCCATTCGGCAAACCATCCGCTCAGGGTCAACAGGACGAGAAGGCTCAGATTGCCTCTTCTTTGCCAGGATAGCAGCGCAATCTGCTTACGCGCGATATGAAGGCCCTTCAGGATGACAATATCGCCGGAAAATGATTGCGGAAACTCAAGAATTTTTTTCTCGGCGCGCCGGAGGGCGGCCGTGAAACTAAACAGGAAAAAGCCGATACCCAGAAGAAGCGCGCTCAAACAGAACAGCATCGGCCGCATTTCTTCATAGGAAACGGCGTACAGCGACAATAACAACAAGAGCGCCGCGTCCAGGCCGCGCAAAAGCAAGAGTGCGGCAAAAGCGGCCACAAGCGTATCCCGTTTCTGCAACGCGAAAAAAAACAATACGGTCAATTCATACCATAAAACGCCGAAAAAATATCCCAACGCCACTCCCAGGCAGTGAGTGACCGCCAATCCGGTAACAAAAGGCGGACGAGCCTTGCCCATGCTTGTATAGAGCCGGACAAAACGTACCAGCGCCGCAACGGCGTAAAGGCATTGTCCGAACAGAAGCATCGGGATGTCATATGCCTGCGTCATGCAGGCTCCAGGGGAATATGTTGCGAGGTGTACGCCCGGCAGTCGCCATAAGGCCCGTTGAATAATGCGCGGGCGTTACGCGTGTACCGCCAGGTCAGTTTAAGAATATGCGCCGCCTGACGGAATATTTTCGCGTTGGAAACCTGGTCGTCTTCCTTCCAGGTCAGCGGAATAAACCGAAAAGGAGCTTTTTTCCAGATTGTATAATACAGCATGTAAACATTAAAAGTGAGGTCGTCCGGGAAAGGCATGTAAAAGCGGTCTGCCAGGAATTCCGCTTTGTACAGATTCAGCCCGGCGCCCATATCAAGCACCCTTGTACGAGTCACAAAAGAAATGAGGGCATTGAACGCGATATTCCCACAAATTCTGAACCGGGAATAACCGGGCAGTTGAGATGCCTTGTCAAAACGTGCGCCCAGCAAACAGGCGAACCGCCCAAAATTTTCCTTGTCCAGCCAGGGCAGCAAATCGCGAATATCGCCCTGATCATCGCCATGCAATACGATCAGGTATTCATAACCTTTCTCAAGACAATAGTTGAAGGCCACTTTATGGGAGCCGCCCAGATTGTAATTGGCATCATTTTGCAATAATGTCGCCTTGCAAAGCCTTTGTGCCGCAAGGCCGGCCAGGGCCTCGCGAGCGCATTGCAGCGTGTTGTCCGGGCTGCGGTTTTCAATAACTACGATTTCAGCGAATTTTCGTACGATGTCCGGGTTAAGAGAGGCAATAACCCGCTTGATCTGATTCTCACAGCAGTATGCCGGTATAAAAACCATTATCTTGGGCATTCGACCAACCTTGAGCGGTTTAACATTGCCGCGAGGTTGTCGCGAGGCGAAGCCGCTTCGTTGTTGAGCGATAATCGCATGAATGATATGCGCGCTGATGCAAAATTATGCGGAAAATTGAGATTGACCAAGGAAACATATTTCGAATGCATGGAAATATGCCCTTAAATCGGCGGTTGAAGCCCTGGGTAAGGGCTGGGGATATAAGCGGAGTACCTGACGGAAGCTGTTTCAGAAAAAAATGAACTCGCGCCGCTCCTTGCGGAGAGCGTGTTATATGCCGGAGTTAAGAGAGAGAGAGAGAGAGAGAGAGAGAGAGAGAGAGAGAGAGAGAGAGAGAGAGAGCAAGAAACGGGCCAGAACCACCGGTTTCAGCCGTGCTTTCCATTTTTTAGGAAATTCGACGGTATTTTTCTCTTCAACTCTCACGTTAACCTCTCCGGAGCATTTCATACTTGAAATGCCCTGTCAGGATGTGCATGGCATAAATATCCGCTCCCTGAACGAAAGTCAAGGTTTTTTGTGTGGTCACCTGTCAATCCTTCGAAGGCGTCGGGCGAAACACAACTTTTGCGTGTTGACGGCTTTTACGGTTCAGTCTGCCGCCGCTGGCGCAACGGCAGACTGAACCTGCAATTAATTGAAGTATTTCAGGTAATCCGCCCCCAGTGGAATAACCATGCGGGTATTATCTTTAAAACTTTTTTTGTAGGCCTCCAGAGAGCGGGAGAACTCGTAAAAATCCGGCGCCGAGGACAGCGCATCGGCAAAAGTTTTAATGGCAATGGCATCGCCTTCGCCTTTAATTTTTTGCGCTTCGTTGCGGGCCTCCGAGACCAGGCGGGTTCGCTCCAGGTCAGCGGTGGAGCGTATTTTCATGGCCTCTTCATCGCCTTCGGAGCGGTATTGCGTGGCCAGGCGGATGCGTTCGGCCTTCATCCGGTCAAAGACCGCTTTCTGGTTGGCATCGGGCAGGTCGGCGCGTTTTATGCGCACATCGACTATTTCTATGCCGTATTCCGCGCTGAGTTCATTAGCTTTTTTTATGACCTCTTCCATGATTACCTGACGCTTGCTGGTGATAACCTCGGTAAGGGTGTAGCGGCCTATGACCACGCGCAATTCGGAGTTTACAAGATCGCCGAGGCGCCCCTGCGCTTTGGCGATGGTATTCAGGGTCTGATAGTATCTGAGGCAGTTATCCTGTCTGTAGGAGCTTTGATTTGCCGGGTCTGTATCTTTGATGCGCCAGCGGGTGAAGTTGTCCAGCACAATATTTTTATTGTCGCTGGTATAGGCGGAAGCTCTGGTCGCGTCAAAGGCGAGGATGCGTTTCTCCAGATAGACTATGTTCTGCACAAAAGGCAGCTTGAAATTGAGGCCGGGTTCAGAAATGCTGCGTATGGGTTCGCCCAGTTGCAGCACAATGGCCCGTTGCGTCTGGTGCACGGTAAACAGGCTCTGGCTGGCCAGAACACATAGAACGCCAATTATAATCAGCAGGGTTAATCTACGTTTTTCCATGTTGAGTCATCCTTGTTATTGCGCGCTTCCGGCGCGGACGGAATTCTGCCGGTTCAACCTGTCCAGCGGCAGGAAGGGTAAAATTCCGCTTGCGGCTTTGGGGTCGATAATGATTTTATCCATACCCGGAGCGGACAGCACTTCTTCCAGGGTTTCAAGATACATGCGTTTCCTGGTTATATCCTGGGCCTTGTTGTATTCACTGACCACGCTCAGGAAGCGGGCGGCTTCGCCCTCGGCTTTCTGGACGGCAGCTATTTTATAGGCTTGGGCATCATTCAGGGTTTCCGCCACCGTGCCTCGGGCGCGGGGGATGATTTCATTGGTATAGGCACCGGCTTCGGTAATTTTACGAATTTTATCTTCACGGGCGTTAATCAGATCCTTGAAGGCTTCATCCACCTCCGGCGGGGGTAAAACATCCATGAGCTGCACGTTTTGTATGGAAACTCCGGTGGTGTAGCGGTTAAGTATCCTTTGCAGCAATTCCCGGCTGTCGTTCTGGATGATGTCTTTATTACCGTAAATGGCCGAATCAATTTTACTTTTACCCATAATTTCGCGCATGGCCGACTCCGCGGCGCTTTTGACCGACTCGGAATAGAGATTGTCGTTGGAGTTGTCCCGCAGCTGCATATCCGCGTTAAACAGGAAATCTTCAGCTATGCCGATGGAGTATTGCACAATAAAATGCACGTAAACTATGTTTTCGTCCCCGGTGAGCATGGCGGCTTCATACGGGATGCTGCGTCTTTCTTCGCGCCCGTCGCGTCCTTTCACGCTGCTGTAGCCTATTTCCATGCTGTGTACCTGTTTGACGTTGGGCGTATAGACTTCCTCAATGGGGTAGGGCAGATGGTAATGCGGCCCCGACTCCACAGTACGCACATGAGCGCCGAAGCGCAGCACCACGCCGACTTCAGCCGGGTCTACAATGAACACGCCGGAAGCAAGCCAGACAAGCAGAAGCAGGCCCGCAAGCACTTTAAAAATCGGGAAATTGTTTCTGCGTATCCTGTTGATGGTGCTGCCGAAGCCGCCGAAATCCCCGCCGCCGGAACCGCCGCCTGTTCCGCGGGCGTTATTCCAGAAGTCGCCGTTGTCGGGTTTGCTCTTGTTGCCCTGCGGCGTATAACCCTCATGCCCGTTCTGGCCGCCGTCGCTGTTCTGGTCGTTTTTTGGCGGAGGAAAGTTCCCCTGACGCTGCCTTTTCCCTTGCAATTTGTCCCAGTCCCAATTCATTAAAGTCTCCTTATGCCGCTTTTACCATAAAAATTCTTATTGTTATTTTTGCAATCAGACACCAGTACGCTGTTCGACAGGCATTTTTACAGATTTCCATGCGGATATCAGTAAGTGATACAGCGGATCAGCCAATTTTTTACCCTTCCATGTTTCAGGAGAAAGGTCAAATACCAAAGCGCGTTCAAGGCGTTGTAACGCCGCCGGGCATAAAAAGTTTCCTGAACCAGTCCGGCGCGGCAACCGGTTTAAGGTCGGCGTTGATAATGGCGTGCTGGGTGTTGCCGGTCGCGTGCAGCCTGTCTTTGTTCCGGTTGTATATTTCATAGACAAAGGTTACCGATGCGCGCGTCCATGCGCTTATGCCTATGCGCAACCAGGCCAGTTCGTCATAATGCAGAGGGCTGCGGTACCGGCAGCTTGCCTCGCGCACCGGCAGGTAAACGCCGCGTTCTTCCACTTCGGAGTAGGACAGGCCGCGGGAACGTATGAATTCGCTGCGCACCCGTTCGAACAGGTGCAGGTAGTTGGCATAATATACCACCCCCATGGCATCGGTTTCCCCATAAGAAATCCGGTGGGAATGCCAAAAATCAAGTTCCGGAAAGTCACGCATGTATTTTCCTTGTTAAAGCAGTTTTAAAACCTGGATGGTTTCCAGCATGGCGGCGGCGGAATCCGCGCCTTTGTTTCCGGCTTTGCCTCCGGCTCTTTCCACAGCCTGATTCAAGTCTTCCGTGGTCAAAAGGCCAAAGCCCACAGGCAGCCCGTTTTGTAAAGAAACCTGAGCAAGGCCTTTGGTGGCCTCGGCGCATATATACTCAAAATGCGGGGTGGCCCCGCGAATCACCGCTCCCAGGGCGACAATCCCGTCAAATTTTCCGCTTTGGGCCAATTTCTGGCAGGCCAGAGGCAGTTCAAAAGCGCCAGGCACCCGTACCAGGGTGAGTTTTTCGGGATCCAGACCGTGCCGGGTGAGATAATCCACGGCTCCGCCGATGAGGCTTTCCACCACAAAGTCATTGAAACGCGCAGCCACAATGGCTATGTTCAGACCTTGAGCGGTGAGTTTGCCTTCGATAATTTTTATGTCTTTCATGGTTCTTGCCTTTTTTTGAAATTATTCCCGGATGTTACGGAGCTGTATGCTGGCAGGCGGATATGTGCAGGAGATGCCCCATTTTTTCCTGCTTGACCCGCAAATATTCTTCGCTGTATGGGGAAGGGACGATTTCCAGGGGGACTCTGTCCACGACTTCCAGACCGTAACCTTCCAGCCCGATGATTTTTTTGGGGTTATTGGTCAGCAGGCGCATTTTACGCACGCCCAGGTCGACCAGCATTTGCGCTCCAATGCCGTAATCGCGCAGATCCGCTTTGAAACCCAGGCGTTTATTGGCCTCCACCGTATCCAGCCCCTGATCCTGCAGGGCATAGGCCCTGATTTTATTGGTGAGTCCTATGCCGCGCCCTTCCTGGCGCATATACATGACCACCCCGCGTCCTTCTTCAGCCACCTTGCGCATGGCAACGCGCAATTGTCCGCCGCAGTCGCAGCGCAGCGAGCCGAAAACATCTCCGGTCAGGCATTCGCTATGCACACGCACCAGCACAGGCTCGCCATCGTCAACCTTGCCCATGACCAGGGCCAGATTGGGGGAATCCTGCAAGCCGTTTTCATAACAGATTACCTTGAATTCGCCGAAAGGAGTGGGGAGCCTGGCTTCAGCTTCACGGCGTACGGATAACAGCCCGGATTGCATGCGAAAGCGGATTAAATCTTTAATGGCGGCAATTTTCAGGCCGTGCTTTTGCGCAAAGGGGATAAGCTCCGGCATGCGGGCCATTTCACCGTCATCGCGCATGATTTCACAAATGACCGCGGCCGGCTTGAGTCCGGCAAGGCGGGCGAGATCCACGCTGCCTTCGGTTTGCCCGGCTCTGACCATTACTCCTCCGGCTTGGGCGCGCAGGGGAAAAATGTGCCCGGGACAGACCAGATCGTCGGGCCTGGCGTTTTCAGCCACCGCCGCTTGCACGGTACGGGCGCGGTCAGCGGCGGATATGCCGGTGGTGGTGCCTTCCCTGGCTTCAATGGAAACCGTGAAATTTGTGCCGAAACGCGATTCATTGCGCTTGGTCATGAGCGGCAGAGCGAGCTTGTCGCACAGTTCCGGGGACATGGGCAGGCAGATAAGCCCGCGCGCGTATTTGGTCATAAAATTTATGGTTTCCGGGGTAACGAACTGGGCGGCAATAGTCAGATCGCCTTCATTTTCCCGGTCTTCGTCATCCACCAGAATAAGCATTTTACCCCGGCCTATCTCTTCAATGGCTTCTTCAGCCTTGCAAATGCACATAAATCCTCCGGCCTCCAGCTTCAATGTTAAATCCACGCGTTACAGCGTGCCAGAATTGCAGTAATGCCGCCGCAGATGCTTCAGAGCGGATATGCCGCTGTCCGCCGGCTCCCGCGGGTTGTTTTCCGGGGATTTCACCGCGCGGTTTGTCCGGGCGTCCAACATGCGTTCCACATACTTTCCGATCAGATCGGTTTCCAGATTGATTTTACGGCCCGCGCGCCAGCCGGCGATGGTCGTTCCGCTTTGTGTCGCCGGAATGACGTTGACCTCGAAAAAATCTTCGCCGCAAGCATTGACCGTAAGACTCACGCCGTCCACCGCCACGGAGCCTTTGGCGACAATCTGTCCGGAAAACTCCGGGGGAAAGTTCAGGCGCAGCACCAGCGAAGAACCGGAAGAACCGACTTTTGCCACCTCCGCCAGAGCATCGACATGCCCGCTTACCAGATGCCCGCCCAGGCTGTCCCCCACATGCAGAGCCCGTTCCAGATTCACCATGTCCCCCTGGCGCAGAAGGCCCAGGTTGGTTCGGTTCAAGGTTTCGGCGGAGGCGTAGGCGGTGAAGCCGCCGGAGTTGAAAGTTTCCAGGGTCAGGCAGGCGCCGTTTACCGCAATGCTTTCTCCCGGCGTGCAACCGGCCATCGGGCGGGTGGGCCTGACGCTCAAGCGGGCTTCCGCGCCTTTACGGGCGGAAACTATAATTTTACCTGTGCTTTGAATTAAACCTGTAAACATTTGTCCGTTTCTCCGGAGCGCAACCGTTTCGATCAACGGCGCAGTTGCAGGAGCATATCCTCGCCGCAGGGCGTAACCCAAGTGAACCGCAAACGCATGGCCTCGGCCATGTTTTCCGCGCATAATCCGTCAAACAGCGGTTTGGCGCCGGCATCGCCTATAATTTTGGGTGAAAGGTACAAGCGTAATTCATCCGCAAGTCCTTCGCTCAGGAGGGACAGGCCAAGCTTGCCTCCACCTTCGCACAAAAGATAAAAGACCTGTCTTCCGCAAGCCTGGCGGAGCTTTTCCAGCCCGGCGGCAAGGTAATTTCCTTCCCCGCCCCAGATGGTAATGCCCTTGCCGCGCAGCAGCCCGGCAGTCCGGCTTTTGGCCTGCTCCGCATTGGTCAGAAAAATAACATCCTGCGGGCGATCTTGCAAGAGGGTGAAGTTTTCGGGATGTTCCGGCAGCGAACCGGTCACGATCACGGCCAGGGGCTGGGTTGGGGCGGGAGCGCTGCCGTCCGGGCGGCAGGTCAGGGCCGGGTTATCCGTGTAGAAGGTATTGCCTCCCACCATAACCGCCTGCGCGAGGGAGCGCAGTTCGTGCACCTGCAGCAAGGCTTCTTTCCCGCTGATCCACCTGGACTGTCCGCTGCGGGTAGCTATGCGCCCGTCCAGGGTGGCGGCGAGCTTCAAAATTACATAGGGCCGGCGTTCGCGCTGCCAGACCAGGAAATCCGCTATATTGTCCAGGCATTCCCGCTCAGCTATGCCGCATTCGACTTTAACCCCGTGTTCGCTTAAAAATTTGGCGCCGCCGGCCGCCTGGGGGTTGTGATCTTCAGCGCCGACCACCACGTGTCTGATGCCGGCTTCCAGAATGGCCCGCGTGCAGGGCGGAGTTTTGCCGTAATGGCTGCAAGGCTCCAAAGTTACTACCAGGCTGCATTCCGCTGGGTTTACGCCTTTACGCGCGGCATCTTTCAGGGCGGCAATCTCCGCATGATCCCCGCCGAAAGAGCTGTGCCAGCCTTCAGCCAGGACACTTCCGTCTTTGACCAGCAGAGCGCCTACGCAGGGGTTGGGCGCGACGCGGCCGAAGCCTTGGCGGCTGAGGGCGACAGCGTGGAGCATATGGCGCTGGAAGGGATGCATGGCGCGTTAAAGCCGCGGCAACAGGTGGACATACCGTACGCTGTCCGCTTCCTTCAAAAATGTTTCGACCAGGGCGTCCGGGTAGGGTTCGGCATAATAAACCGTGGAAATTCCGCAGTTTATGATCAGTTTTGTGCAAATCAGACAGGGTTGGTGGGTACAGTAAATATTCGCCCCCTGCAGGGAAATCCCATGAATTGCCGCCTGCACGAACAAATTTTGTTCAGCGTGTATGCCCCGGCACAGCTCATGCCTTTCACCGGACTTTATACCCATTTTTTGGCGTAAACAGCCGGTATCCAGGCAATCGGCCATGCCGACGGGCGCGCCGTTATACCCGGTGGCCAGAATGCGGAAGTTTTTCACCGCTATGGCCCCGACCTGCCGGCGGAGGCAGGTGGAACGTCCGGCCACCAGCCTGGTTATGCCCATAAAATATTCCGGCCAAGGCAATCTGGCGTTGTTTGTTTCTTGCTCACCAAGCATAAAGGGGGAACTTTTCCGCGAAGCTGTTGACCTGTTTTTTGATTCCGGCCAGACGGCTGTCATTGTCGCGCGCATCCAGAGCTTCAATAATCCATTTTGCGACAAGCAGCATATCTTGTTCTTTCATCCCGCGGGTGGTCAGGGCCGGAGTACCCAGGCGGAAGCCCGAGGTCAGAAAGGGCGAGCGGGTTTCAAAGGGGACGGTGTTTTTGTTGACGGTTATGCCGGCTTTATCCAGGGCTATTTCCGCGTCCTTACCCGTAATGTCCGTTGCGGACAGATCCACCAGCATCAAATGGTTGTCCGTGCCGCCGGAAACCAGTTTATAGCCGCCATCCATAAGCGCCTGCGCGAGCGCTTTGGCGTTTTGAACCACCTGATTCTGGTATAGGTTGAACGCGGGGCGCAAGGCTTCGCCAAAGGCCACGGCTTTGGCGGCGATCACGTGCATGAGCGGGCCGCCCTGTATGCCGGGAAAAATTTGGCTGTTCAGCATTTTGCCGAATTCTCCGGAAGCCAGCAGCATGCCGCCGCGCGGCCCGCGCAGGGTTTTATGTGTGGTGGTGGTGGTAACGTGCGCGTGTTCAATGGGTGAGGGGTGCAATTTGGCGGCTACAAGCCCGGCGATATGCGCCATATCCACCATGAGTTTCGCGCCTGTTTCATCCGCAATAGCGCGAAAACGCTCGAAATCCAGAATCCGGGGATAAGCGCTGGCGCCAGCCACAAGCATGGCCGGACGTTCGGCCTTGGCTGTTTTTAACACCGCGTCATAATTGATGTATCCGCTGTCGCGTTCCACCCCGTAAGAAGAAAAGCTGAAAAATCTGCCGGAAAAATTCACCGGGCTGCCGTGGGTCAAATGCCCGCCGTGGGTTAAATCCATGCCCAAAACTTTGTCTCCCGGCTTCAGCAGGGCGAAGTACACAGCCATGTTGGCCTGACTGCCCGAATGGGGCTGGACGTTGACGTATTCGGCGGCAAAAATCTTTTTGGCGCGCTCAAGGGCAAGCTCTTCAACTATGTCCACAAACGCGCAGCCGCCATAGTAGCGTTTGCCCGGATACCCTTCCGCGTATTTATGCGTGAGTACGCTGCCCTGGGCTTCGCGCACGGCCGCGGATACAAAATTTTCCGAGGCAATAAGCTCCAGATTGCCGGTCTGGCGTTCCATTTCCCGGGCAACGGCCTGGCCCAGAGCCAAATCTTCCAGATACAATTCATCCATTTACGTACTCCAGATTCAAGAAAATGCCGGCGCTGCACTGGCCTCAGTACCATGTCACACTTAAAACTTCGCTTCGCTACGTTTGAAGTGTGAAGATCGCAAAGCAAAAAACGTGGTTTTTGCTTTGCTCCGCCGCCTTAAGGCGGCGCGCCGGGCTCGTTCGCCCGGCGTCAGTACGCTGTTCTATACGAACTTTTAAGTGTTACAGCGTACTCAGTCGCCGCTCCAGCGTTTAAACACCATACTGGCGTTGGTGCCGCCGAAGCCGAAGTTGTTGCACAGCGCATAGTTAGCCTGGGTTTTGCGCGGGCCTTGCGTCACGTAGTCCAGATCGCAGGAAGGGTCGGGTGTTTCATAATTTATGGTGCCCGGGATGATGCCGTGATGCAAGGCAAGTACGCTGAAGAGGCTTTCAATGCCGCCCGCGGCTCCGAGCAGGTGTCCGATTTGCGATTTGTTGGCGGTGATGGGTATCCGCTTGGCTCTTTCGCCGAAAACCGTTTTGATCGCCAGGGTTTCACAGGTGTCGTTCAACTGGGTGGAAGTGGCGTGCGCGTTAATATGGTCAATGTCGTCAACGGTGATTCCCGCGTCGTGGACGGCATTGAGCATGGCCTGAATCATGCCTTCGCCGTTCTCCTTGGGCGCGACCATGTGGTAGGCGTCGGCGGAAGAGCCGCAGCCGAGAACTTCCGCATAAATGACGGCATCTCTTTTTTTTGCGCTTTCCAGGTCTTCCAGCAGGAGGAGGCCCGCGCCTTCACCCATCACAAAGCCGTCGCGGTTTTTATCAAAAGGACGCGAGGCTTTTTCCGGTTCGTCATTGCGGGTGCTCATGGCTTTCATGGAGGTAAATCCGGAAATGCCCATGGGCGTGATCGTGGCTTCCACCCCGCCGGTAATGGCTGCGTCCGCGCGGCCCATGACAATTTCCGTATAGGCTGCGCCTATGGCGTGCAGGCCGGAGGCGCAGGCGCTGGTGATGACCAGGTTCGGCCCTTTGGCTCCGGTGAAAATGGAAATTTGCCCCGGAACCATGTTGGGGATCAGCATGGGAATGAAAAAGGGCGAAACACGTCCGGGCCCGGAAGAGATCAGCTTGGTATGAAATTGCTCGATGGTTTCCAGACCCCCAAGGCCGACGCCCACGATGGAGGCAATCCGGCCGGCGTTGGCTTCGGTAATTGCATACCGGGAGTTTTTAAGGAGCATCAGGGCGGCGGCCACGCCGAATTGCACAAAGCGGGCCATGCGTTTGGCCTGTTTGGGCGGGATGCCGAAATTTTCCGGGTTGAAGTTTTTAACTTCCCCGGCAATGCGCGTATCAAATTCACCGGCGTCAAACAGGGTAATGGGCGCTATGCCGGATTTGCCCCGCAACAGGTTATCCCAGGTGTCGGTTACATCATTCCCGATGGAGGTCAGGGCGCTGAGCCCGGTTACAACTACGCGTTTTCTGCTCATCAAAGTTTCCTTTATGGTCTGTTTCCAATTCCGGATTAAAGATGCGTTGATTTTTAATCTGATCCTGGAAAGCGCGGACAGACGCCGCAACCCCGCAAGGGGACGCGCGCCGCCTTAAGGCGGCGGAGCGAGCCGGAAACCCGCTTTACGGAGAAGCGATCCCCACACTTCAAACGTGGCGAAGCGAAGTTTCAAGTGTGACATTGTACCAGTAATTTTAAATAAAACAGGATGTTCCGCAGCGGCAGCTATGCCTGCGCGCGCGAAATATCCTGTTTTATCATATGCCGGATGCAAAATCAAACAGCGTGAAAAAAACTGCAAAAATCCTGAAGGCGGCTACTTTGCATGGTCGGTGATATATTGATAGGCATCCTTGACTTTGAGAATTTTCATGGCCTCCTCGTCGCCTATTTCCACATCGAATTCTTCTTCCATGGCCATGATCAGTTCAGTGAGATCAAGGGAATCGGCGCCCAGATCTTCAATAAAAGACGCATCCGGGGTAACTTCTTTCTCGTCCACGCCCAATTGGTCGACGATTATTTGTTTTACTTTAGCTTCAACAGACATTTTCCCTCCAATTATATTATTTTAGATTATTCGTCCGGTTTGGCCGTTAAGACCTTGATCCGGATTCAGCAATACAGTCCGCCATTTACAGCCAGCACTTGCCCGGTAATGTAGGCGGCGCTGTCAGATACCAGAAAAGAAACGGCACTGGCCACATCGTCCACTGTGCCGAAGCGTTTTAAGGGGATTTGCGTGAGATACAGGTCGCGGGTCGCCGCATCGAGCTTGTCCGTCATATCGGTGACGATAAAGCCGGGCGCCACGGCGTTTACGGTGATGTTTCTGGAGGCAAGCTCCTTTGCCGCGGACTTGGTCAGGCCGATGAGTCCGGACTTGGCCGCGCTGTAATTGGCCTGCCCGGGGTTGCCCATCTGGCCGGCTATGGACACGATATTCACAATGCGCCCGAGGCGCTGTCTGGTCATAATTTTGGCGGCTTCCCGCAGGCAGATGAAAGGCCCGCGCAGGTTTATGCCCAGCACTTTATCCCAATCCTCGTCTTTCATCCTCAAAATCAAACCGTCTTTGGTGATTCCGGCATTATTGATCAGTGCCTTGAGCAGCACTTTGTCTTTAATTTCAGACTGAAAAAAATCGGCGACAGCGGAAGAATCGCCGACATCCAGGCCAAAAGCGGAGGCCAGTCCGCCTTTGGAACGGATTTCAGCGGCAACCGCTTCAGCTTCGGCGGCTTTGCTGACATAAGTAAGATAAACCTGAAGGCCGGCCTGACCAAGGGCAAGGGCAATGCCTTTGCCTATTCCTCTTGATCCGCCTGTAATCAGGGCGGTGGCGGTTAATGTGGCGGGTGCTTCACTCACGAATAAATCCTTATTATTATAGCATGTTGCGTTTGAAATTATAGCGGCAATTTTTTGTCGGACAGGCTCCAAAAATCAAAAAAATTATTACAATATTAAAAGTAATAAAGCAAAATAAATCTGGGTAACAGGGCATAAACGCTCATGCACAATCAGAGCTAATGGTTAAAGCCTATTCAGGCGAGAAGGTCAACAAAAATCTTTCAGGAACCGGCCAATGCGGACTGAAAAAAAGTGATAAAGAAATGGTCGCGTTCCCTGGCGGCTTCAGCCCGTATGTCTTGCGGGGCGGCGCCGCACAACTCCGGCAGCAGGGAAAAAATTTCTTCCGGGCAAACCGCGTTCATTGAATAATGATCCAGGTTTTTCAGCAGGCGCGTGTGCGCTGTTTGGGCGAGGGGTTCGGGAAATGTTTCGGGCTTGTAAAGCTCGTCCTGTTCCGCCGAAAGAACCGCCAGCGGGGCAGACAGACCGGCAAGAGCGCTTTTGTCCAGCAAAAAAAGGCCTCCGGGCGCCAGGAGGCCCACGGCCTTGAGGTTGCCCAGGCGGGGGGAGAAGGCATTTGCGCCGTATCCGGCCCTTATGGTCTGCATATCGGCCGGAAGGCGCAACAGGCGGGAATAAGCCCATTTGTTGCAAAAAACTCCATCCGCGGGAGCAGCCCGGCAATAATCGGCGCAGGAGGCAGGGTCAATATCCACGCCGGCCAGTTGCAGCACGGTGAGCGCTCCGGCGCCGCTGCCCAGCGCGCCGATTTGTTCGAAATTGATCATTTTGCCGAATTTTTTGTTTTTGGCCAGACTGTCCAAAACCGCCATGAGCTGGCGCGGGCGGTGATAGTATAAAGCCGCGCTGAAAACGGCGTTGGCGTCTTTCGAGTTATCCGCGTAATGGGTGGGGGCGGCGACCACAAAACCCGCTTCGGCAAGGGCGGAGCAAAGGTCGTGTTGCGCCAGGGCGTGACTGGCCATATCATGTGACACCAGGATAAGCGGGAAAAGTCCTTTGGCCGGAGGCACGTTCATTTCCGCCCGGATAAGCCAGGGGCCGGCCTGCATGCTGTATTGAGCGCGCTTGGGCCTGCCGGAGGGATACCAGACGGCGATTTCACCGTTAAGCTTGCCGTCCGGGCCGGCAGTGCCGAGGGTGGTAAAACCCGCCATGTATTCCACGGCTTTGTCTCCCATGCACCACGCGTTTTGCGCGAAAAAAAACAGGCAGAAAAGAAGCGGAATAAAGCGGAAGCGCATCATTGCAGGTCGCGTTGCCGGGCTTGCTGAAGGGCCTGGCTCGCGCGCGGGGAAGCGGACTTGAAGGCTGGCTGCGCGGCTGACCATAAATTTGCTCTCGGCTTGAAGGGAGTGAGCTTGTCAGAGGGCACGTGCACGTTTTGTTCTCCCGCAAAGTAATCAGCCACCTGGTTGGGCGGGAAATATAGAATCAGCCCTTCGGCGCTAAGAGCAAAAAAAGAAAAATTTAAAAGATCCGGCGTGGTGCCGTTTTTTATGCTTCGCTCAAAAGCGCCGTCCAGTTTGGCGGTCAGTATATCGTAGGAGTACAGCGATAAAAAGTTCAACAGTCCGCCGGTATCGGCAAAAAGGTCTTGCAGGCCGAGCCTGCGGCCGTCGGATAAATCGTAAGAAAAAGTCACCATGCCGTAATCCGGGTGCGAACCGCCGGTTTCCGTGGTTATGCGAAAAACAATACTGAAAACGTTGCCTGATGATTCGCTCAGTTCGTAATCCGCCAGCATACTGCAGCGGTTCCGGTTGTCCGCGGAAAGATTTTTAACGCCCGCGACAAAGGTGCCCAGGGTCTTCCCGGCCCAAAAATCCAGTTCGGTGTCAATTTTGCTGTTTCCCACCTGGGGGTAGTTTACCATGACCGAACTGTGCGCGTCTTTTTGCGCGAGCGAGCGGGTGGCAATGGTCATTTTGGCCGTGCCGGGGCCGGGTTTTGGGGAAAAAACGGAGTTTCCGCGCTGCCCTGGCTGCGCGCCGGGCATAATGGCCAGATCAAAATTGCGGTTTTTCGGCGCGCCGTATGCCAGGTTACTCTCCGGCTGCGCGGGAAAGAGAAGCAAAGACAGTCCGCTGAACGCCAGACAGAGGTATTTGTAGCTGAATTTCATCTTCAAGGTTAAATGCTCTACATCCGCAGAACCGTGCACAGATCATTCAATTTTTCCACAATGGAATCTGCCGTAAAGTTTATTTTGGACTGGTCGAGCCGCAAGACCTTCCACACCGCCGGGTCTATGGGGGGGACAAGGTCGTCCCCGGAAACTCCGGCCACGGCAAAGGCGATGACATCTGCAAGGTGTACCACCGCGGCTTCAGTGTAGCGTTCCGGCGCCTCCACCTCATGGTGGCGCAACACCGCCATGACCAGGGGCAGAGGCATGTTCCAGCGGTGCAGCAGCATGCCGCCGAGCCGCGCGTGGTCAAAGGAAATCAGTTCCTGTTCGATGAGATGGCGTTGCTTGCCGGATAAGTGGCATGCGGCATTCAGGGCTTTGGCGGTATCCGGGGCGGTGTAAGCCAGGGCGAGGATGCCGCAGTCGTGCAGAAGTCCGGCGACAAAGAGGCGTTCAGAATCCTTTTTGCCCAGCATCTTCCATATGGTTTGGGCGGCAATGGAGGTGGCTATGCTGTGCCGCCAGAAATCTTCCAGGTTGAGTATGCCTTTGGGCATACGCACCACCAGGTTTTGCAGCATGCCGCCGATAGCCAGGGTTTTAATCTGCTCAACCCCCAGAAGGGCGACGGCGCGGGTTACAGTATCCACCTTGACGGAAAATCCGAAGAAAGGGCTGTTGACCAGCTTGAGCACCCAGGCCGTAAGGCTCGGATCTTTGGCGATAATATCGCCTACAGTGGAAGCGGAAGCGTATTCTTTGCTGGTTACTTCCTGCAATTCGCCCAGAACCGTCGGCATGGTGGGGAGTTTAATGTCCATCTGCACAATGTTGATGGGGTCAAAGGGTTTCAGGCTTTCCTGATTATTCCAGGGGGAGGGTTTACGGTGGTAGAGGTTGCTTGACCCTTCGCGGGGCAGTCTTTCAGCGACAAAATTGAACAGGGCTTGATAAACAGGATCATTCAGATCAACCAAGGCAAAGCGTTTCTGCAGAATTTCAAGGTCTTGCGGGTTGGGCAGTTTTTGCGCGGCGTCATTCGGTATGTTCGCGGACACGGGCATCTCCAGTCGGCTTGTCAATATGGGTGATAAAAGGTCAAGGCACAATACCATATTCCGGGTGAAAAGCAAGAAAAGCCGGAATTTTGCTTGCCAAGCCCGAAATCTTTTGCTACTAACGATTTTCTGTGGAGAGGTGTCCGAGCTTGGCCGAAGGAGCACGATTGGAAATCGTGTATACCCAAAAGGTATCCAGGGTTCGAATCCCTGCCTCTCCGCCAAAAATTTGTGCGAAAAGCGCTTACAGATTTCCGCATGGAAATCTGAACATCAGCCGGACGGCTGATGTCGCCGCGAAGCGGTGAGAGTCAACCGAAAACCACGTTTTTGGTTGACGATCCTCCGCAGGGAAGAGTTTACTTTTCAATGCGGATATCAGTAAGAAAGTGTCGCGCTGCATCAACCGAGGGCGCGGTTTTTAATCATATCGATCTGCCGGATGGAAAGGGCCTGTTCCTCAAAAAAACAGGCGCAGGGCTTTTCTTTCATGTTCGCATGGTCACGGAAAAAGGCAAAAGCGTCCCGCATGGTCAAAAGGTAGGGGTCAGCCAGAAGCTTGCTCTGCCAGAGCCTTTTGCCATTTTTATCAACAGTTTCTGCGATATTATCTTTGGTAAAATGCAAAGTGGTCACGCAGCCGTCCGCATGGCGCAAGCGGACGAAGCGCTCGTGCCTTGGGGAATACTTTCCGGCTTTCATTGCAACCGGAATGCCGCCGGTCAGAGCGCCCCGGATCTCGGCATAATCTTCGGCCTCGGAGGAAGCGGCCAAACGTCTGAACTGCCTGGTTTTTCTGTCAAAACGCCCCAATGTGGCCATGGACACAGTCTCCAGGTTCAAGCCGAGCATATTCAGAATATTGGTCAGATGAAGCATCAAATCCAGCAACATGCCGCCGCCGGCCTTGGCATCGCCAAGCCAGGCCCGGTGTTCAATGGAGCCGGAAGCTTCGCCGCCGCCTTCAAGCAAGGCCGCCTCGACCGATACGATGGGAGAAGCCGCGTGCGCGTACTCCCCGGACTGAGCCGCATATTCCCGATATTGCTCCAGGCGCCCATAGCGCAACAAAAGGGGCAGGGCCTTGAAATAATAGTAATCGCCACAGTAAAGCGGAGCGCAGGAGTTTGCGGCCAGTTCCCGCAATTGCTCAAGTTCCGCCACGGAAATGACCATGGGCTTTTCCACGTAGCAGGGATGCCCTTTTTTCAGTACATGCTCAATCTGCGGCAAGTGAAAAGCGTTGGGGGAGAGGATCAGAACGGGGCCGTGCAACTGAAAGTCGGTTATTTTGGGCGCAGGCGTCAATTTTGGGCTGTAAATATTAAAGTTACTTACGCCAAGCTCTGTCAGGCAGGCTCTAATCTTGGAACGAAAAACCTCGCCAGCGCCAAAAATTGTAACCATGATATATACATTGCTTAGTGAAATAGTAGCTGGAACTGACTGACGTTTACTGGTCATGCTTATTCAATAATTTTTTAAGTGGAGTTGCCACGGTAATAAAGGTTACCTAGTCATCTTCCAGTGCCAAATAGCCATTATTCATAGCATGGCAGGCTTTACAACTTGAATGTAGAAACATAAACGGCATGTTGGGGTTCATGGTTTTTCTTGCCGCGATGTATTTTTTGCCGTGCCATATGGATATTAAATCTTCTTGTTCAATATTTCCCATTAGTTGCGAACATTGTGGATCCCAATGACAACGAATGACATCTCCGTTAAACCGAATTGTAAGCTCACTAAAAACTCTCTTACAAATCATTTTTCTTTTTGTACCATTCATCTTTATTTTTTTATCTAATTGCTCTTTGTTCAGCCGGGACAATATATTTTTATTCATATCTGTAAAATAAAAGGCTCTGTGTGTATGGATTTTTAAAAATCCAAAATCGTTTAATAAAAATTCAGGTGTTTTTATAGTTACATTGTCTGAATCCAGAATTAAATTAAAAATTTGCAAGTCAAAATTTTTTTTTCCATCAGTTATATGGACAAGGTAATCAATATTGCGTTTTATGGTATGATAGTCAGAACCTTTTCGATAATAATTATTCTCAGCTATCGACTTTCCATCAATGGAAAAAGTAATGCCAAAATCAAGAGGAATTTCTTGTAGCATATCGCTGACATCTTTGGTAAAAAGCATTCCATTTGTAAAAAAATGAACTCGACGTATTTTTGTTTCTTTGTATATTCTCTTGCATATATTCACAAACTGCGGATTCGTCAGAGGTTCTCCTAAAGCGTTTAACTGCACATCGTCAATTGTATTGATACTGTTAATAGAATACAATGATTTTGTAAGAATACTATCAGAAATTATTCCTCTTTCAATTTTTCCATAGTTTGTGTTAACCATACAATACTTACATTTTATATTGCATAAACTTGATGGTTCTATATTGATTTTTTTTAATTTAGACTTAAATTGAATATCTTTTTGGCTTTTATAGAATAATTTTTCATCATTTTTATCAATTACAATATTATTTATTTTAAAATTTGAATTGTTAGAGCCATATTCATTTGGTATCTCATCAACTAATTTTAATTGGATATTTTTTTTGAAAAATATATTACTATCACAATCATAAGCATTTATTTGTATTTTAGATAAGGGACTAACTGCGTATCCACATTTTGTATATATAAATCCAGGCATTTCATTATTATATTCAGAATATTTTCTGTATACATCATCTCTTTTTATATTGAGCTTAGCATATCCCAATAGAACATTATCGAGATATATTTCAATTTTTTTTGCTTTTGGGTAGACAAACCATCCGGTTATTTTAAAAAAATCAAGAGCGGCATAGTAGGTGCATTCAGTTATGCCGCACTTGATACCATCATTATTATGCATATCATCCTTCTTTAGAGCAATTTAATTTTGAGACGCGCCCTCCGGCGCTTGACGGCGAAACAAGTTTCGCCTACGCCTGCGGGGCCGGCGGCGCTGCCCGCCGCCGGAGCATTTCAACATTTTCAATGTTAAAATGCTCTAGCTGTTTGATATCATTTCTGAGTGAATGCTTTTTTATTGTGCCCGTTATTCATATACAGGCCAATCTTTATGCTCCATATACAGGCCGCTTGCTATATTATATTCCTCTATGGCAGATAGTGTGACAAGTAGATGAGTTACGCTGAAATCAAAAAATATCGTTTTGTCATACTCAGTGATTGTTAATTTGCACGCTGGTTGCCTGTACAAATAAAATGTTCCATCTTTAATGCAGATATCGAAAAAATAATCCCCGGCTAATAAAGGGAGGAATGGAATAGAAGCAATCCAAAGATGCCACCCAGGGTCTAGAGCAGCCACTCTGTGCTGTGAGCGTGTTGTATTGATCACACCATGTTTTTCGAGAGTGACTTGATTATAAAAACTTGAAGCCAGCAGAGGTTGATGGACTGTTTTTTTAAATTTAGCGCACACGGCCAAAATGAAATCCCGCTTTGCATACAATTTACCATCCGCCACAGGCGTAAACAGCTCATACGTCAACCGTTCTATATATTCAGTTTCATTGTAATATATATAACCCCTTTCATATTCTTTTTCTCTTACAGGAATAATATCTTGAACCGGGCAGGCCGACAGCTTTTTAATTAAGGCTGGATGCCTATCCAAGACTATACCCGGAACCTGCAAATTTCCGAACGAACGAAAAGAGAGTTGTGAGTCTGCCACATCTTCAAGCGCCGCAGATAAGTCTGCCCGCTCAACTTGTGCGTCTTTCGCCTTAGCCTTTCCAGTGTCTGCTTTGGCCGTTTTGCCAAGCATATATTCCTGATATTTTTTTAAAACATTTTTGGTTTCCCCGTCCGCCATTAGCCTGCTTTGCTCAATCCATATAGTTCGCCTGCAAAACTCCGTAATAGCGCCAAGGCTGTGCGATACCATGATCATGGTTATGCCTTTGTGCTTCAATTCTTCCATGCGGCGCTTGCATTTATTTTGAAAGTATATGTCGCCCACGGAAAGCACCTCATCGATGAGCATGATTTCAGGGTTCAAATGACTGGCCAGGGCAAAGCCGAGTCGAGCCTTCATACCGGAGCTGTAGCTGCCCACAGGAGAGTTAATACGCACACCAAGTTCGGCAAAAGCGACGATCTCATCATAAAGGGCATCGGTTTCTTTTTTGCTCATGCCGGCAAGAGCGGCGGCATTATATATATTCTCGTTCCCACTAAGCCGATTGTTAAAGCCAGCCCCCAGGTTGATCATAGCCTGCATTCTGCCGACGGTTTTCACCGCTCCCCGCGTTTGCGGCATAATACCGGCGATAATTGAAAGCATGGTGCTTTTGCCGGAGCCGTTACTGCCAATCAGGGCTACAGATTCTCCTTGCGCGATTTTAAAAGAAATATTTTGCAATGCCCAAAATTCGTTATCGTCCTTTTTTATTTTTGGGGGCAGGCCGAGCAAAACCCTGCATATATCTCTCACGCAGGAAGCTCGTGTCTTTTGGCCTTGCAGTTTAAATTTTTTGTATACTCCGCTGGCTGAGATGACAGTATTCACGATAAATGCTCCACAATCAGGGTTGCTGTCTTTCTCAGTACATGAACGGACAATAAGGATAATAGCGCTATAACCGGAACAAGAACGGCAAGATAGACCGAAAATTCAATTGTCCCAAGCGTTGCCATGGAGCGCGTGGAGTCAATCAACACGGCAACGGGGTTAAAGAGATACAGCCAGAGAAATTTTTCATATGGAAATACCCACATAACTGGTGTTCCAAACCGCATAATGCTTAGGACAATGCCTACAAGGCGTCCTATATCCTCGTAAATGGAATTGAAGGGAGAAAGAATCAATCCCAAACTCATCCCGAAGACAATCGTGATAAAATAGCCGGCTATACTTGCCAAAAAAGCCAGGGGATTGAAATAACCGAACCCGAGCAAGGCAACAACCAGTATAGCGAGCCTGACCGCTCCAAAGTATAAAAATCGGAATAAATCGCTTCCGGCAAGGCATATCGACGGTATTTTCTTATATTTTAAAATGTCCTTATTCCGAGAGATAACCCTTATGGAGTGATTCACGGAATCGGTGAAAGCCTGATACAAAATGAAGCCAAAAATTACATACAACGCATACGGGAATGATAGGCCTTGGCTTGAAATAAACCCCGCCTGGGCCAGAAAAATAAAAAGCCCTGCCATAGTTAATGGTTCCATGAAATCCCACAACATTCCCAGACGCGTAAGGGCTTGTTGCGTCAGCAAATCTTTTCGGAAAAGCCGAAACGACAAATAGACATTTGCTTTGAATCTGTTTTTTTTGCTTCTGAAAATTTCAAACATGACTGTATATTGAAGTCTTTGATTTGGTTATGAGGTTGTCTTATTCTTCGCCCACAGGCAAGCCGAATAAGGCTTGTCAACATGGAGCATAGGTTTGTAAAATGATTGTTGGGTAGCAGAAAATGACTTGCTAATCTGTACGTCAAAGCAATTTTCGCGGAGCACCTTAAATATATTTTCTATTCTACAATCAGATAACCCATTTCCACGGTGATATTCGCAAAAGATATATTTTACTTTTTTCAATAAATCAGCGCATTCATCCAAAACCTCTGACTCAAGGCCTTCGATGTCCAGCTTAAGATAATCAACTACGGGCACCTCTTGCAAAAATTCACTTAACCGGCGTGTCTGTACCGTATCAGTAGCAAGTGTTTTTCCTTGAGCCGAGCGCCTTGTAGTAAGCGAGCCGGCCATTGTGTCCGCATTATCAATATAAAATATTTTTTCAGATACTTGTGTATCCAGGGCGTACGGCATGATACGGACATCATCGGCCCATTTGTTACGCTCGACATTGCGTTCAAGTACCTGCCGTGAGCGCTTATCCGGCTCAAAAGCCATTATTTTGCTTTTCGGGTACAGGTGTTTGAAATAATACACTGCCAGCCCGAAATTTGATCCGCCGTCTATAATGAACGGCTCTTCACTATCTGTAGTAAAAAAATAATCTTCATTAAACATGATTTCATGAATTAGAACCTTTAAAGCATTGAGTTCAATAAATTCAATCTCCGCATCTTTTAGAGGCAGGATATTATGTTTACAGACATGGTTCAGGATTATGCTGTCAATGTCATATTTTGTCTCCAGGACGTCTATTTCTATTCGCGAGAGCATGTCATCGTCGAAGTTGATCCACTTCGCGTAAACATCCAAAAGTGAACATAGGCGGCCCATACGGTCTGCGTGGCTATTCTTCTTTTCCAGCTTGTTTATATTTTGTTCCAACTGGTTATTTTTCTGATTTAGGCCACCGATCATTTGTTCCAGCTGGGTATTTTTCTGATTGAAGCTAACTATACTTTGTTCCAGCTGGATATTTTTCTGATTCAGGACAACTATATTTTGTTCCAACTGGTTATTTTTTTGGGATAAGATAACTTTACTTTGTTCCAGTTTATTATTTTGTTGTGATGAGACAACGATACTTTGTTCCAACTGTCTATTTTTTTGATTGAGGCCAGCTATAATTTGCTCCAGTTGGTTATTTTTCTTAGATAATACAACTTTACTCTGTTCCAGCTTGTTGATATAGCTACGTCTAGTAATCGATACATCAAATTTAGCAAGTATTTTATTATATAATTTCACATCTATTCTTCTATTAAGTATTTCAATTCATTACATGTACTACAATTACTCTAAAACATCATCAAGTCCAATGCGCGGAAAAATGTCCAACGCTGTCCGGCGGCTGGCATTAAATATCTTAACACCAATACTATTGCAATAATCTCTGGCAAATTCATATGAACGTTCCAAAGTATCAAGCAGCGGAGCATGCCAGGTTTCACCCGGCTTTCTGTATCCAGGGTGAAAATGATTGCGTTCTCCTTGGGAAACCAGGATGTTTTTCGAGGCCTTCGTAACAGGTTCGATGTAAATATGATCCACTCCCAAAAGATAAATTTTTTTGAATCCCATATGGACAGCTATTTGCAAAAGAGAATAAGTAACAGTTGAACCCCAGTGCAAACCGCCGGATAAATCTCTGGAAAAGAAGCGCACAGGGGAATTGTCCTTCTCCGGAGGAATCCACTTTACGAACTGATGCGCCCGGGTTCGCCGGATAAAGGGCAGCATGTTGGAAGGAAACAACTTTATGCAACCGTCGATTCGGCTGATTTCATTATGGCAATTTGTAGCCACCAGAGAGTCTTCGACCGAATATAGGCTTGGCCGCCATTTGGTCGAATCAAACGCAAGGTAAATTTTGTTTGAAGCCAATGTGAACTCAGCGACCAGCTTGTCCAGATCCTCCATTGTGAGGCTTGGGCCATTCCCTATAATAAAGCAGCGCTCTCCATAGTGAGAATTACGGATGGCATTCAGGAAAGTGTAATCGCCTTGGGTCAGAGTTTGCTTTTGTAATACATAGCGAGGAAATGGTTTGGATTTCAGACTCTTCGCATCTGACCTACTACAACTAAGCCACACCCAAAAATGCTCCAGCAGCAAAAGCGTCGCTTTTACGCCCAGTTTGAATATTCTGCGAATTTTTTCCATTTTTTCATACGTTCAATATAAAAGTTATTGCGTCCGAACTGCTGAATTTTTCTGTTTTCAAGAGGCCTGGCCATTTATTAACCTGCCAAGGCGAAGATAATACTCCTTTAGTTTTCTATACAACGGTTCGAGCGTTATTCTGTTGGAAGGCATTAATTTTGCTTCCGGATTACGCCAGTCGTCATCAAGATAACTGGCAAGCAGTTTATTTAATTCACCGGCCCTTTTGTAAAAATTTCCTTTGCCGGATATGTTTTCTTTTATTTCGCCCGTTTCAAACTCACCGGTTAGGGCTTGCTCCAGCTTTTTTTTCATATCTGACGGATTACCATATTCACAATATATTATACCGCTTTTATTTACCTCTCTTAATACAGGCAAATCGTACACAAGGCATAGACTTTCACAGTATTGCGCTTCAACAGGTGGATAGCCATAGCCTTCAAAATACGATGGAAAGAGAACGAGTTTTGCCTTTTTAAGTTCAATAAATTTTTCCTCATCCGTTACCATTGTTTTAATTTCATATCTAAAGCCATGTCTATTCGCATAATCATCTAATTTTTCAGTAAAATAATTACCTACTTTTTCAGTTCCAGATATAAATACCAATACATATCCATCTAATTTTTGGTTTATAATCTCAAAAATATCTAATGTTCCTTTATGTTTATCCCGTAACCTGATAAAAATTAATATTCTGTTTTCTTTTTCTTTTATACTTATATTATCAGCAACAAAACTATTAATTGCTGGATACCAATAATCAAAACGTGTATATTTTTTATAATCAATATAAAATTGTTTTGCATACTTCATAGATTCTTTAGCTGAAGATAGAACAAGACATCCGTATTTACAACAATTTTTCCATTGTTTCCACTTGCTCTCTTTTTTTTTCCAAGGAGAGATGCTATTAAACCAGTTTGCAGATTCAAAATTTAACATAATCAGCTTTGCTTTTGATTTTAAAGCAAATCTTATACTTCTATCATAGAACAATGTTCCAGCTTCATGAGTTGGGGCCAAGATGACATAATCGTATTTATCATTGCTTCCTGGACAGACATTAAAATTCTCAGTTAAAAGTATTTCTATTTCCATATGGGATGGGTAATTTTTGAAATCATCATAAAACACAGGCAAAGCATTTGTTATAAAAGTTACCTCATTACCCGCGTGCGCCAGACATTCCGCCATTATGTACGCATGGTACCTTCCTCCCGAATAAATTCCTTTTGGCATTATGGCCGTAATGGCTATTTTCATATTCTTTGCCGCCATAATCCGCAAAAAATTACCGGATCAGGGTTTTAACTGCTATAGACAGCCCTGATCCGTCCAGTCGAGAAAATGCTCTTTCAAATACTGCTCAAGGGAAGCAAGCGGGCGCCCCCATCCCGACTGCCCGTCATCGAAAAGTGAATATTTCAATAACTGCGCCGCATGACGGGCAAAGGCGTTCCGTTGGACTTGCGTATACCCTCTGGCCAAGGCCAGCTCGATAAGTTGTTCCAGGTCACCCCCAGTGTACTCATAGACGCATCCCTTGCCGCGAATTTCACAATTGCCCAATAATATTGACGGCTTGCCCTCAATGGAAAACATATAGACGGATTGAGAGAGAATAGTCAGGCACACATCAGCCATTGCGGCCAAATCGTATATATCGCCGCTTTCAACAATAGTAACTATTGGGTGATTGCGGTACGGTTCATACTCTTTCGCCCGCATGGAAACCATACAAGGGTGCGGCTTGAATAAAACATGCCAATCAGGGTGATTGTTACATGCAGCGCAAAGAGTTTTAAGACCATGTATGGTATCGGCAAAATAAGGAGTGTGAAATCTCCTGGCCGTGTTGTCGTACGGTCTGTTGCCAGACCCCAGGTCATTAATGCCGGCATAAAACAATATTTTTTTGCCGGCCAACCGCTCAGGATTTTCAAGCTTGCAGGGTTCCTGGGCATATCTGTTCAGTCTGGTCTCTCTAATTTTGCTTATTATCTTTCCGGCCTCGGCAACTTCGTTCTCGTCAACAGGTAAAGAGTTAAAGCAGTCATTGTTGACGGCTATTTCGTTTTTACCAATCTGGCCGTTAAAGGAAATCATCAAAGTTCCCGGAAGCGATCCATATTCAATGTAAAAAGTGGGCATTCCCGTGCTTTCAGCCGCGCTTGTCAACCCAAATTGGATGGGTGAAAATTCACACCAAACTCCGACAAAATCAGGACGCTGTGCGGCAATCAGATCTCTGAAAAAATTCTTTAAAAATAAAAAAATCTCGGCGGCGGCATCCAGAGAAAGCTCTTTAAGGGAGGCCAGCCCGAAAACCCTTCGTTTGTCTTCCGGGGAAAGCCGTTCATATCTGCCTGTATCAGGGAGGGAGCGCCCACGCGCGAGCAGTTCATGAAACGCACGCGGCAGCAGATGCGCCCCTTCCTTGTTATGCGCAAATTTTTCATGGTGGTGGAACAGCAAGTAGTCAAGACCGGAGTGTTTGTGAAGAGCTTCAACACAACGTATGATATTGGGAGAATTATAATCCAGGAACAGCAAGGCCACGGGGCGGGAATTGCCACCCTCACCGGACAAAGTCTCATACCGGGGTTTTGAGTCTATTTGCCTGACTTTGCAGGCCAGTTCAAGCTGCCGGGCCAGTTCACTGAAAACCGAGTCTTCGGACAAATATAGTTCAGCGTATTCTCTGGCCCCTTGCTCAAGCTCACGGCGTAGAACGCTGTCTTTTAAAACAGCTGCGCAAAAATCGGCAAATTGCACCCAATCACCTGCTACAAGCCAGGCTTTTTGGCCTGTATTTCTTTGCAGTATCCCTTCAACCCCAGCAGAAGTGGCCACCAGCGCCTTGCCGTAACAAAGCGCTTCTATGGTCTTTATTTTTAACCCCGTACCAA
>JAISBT010000120.1 GCA_031266055.1 Deltaproteobacteria bacterium
GAACAAACAACAAGATCAAGGTACTGAAAAGGATGGCCTACGGATATCGGGACATAGAGTTTTTCAAACTCAGAATCATGGCTATTCATGAGGCAAAGTACGCTCTAACCGGATGAACCTGAAAAAGTCGTTTCCCGACTTTTTCAGCATTGACTATTTACTGATATCCGCATTGAAAAGTAAACTTTTCCCTGCGGAGGATCGTCACCCGAAAAACGTGGTTTTCGGTTGACTCTCGCCGCTTCGCGGCGACATCAGCCGGACGGCTGATGTTTCAGATTTCCATGCGGAAATCTGTAATTCAGAACTTGCGGAAAAGCTCCCGTTCAAGATCCCGCCTCTCCGCCGCGTCTTTCAGATCCTGCCGCTGGTCGTGCAGCTTTTTGCCCCGGCCCACGGCAAGCTCCACTTTAATCCAGCCCCCGCTGAAGTGCAGATTCACCGGGATCAGCGCAAGCCCCTTCTGTTCCACTTTAGCGGAGAGAATTTCAATTTCGCGGGCGTGCAAAAGCAGTTTGCGTTCCCGCTCCGGTTGGTGCTGGGCGTACCCGGCATTGGCGTAGGGCGCTATGTGCAGGCCCAGCAGAAAGGCTCCGGCCGGCCTGAAGGACACATAGGCGTCGTTGAAACTTACCTTGCCCGCCCGGATGCTTTTAACTTCCGACCCTGTAAGCATAAGGCCGGCTTCCGTGAATTCCAGAAGTTCGTAATAGTGCCGGGCTTTTTTATTGTGCGCCAGGGAGGAAGCGGGTTTTTTTTGGGGCATGACGGTATGGCCTTGTTAAAAATTGACGCGGTTTTAATTTGGAATCGAAATTACGCGTTGTTATCGGTCATGGAAGCAAAAAAGGCCAATTCATCCTTAAACCGCGCATAGACATTCTGGCTGACCAGACGCAGAATATCTTCCGGGGTGCCCTGGCTGAAAATGCTTTTGAGCAGAAGACGAAATTCTTCCACATTGGAGCGGCGGATCAGGTTTTTTACAAAGGGGATGTGCTGCGGGGTCATGGAAAGCGCATCCACGCCCATGCCCAGAAGCACGGGCAGGCAGTACGGATCGGCGGCCATCTCCCCGCATACGCACACGGTTATGCCTTCCGCGTGCGCCATATCAACGGTATATTTAATGGCCCGGAGTATAGCCGGGTGCAGAGGCTTGAAAAGATAAGACACATACTTGTTGCAGCGGTCAACGCCCAGGGAATATTGAATTAAATCATTGGTACCTATACTGAAAAAATCCACTTCCCTGGCCAGAGCCCTGGAAATCATCACCGCCGCCGGCAGTTCAATCATGGTTCCCACCAGCACGTTGCGGCTGTAGCTTATGCCCTCGTTATCCAGCTCCTGTCTGACTTCCGACAATATGGATTTAGCCTGGCGCAATTCATCCAGGCCGGAAATCATGGGAAACATCACCGCGGCATTGCCGTAAACGCCGGCGCGCAGAATAGCCCGCAACTGGCGGCGGAAAATGTCCTGATGCCGCAGGCAGTAACGTATGGCCCGCATCCCCAGGGCCGGGTTGGCTTCCTCAAGAACCCGGCGCTGGCCGATCATTTTATCCGCGCCTGAATCCAACGTGCGCATCACGACCATATGCGGGGACATTGCCTGTATGGCGGCTTTATATTCTTCAAACTGCTCTTCCTCCGTGGGCAGATCCCGGCGCGACAGATAGCCGAATTCCGTACGGAAGAGGCCTATGCCTTCTCCGCCCAAAGCTTTGAGCAGGGCTGTTTCCTGTCCGTTTTCCACATTGCCGTACACCGGCACCGGCACCCCGTCCTCTGTCTCCGCGGGATAAGCGGAATTTACCCGGATGCGCTTTTCGTACAGCCGGAACTCTTGCCGCCGGTTTATATAAGCGGCCAGTTCGGTCTCATGCGGGTTAACAACTATAACGCCGTTAATCCCGTCAACAATGACCAGGTCGCCGTCCTGCACGCATTCTTCCAAATCAATGCATCCCACCACGCAGGGTATGTGCATGCTTCTGGCCAGAATGCCCGTGTGCGAAGTTTGCCCGCCCATTTCCGTAACCAGGGCGATGATCCGGCTTGGTTCCAGAGCCAGGGTATCAGCCGGCGTAAGATCGTGCGCAAAAATTATTTTCGGTTCATCCCCTCCCGGGGCGGAAACGGCGTTACCCTGCAAATACCCGGTAACCCGGCCGATTACCGTCTGAATGTCCACGCTCCGCTCCCGCAGGTACAGAGAATCTATATTGGCGAAGGAACGCCGCACATCCTGGGCGGTCTTTTCCAACGCCCATTCAGCGCCCATATTATGCTCGCTTATATTGGCGCGGACGGTGTTGAGCAGCTTGGGATCCCGGCAGATCATCAGGTAGACGTCAAGCAGTTCGCCCTGCGCCCTCTGTTCATCGGCCATGGGGGAAAGCCTGGTTTTGGCGGCGTTGAATTCGGCTTCCAGGCGGGATACGGCCTGTTCCAGGCGGGCAAGCTCTTTTTTAACCGTTTCGCGCCGTATTTTTTGCCGGACGACCATGGCGGAGCCCCGGCGGTTAATAAACCGGGAAGGCCCGATCCCGATGCCGGAAGAAACCGCTACCCCGTTGAGAACAATACGCCTGCCGGGGAGGGCTTCCGGAACTGCCTCGTTGGGGGCGGTTTTTTGCGGTTTTTTTTCTTGCCTGGACATTTACGCTTGCAATCTCCGCCGCAATCAAAAAAAATTACGGCATTTTTGATCCGGATCGTGAATGAAAGCCGGGTTGAAACAGCTTGAGCAGGGCTTTGCCGGCCGGCTCCGCATCTTCTCCCCGGCATTCCAGAACGAGTTCGGAATTTTGTGAAACGGCAAGGGCGAGTATATCCAGGATGCTTTTGGCATCCGCCCTGTTTTCCCCGTAAATAAGGCAAATTTCAGCCTTGAACTTCTGCGCGGTTTTGGCAAGGCCGGCAGCCGGGCGCGCATGCAGGCCATAACCGTCCAGAACGGCCACTTTTGCGGTAAAAACATCCTTTGAATTATTTAACATTATATTTTCATTTATATCCATACAGATTAAAAAACAACATGGCTGTGGACGCCATTATCTTGAAACACTTTAAAAAATAGCAGCAACATCAAAAGCAGACTTAATAAAACCACGCGCGCGGGGCGCAGGTATATGCACAGCCGGCTGCACACAGCCAGAACCGCCACCGGGAAAACCCAATGGCGCAGCACCCCCCCCAAATCCACGCCTTCCACGGATAAAATGCTGTGTACCCGCAGCGAATAAATCAGCAGGGCCAGCAGAATAAAAGAGCAGGATATCTTGATATAATCGCCGAGATTGATCAGATGAAAATATTTAAGCCAGGATACCGCGCCAAGGCCGCGCCTGAAGCCGATGTAAAAAGTCGCCGCCTTGACCGCCAGGGCGGATAAAAACCAGAATAACATCCCGCAGCAGGCTCCCGCGATATAATCGTGCGCGCACAACAGCGCGAAAAGCAAACAAAACGCCACATCCATGCTCCCGCTGAAGAAAGAATCTCCAATGGCGGAAAGCGAGTTAAGGGTAGTGCTTCTGGTGTATTCCAAAAACTCCGGCGTATGGCGGCCGTCGGCAATCCCAAGCTCGGCATGTAAAAAAGCCCCGGTGAGGAAAGGGCCCCAAAAGGGGTGGCAGTTATGGAAAAGGGCATACCGGCGGCAGCTTGACGCAAAATCATGCGGGTCAGGGTAAATTTCCCGCAGGCCGGGAAGCATGGAAAAAGTAATGCCGATATTCTGCAACCCGCGTATATTGTAGGCCACATTGCTCATGTTGCTGCGCAAAAAACATTTGAACACCGCTGTGGCTGATAATTTTGCCATTGTTCCGCCTAGTACCATGTCACACTTAAAACTTCGCTTCGCTACGTTTGAAGTGTGAAGATCGCAAAGCAAAAAACGTGTTTTTTGCTTTGCTCCGCCGTTTTATAATCGCTTCGCTCCGTTTCTTGCTTCGGCGGGAATTAATCCCGCCTCGCGCCGGCGGCATAAGCCGCCGCGCCGCCAAATGGCGGCGGAGCAAGCCGGACTTCACGTCCGGCGTAGCGATATATGGTTCAAAGTACGGTGCGCCGGGCTTGTTCGCCCGGCGTCAGTACGCTGTTCTATACGAACTTTTAAGTGTTACAGCGTACTAGAACCATGTCATGTACCGCTTTTTATGGATCCATGTTATCTTTTTTTATTGCGGAACGCGACAAAAGAATAAATGTATAAAGTTCATCCACACTCCAGCCTGTTGTCCGGGCATACAGTTTTTTGGCCAGGCTTCTGGGTTTTCCGGCCTCAGGGCCTGCTTCCCGCAACAACAGCAGCAATTCCGCGGCGGAAGAACGCGGCTTGTCGCCGGGCGGGCCGAGAAGCACCGTAAGTTCACCCAGCAAGTCATCCGGTACGGCGGCAAAGTCCCGCAGTTGGAAAAACATGAATTCTTCAAAAACTTTGGTCAGTTCGCGGGCTATGCAAAGCTCCCGCTCGCCGCAAAACTCGTAGAGCAAGGCCAGGCTGTTTTTGAGGCGGTCTTTGCGTTCAAAAAAAACCAGGGTTGCGGGCAGGCGCGCATAAGGTTGGATGAAGACGCGTAAATCGCCCTTCTTACGCGGTAAAAACCCTAAAAACACGCTCGGCTGGGGGGGCAGTCCGCTGGCGCAAAGAGCCGCGAGGGGGGCGGAAGGGCCGGGAACCGGAACCACCTTGTAGCCGCGTTCCCGGCAGGCCCGCACCAGCCGGTAGCCCGGATCGGAGTAAAGGGGAGTTCCGGCGTCGGAAATAAGAGCGAAATTTTTGCCTTGGGCCAGGGCGGACAAAATAGCGGCCAGGCGCTCAAGTTCGTTATGCTCGTGCAGGCTCATCAAGGCGCGGGCTTTGATGCCGCAGGCGGCAAAAAACAGTCTGGCGCGCCGGGTGTCTTCAGCCAGTACGCAATCCGCCAGGGTCAAAATCTCCCCGGCTCTGGGCGAAAAATCACCCAGATTACCCAGTGGAGTGGCCACAACCCAAAGCTGGCCGGTTTTATCCGGGGCTGTCCGATTATTCCGCAAGCACATTTTTATAGTGATCTATCCGGATTTTTTCAGTTTCCCGCCCTTCGCCCGGAAAACCGACGCAGATTAGGTCAAAGCGGCAAGGTTTCCGCCAGCTTTGCGTCTGGAAAAGATACATGGCCACAGCCTTGCGCAGACGCTTCCGCTTGACGGCGGAAAAATTGTCCAGAGCCGTGAAAGAGGAAGAAATGTTCAATGTGCGGCTCTTGACTTCCGCAAAAATCAGGGTATCGCCCTCCTGCGCCACAATGTCCAGCTCCAGGGAAGCATTTTTTTCCGGCCGCCAGTTGCGTTCAAGTATGCGCATGCCGGCGCGCCGTAAAAATTCCGCCGCCAGGTCTTCGCCTCTGCGGCCTAAACGCAGGTGCCCCGGCATGGCCTGTATCATAACAATTTACCCTGTTCCGGAGTACGCCCGCGCCGGGCGCAGGGGGCAAAAGTTTTTCGGTGCAGGGGGCTTGGCCCCAGACGCTCAAGCGCCTCCATATGCGCTTTTGTCCCGTAGCCTTTATTCTGAGCCAGCGCATAGCCGGGGTAGCGTCTGTCCAGCGCCCGCATAAGTCTGTCCCGCCGGGTCTTGGCTAAAACCGAAGCGGCGGAGATGGAAGGCAGCACGGCATCGCCCCGCACCAGAGCGTATTGCCGGGGCAGGGTAAAAGCGCGCTGCGTCCGCTGCCCGGCCTGCCACTCGCGCGGGCGTATTTTTTGCGTTCCGTCAATACAAAGCGGCAAGGACGATGGAAGATCGTCAGGAATGTCAAGCCGCTGCCTGTGCCTTTCCAGAAACAGAAACAGGGAACAAACCGCTCTGGTCATGGCTCTGAAAGTGGCGTTGAGAATATTTACGCCATCTATTTCCGGGGGCCAGGAAAAACCGAGTCCCCAGAGGATCGGGCTGCCGAGGATAGCCAGCCGCAAACTTTCGCGCTTGGCCGCGCTTAAGGCTTTGGAATCCGTGAGGCCGGGAAAGGCCGATAAAAAATCGAAAGCCGGGGGGGCAAGCACCGCGGCGGAAACCACCGGGCCGGCCAGACATCCTCGCCCGGCTTCATCAACGCCCACATGCCAGTTTGCGGCTATGTCGGCCGCCAGGACAAAATTTTCTCCGCGCAGAGCCAACGCCTGCTTACCAGTCCAAAGTCTTTTTAAAAGCTGAAACAAGATTTTCCACTGCTTCCCGCAAAAAAATACGCTCCTTCAGCCTGAAGCTCAAATACGGGGTATGGTTTACCCTGCCAAGTCTTCCGCAATGCTGTCCGCCGAACAGGGCTTCCAACGCGCCGGCTTTTTCCGGAGAAACCGTAACCAGCAGGCGTCCGGCGGATTCGCTGTACAACAATTCGGTCAGACTCATGCCGCCTGCCGCCAGACTCGTGCCGCCTGCCGTCGGAACGGCGCTGACTTCCACATCCGCGCCCAGTCTTCCGCCAATGGACATTTCCGCCAGGGCCACCGCCAGCCCGCCGTCCGAAAGGTCGTGACAGGCGGTCACCAGCCCGGATTGCATGGCTTGGTGCAACGTCCGGTAGCGCTTGCGCGCCGTGAGGGCGTCCACTTGCGGAAGCAGCCCGGTTTTTTTGCCGAGTTCGCTGTGCAGTTCGCTGCCTGCCAGTTCCCGCCTGGTCAGCCCAAGCAGATAAATGATCTCGCCGGGTTTCTTGAAATCCGAAGTAACGGCTTTGGAGGCGTCCGGCATAAAGCCGAGCAAAGAAAACAGCACCGTGGGAGGAATGGATATTTTCACCCCTCCGCCGTGGTAGTCGTTTTTCATGGAATCTTTGCCGGAAATACAGGGCAGGTTGAAAGCCAGGCAAAAATCCGCCAGGGCCTGGTTGGCCCGCACCAGTTGCGCGAGCTTGTATTGCCCGTCGGGTGTTTTTTCAGACTGCACAGGGTCGCACCAGCAAAAGTTGTCCACCCCGGCCATGCGCTCGGGGTCAGCCCCCACGGCCACGGCGTTGCGCACGGCTTCGTCAATGGCGTTGGCCATCATCCAGTAGGTATCGTAATCACTGAATTTGGGGCAGATGCCGTGCGCAAGAACCACTGCCTCCAAAGGGCCGTCTTTCCCGCATTTCAGCACAGGGCGCAGCACAGCCGCGTCTCCCGGCCCGTCGCGCCTGACCCCCACCAGGGGCTTGACCACGCTCCCGCCCTTGACTTCGTGGTCGTATTGGCGAATCATATACTCTTTGCTGCAAATATTCAGCCGGGCAAGCATGTTTTTAAGCAGGGTTCCCTGTTCTTCCTCCGGCAGTTCAACGCTCCCCTCGTCCGTAACGGCAGGGGGAACCCAGGCGGCGTCAAGCCGCATCCGGGGCAGGCCCTCGTGCAAAAATTCCATGGACAGCCAGACAACGGTTTTATCTCCATAAACAGCATGAAAATAGCCCGTGCCGGTAAATTCTCCCAAATTGCTCGCCTCAACATCCATACGTTCAGCCAGGGCCATAAATTCGTCCAGCTTAAGACGCGGCACCGCCAGAGTCATCCTTTCCTGCGCTTCTGAAAGCAGTATTTCCCAGGGGCGTAATCCGTCATACTTGAGAGGACAGCGGCTTAAATCCAGGCGGCAGCCTCCTGTATCCCTGGCCATTTCACCCACGGAAGAAGCCAGCCCTCCCGCGCCGTTGTCCGTAATGGCGCTGTACAGCCCCTTGTCGCGAGCCAGCATGATGAAATCATAAAGTTTACGCTGGGTGATCGGGTCGCCGATCTGCACCGCCGTGGCCGGAGAATCCGCGTGCAGTTCTTCGGAAGAAAAAGTGGCGCCGTGGATGCCGTCCTTGCCGATGCGCCCGCCGGCCATGATAATCACATCACCGGCGCCGGCTTTTTTTTCGTAGCCGGGATTCCCCTGGACGGTTTTGGGCAAGATGCCCACTGTTCCGCAAAATACCAGCGGTTTGCCCAAATAACGCTCGTCAAAGACCACTGAACCGTTGACCGTGGGAATGCCGGACTTGTTGCCGCCGTGTTCCACTCCTTCGCGTACGCCCTCCATAACCCGGCGCGGATGTAAAAGCCTTGGGGGCAGTTCCCGGTCATAAAACGGAGAGGCAAAACAAAAGACATCCGTATTGCAGAGCATGTTCGCCCCCATTCCTGTGCCCATGGGGTCGCGGTTCACGCCCACAATACCCGTAAGAGCGCCACCGTAAGGATCCAGGGCCGAAGGGCTGTTGTGCGTTTCCACTTTGATGCACAGGTAATAAGCGGGCGAAAATTCCACCACTCCAGCATTATCTTTAAACACGGAACGGCAAAAATCCTTTTTGCCCATATTCCGGCGGATAAGCTCCGTACTGCCCTGGATACAGGTTTTATACAGGCTGTCAATAAGCAGCTTTCTTCCGGTTTGCCCGTTTTTATAGTCAATGCGCGCGGCGAAAATTTTGTGTTTGCAGTGTTCCGACCAGGTCTGCGCCAAAAGTTCCAGTTCGGCGTCCGTGGGATCCGGGTCAAGCTGCGCCCTGGCTCTGGATTTACGCACAGCTTCCCCGGCATAGTAGTTTTTGACCACCAGCATTTCGTCAAGGGACAGGGCCAGGGTATTGGCGCGGCTGTAGTCCGCAAGCCCGGCATCGTCCATGCGGCTTAAGGGGATCGTCCGCACCTCGTCCGAGGCGCTCCCCAGCACTTTGGCCTCTTTCGCCGAAAATCCGGGACGCTCCGACCATTCAGCACCGCTTTTAATTTCAAAACGCTGAATCAGTTCATTGGCCAGCAGGTCTTTAGCTATGCTCCCGGCCTGCTGCCGGGTAAGTTCTCCGAAAAGATGGTATTGCGTTCCGGTATAGACCTGTACCCGGCCTTTTTTGGCCGGAAAAATTAAAGCAAGGGCTTCACGGGCCGTACGCCCTTCGTTATCAGTGACGCCGGGGCGGTATCCCACCTCCAGCACCCAGTCGGCGCCAAGTTTGAACGGGCTGTAAAAGGCTTCCTGCAAAACCGGGTCGTGCAGCACGGATCCGGTCAGCAAAGCGGCAGCTTCATCGTCGGCAAGACCGGAAATGGTGAATACTTTCACCGTGCGTACGTCCCGCAGCTGTATGCCCAAAAAGGCCTTTATCCTGAAGGCAAGCCCCCTTCCCCCGTTTTCCGCTCCGCCGGTCTCAAGTTCGGGGCGTAAACGCGTTTCCAGCCGGCGCAACATGTAACCTCCGGTTAAAGCAGTTTGATTTTGAGACGCCCCCTTCGGCGTTTGACGGCGAAAACAAGTTTCGCCCACGCCTGCGGGGCGGGCGGCGGTACCCGCCGCCAGAGCGTTTCAACATTTTCAATGTTAAAACGCTCTAACTTTTACGAGTGCGAATATAGTGCGCGACCTTGAACAGGGCTTCGCGCTCAACGCCGGGGGGGAATTTTTCCAGAGCCGTTTCCGCCAGGGCAATATGCGCGTCGGCCAGTTTCCTGGTTTTTTCGCCGCAATTAAGCGCACGCATGGCCAGCACGGTCTTTTGTACGTGTTCCTCGCTCAGGCCGCCTTGCGAAAAAAGCCGGCAGAAAGTTTCCCTTTCCTGATCCGGCAGGGATTCAAGATAGCGCTCCAGCACCGGGGTAAATTTGCCCTCGCGTAAATCGCCGCCTGTGGGTTTGCCGATTTCTTCCTCCGGCGCTATATCCAGAGCGTCGTCCACCAGTTGAAAGGCAATCCCGATCTGCAGTCCGAATTCAGCCGCCGCGGCAACCCGGTCGCCGTCAGCCCCGGCATAAACGGCGCCGACTTCGCTGGCGCTGCTGATCAGATAGGCGGTTTTCCCGGTGATGATTTCCATGTATTGGTCAGCGGTCATTTGCGCGTTATGCAGGCTTTGAATTTCCTTGACTTGCCCGGCGGCGGTTTTGGCCACGGCTTCGGCAAAGCGCTCGATAATGGACATGTTTTGCTGCCGGATGATAATCAGCATGGAGGCGGCAAGCAGCACATCGCCAGCCATAATGGCCTGCTTTGGGCCAAAAACCGTGTGTGTGGCCGGATGCGAGCGTCTCAGGCTTGCCCCGTCCATTATGTCGTCATGTATAAGCGTGGCGTTATGCAAAAATTCCACCGCGCAGCCAAGCTCGTACAAACCCTGGGCGCGGCAGCCGAAAGCCTTGCCCACCAGCACGGTCAGGCCCGGTCTGATGCGCTTGCCGCCGGCTTCCAGGCTGTGCCGGATCAAAGGTTGAATTACAGGATCCAGCCGCGCAATTTCTTTGGATATTGTCGCGCTGATAAGCTGATTTTCTTTTTTGAGCAGTTGCTTCAATGCGAGCATGTTTGTGTATTTCGATCCACAGCCGGTTCCATTGTTTGATTTTGAGACGCTCCCTCAAGGCGACGGCGAAACATAGAGCAGGTTGATTTTGAGACGCTCCCTCAAGGCGCCTGACGGCGGCTCATTTACCGTATGTAACTCTTGCCGTCCTGTGCGGTCAAGCTCCTTTCCGTATTTTCAATGTTAAAAAGCTCCATGCAAGGGCCGGCTATTTACAAGCCTGTTCAACAGCTTTGCGGATAATGGCGCAAGCAGCGTCGCACTCTTTTTCCGTTACCAGCAAAGGGGGCACCATGCGTATGACATTCGGCTTGACGGATGTGACCAGCAGGAATTGATCCAGACAGTTGTGCTTGACCGCGCCCGCGATGTCCCGGTCAAATTCCAGAGCGATCAGCAGACCTTTGCCGCGCGCTTCACGCGCGTGGGGGAGCGTTGCGAGTTTTTGCAGAAAATATTTCCCGACGCGGGCGGCCTGCCCGGCGAGTTCAAGATCCAAAATTTCGTGAATTTGCGCCAGAGCAGCGGCGCAAGCCACGGGATTTCCGCTGTAGGTGCCGCCGTGCGCCCCCGCGCTGAAGGCTTTGGCCACCTCCGACCTGGCGCAGACAGCGCCTATGGGCATGCCTCCGCCCATGGCCTTGGCCATGCTGACAATATCCGGTTTCACCCCGTAATCCATATACGCCATGACAGCGCCCGTACGGCCCCAACCGGTCTGGATTTCATCCAGGCAGAACAGCAGGTTGTGCTCGTCGCAAAACGCGCGCAGACCGGACATAAATTCCCGCGTGGCGACGTGAACGCCGCCTTCGCCTTGCACCGGCTCAAGCATGACGGCAATGGTGTCCCCGGTGCAGGCCGCTTTAAAAGATTCCAGGCTGTTGAAATCGGCATAAGTGAAACCCGGCAGCACAGGCTTGTAACCCTCCTGGCAGGCGTTGTCCGGCTGGCCGGTCGCGGACAGGCTGCCGTAGGTGCGCCCGTGGAAGCTGTTTTTTGCCGTAATTATATGGTAGCGTTCCGCGCCGTAAGTCTGCGTACCGTATTTGCGAGCCATTTTTATCATGGCTTCGTTGGCCTCTGTGCCGGAATTCTGGAAATAAATCTTGTCCATGCCGATGGTTTCGCAGATAAGTTTGGCCAACAGCGTTTGCGGTATGGTATACGGGTAGTTGGAGGTATGGATGATATCCCCGACCTGCTCGCGGATGGCCGCGACCACTTTCTCGTTGCAGCTGCCGGCGCTGTTCACCGCTATGCCCCCATAAAAATCAAGGTAGGCCCGGCCCTGTTCGTCGTAGAGATATACGCCTCTGGCTGTTTCCGCCACGAAATCATAGCGTTCGGCCATGTCGATCATGTACTTTTTGTTCATTTCCTTGAGCTGCGTGAAGGTATAGCCGGTATCCTTGAGTCTCATAGTCTTGCCTCACTTGATTTGGGTTAATTTAATTTTTCCGGACAGCCGGCTCAAGCAGGAACCATACCAAAAAAATGCTCTCACGATATAGACGGGAGGTGACCATATTATTCAGGCAGTTACTCCGCAACTCTTTTTTTAAAATACATTCCGGAATAAAAAAAACCAGCGACTATACCGTACCGTACAAGCTACCGTCAGGTGTGTTTGCGCAAAGCGCGCACCACATTCAGCACCGCCAGCAACGCAACGCCCACATCCGCGAAAACCGCTTCCCACAAACCGCTTAAACCGCCCAGACCCAGAACCATAATCAGAAATTTTATCCCCAGAGCGCCCGCGATATTCTGGCGGACTACTTTGCGCACGGTACGGGCAATGGAATACAGTTCATCGACCTTGAGCGGAGAATCGTTCAAAATCACCGCTTCCGCCGCTTCAATGGCCGCTTCGGAGCCAATGCCGCCCATGGCTATGCCCACTCCGGCAAAAGCCAGGCTGGGGGCGTCGTTAATGCCGTCACCCACAAAGGTGACCCCGGCCGCGGGCGCGACGCTTGCAATGGCTTCCACCTTGTTTCCGGGCAGAAGCTCCGCCCGCCAACTGTCGATTTTCAGCTTGTCCGCCACAAAGGACACCACAGCGGAGCGATCTCCGCTGAACAGCGCCGTTTTCAGCCCCCGCGCCTTAAGCGCCGCAACGGCTTCGGCCGCGTCGGGCTTGACGCTGTCGGACACCAGCAGATAGCCCAGATACCTGCCCCCATGCGCCACATAAACCACGCTGCCGGGTTCCCGGACTTCCGGAACCGCCAGGCCGAGGCCGCGCATCAATAAAGCATTGCCCGCGTAATAGACGTCCTCAACTCCGGCGGAGCTTGAGCAGGAGGCGGCCATGCCCTGCCCGGCTATTTCCCGGATTTTCAAATTCTCCGGGCGCTGAAAATCTTCCGCCTTCTCCATTATGGATACGGCTATGGGGTGCCCGGACGCACATTCGGCCAGAGCGGCAGCCTGTAAAAGCGCGCTTTCGTCCTGGCCCGGCGCGGGCACGACGGCGGTAACCGTAAACCTGCCCCGGGTCAGGGTGCCGGTTTTATCAAAAATGACCGCCCGGGTTTTCAGTATCCCATCCAGAACATTTCCTCCCTTGACCAGAATCCCCCGGCGCGAAGCCAGGCCGATACCCCCAAAATACCCCAGGGGAACAGAAACAAGCAGGGCGCAGGGACAGGAAACCACCAGCAGCACAAGGGCGCGGTAAATCCATACAGCAAAGGCCTCTTCCTGTAAAAGCGGAGGCAAAACAGCCACCAGCGCGGCCGCACACAAAACCGCCGGAGTATAATAGCGGGCAAACCTGGTGATAAAGCGCTCCGTGGGCGACTTGCGGCTCATGGCGTGTTCCACCATGTCCAGAATGCGGGCCATATGCGTATCCGCAAAGCGTCCGGATGCTTCGACTTCCAGTACGCCGCCCAAATTTATGCAGCCCGCGTTCACCCGGCCGCCGATGCCCACATCCACGGGCATGGATTCGCCGGTCAGGGGAGATTCGTCAAGCTGCGAAGACCCGGAAAGCACCAATCCGTCCAGAGGTATTTTATCTCCGGCGCGGATCACCAGCCGCGCGCCCGGTTCCACCTCTTCCACCGGCACGGCGCGGGTTGATCCGTTTTCCAGCACATTGGCCGTGTTTGGGCGGCTGGCCAGCAGAGCGCGGATGGAGCCGCGCGAATTTTGCGTTGCCAGTTCCTGTAAAAATTCGCCCAGGCTGTAAAAAAGCATCACCCCCACCGCTTCCGCCGGGTGATTAAGCAGAATTGCCGCCACCGTCGCAAAGCCCATCAGGGAAAACTCGCTGAAATAGTCGCCGGAACGCAGACTGGCCCAGGCGCTTTTAAAAACCGGAACCCCGCAGAAGAAATACGGCAGAGCATATATAAAATACAGTCCCCGCGTCCCGAGGATCGAGCGTAGGGCCGCTTCAAAAACCATGCTCAGGGCGAACACGGCCAGACTGAAAACCAGGACGGCAAGCCGGCGTTTTTGCTCCGGGTTCAGACCCTTTTTTCCGATCCGGGCGGGCGGCCCGGCGGGATTAACCGGAGCGCGGCAGCAGGCGCAGTTGTGCGCGGCGGACACGGCGGCTACTCCTCATCCCGCGCGAGCGAATGAATGGCCGGAGAATGCATGCGGTTCATTTCATTCTCTTCCATCCCGGCGTACAAAACCCCCTCGCGCTGTAAAATTTCCAAAAAACGCTCTTCATCCCGCAAAATCGCCGGATGATCCTCCAGGCTGCGGATCGTCAGATCCAGGGCTTCCCTGGCCGCTACGCCGCCCTGCCGCTCAAGTACGAATTTTTTTTCATTCGTTGCGCCGGAATTTTTCGGCTCAATCAGGTGGTAGTAGACCCACTTGCCGTGTTTCGTACTTTCAATGAGGCGGGCCTGGCGCAAGACGGAAAGGTGCTTGGAGGTAGTGGAGGGCGCAAGATCCAGCATGGCCGTGATCTGGCACACGCAAAGCTCGCGGTTGCGCAGAGCCAGCAGAATACGCAAACGGTTTTCATCGGTTAAGGCTTTGGTAATATTTATAAAATCCAGCATGGCGCTTCATCCTTTCGTTATATATTTTCTTATTTCGATATATGACGAAATATGAAGGATGTCAAGGCCGATTTGAAGGTATCGCCGCCGGCGCCCGGTGAATACTCCGCCGGGTAACGCGGAAGGGGCGTCTCAAAATTAAATTGCTCTAATGTTCATATCCGTAAGCCGGCAGACCAGAGTTCGGAGTTCCTGAGCCTGTTGGGCGAGATCGGCAACTGCCTCGCCCGACTGACGCATGGCGGAGGCGTTTTCATCGGCCATACGATTTATCTCCTCCAGAGAATGCGAGATTTCCTCGCTTGCGACGGACTGTTCCTCCGCAGCCGTGGCGATGCTGCTCACTTGGGCGGCGGTGGCACTGACCTCTTCCACGATCCCGGCGAGAGCCTCGCCGGAATTCTGCACCAGCCCGGTGGCCGTGTTCAGGTTGCCCGTCGTCTGCTCCACGGCGGCAATGCTTTGCTTTGTCCCGGTCTGGACGCCGCCGATGGCGTTCCCTACTTCCTTGGTGGCCGCCATGGTTTTTTCCGCGAGCTTGCGCACTTCGTCGGCCACCACCGCAAAGCCGCGTCCGGCTTCGCCGGCCCGGGCGGCCTCAATGGCCGCATTCAGGGCGAGAAGGTTGGTCTGATCCGCGATGTCGGAGATGACCGTCATAATGGTGCTGATGGATTCCGCCTGATGTCCGAGATTTTCCATATTCTTGCGGAGTTTCTCGGTATCTTCCTGCACCGCGTTGATGGAGCGGACGGAATTTTGCACGATATCCGCTCCCTGGGCCGCTTTCGCACGCGCCCTGTCGGAGCCTTCGGCGGCAATGCCCGCGTTTTTAGCCACTTCCATGACCGTGGAGTTCATTTCCGCCATGGCCGTGGCCGACCGGGACACGCGCTCACGTTGCGTCTCCGTGCCGCGGCCGGACTGTTCGATGTGGGCGGAAAGTTGTTCCGTGGCGGCGGAAAGACGATTGACCACCTGGTCGATTTGGCCGGCGGCATCCAGTATGGCCTTGTGCCCGGCTTCCGCCGATTCCTTGGCCTCGTTCGCCTCCACCATGGCCTCTTGGGCTTTCCTGCCTTGCTCCACAGCTTCGCGCCCCTTTTGCTCGGACTCGGCAATGCGGTCTTTCAGGTTTTCCACCATACGCCGCATAGACGCGGCCAGCGTGCCTACCTCGTCCGTGGCCCTCGTCTGAAGGGAGGCATTCAGGTTGCCTTCAGCGACAGCCCGGGAAAAGGCCGTCACTTCTTTGATGGGACGGGCCAGCCGCTTGCCGAAAAAGACGCCGACGCCGACCAGGCAGAGCGTGATGCAGAGCATAGCCGCCAACCCCAGGAACAGAGCCTGCGACCGTTCGTCCATATACTTCTGAATGGGCAGGCCCACGAACCACATGCCTATAATCTTGTTTTCAACGTCGATGACCGGCCAATAGGCGGTTTTATACGGCACGCCGAAAATGGCAAGATCACGGAATTCCGTCTGTTTCCGTTTGAGAACGGCGTCCTCAATGCCGGGGTTGCCCAGTTTGGTGCCGATGACGCGTTTGCCGTTATCGGTGATGGTACTCATGATTCTGGTGTCACCCCTGAAAAGCGTCACTTCCAGCCCGGACAGCCGCTTCAGGCCGTCCACGAAACTCTCGGTGGCAATGGACACCCCAAGAGAGAGGGTGCCGACTATCGCGTCATTCCGCATGATGGGCACGCAAGTCCTGATGGAAAGCGGAATGGCCTGGGAAACCACGATGCCGGAGGCGGATTTCCCGCGCAGCGCCGCGCGCACCGTATCCTGATTCGCCAGGGAGTCGCCTTTTGCATCCGAATGCGCCCGCACAAGCACTATGCCCTTGTCATCGGTTATGGTGCACAAATCCGCGCTGCTCTCCCGCATAACAGCCTTGCTCCATTGCGCAAGGGCGGCAACATCGCCTGAATGCAGCTTGGTAAGCATCGTGGCGTCCGTAGCAAAGCTCTCGTTTGCATCCAGGAAATTCGCTGCGATAATTTTGTAATATTCATCAACTACTGTCCTGGATTGCTTCACCATACCGTCAAGCTGGAGGTTTGACGCGTTACGCATCAGTAAAAATGTTGTCATCATAACCGATATTGATGCAATGATAATACATATAACTGTGATAACAACTATTTTTGATGCAATTGAAAGACGCATAAGATACCCACTTTATACATAATGTACCGGATAGATTATTATACAACACTTTAAAGTGTGTGTAGCAAAAATCAAGCCAAAACCAAATATTTCAGCTAAATCAGCTTGATTATCCCAAGAATAGAAAAATTTTCTTTGCTTGTACTTTCATTCCGCATGCTTGGAATGAATTGGTTAAATAACTGAAAAGCGCGCTATTGTACAACACAGAGATGATCAATTACACGATTGAAAAATAAAAAGCAAGGATTTGATGAAGGAAATATTGCGGAAGAAGATTCTGGTCTTTTGCCTCTATGAAGAACTGAGCCTGTAGCGGTTCGCGAAGCTGTGCTGGCGCATCCGTTCCACATTTACAAGCCGGCCTTCCTCATTGATGAAGCGTGCGCCCGTCTGTTTGAAATGGAACGCTACACCGGCGGTTTTGCATTGGCGTTGCAGGGCGGTAATCCATTGAAGGTCACATATTCTGGCTTCCAGGCCTGATTCGCCTCCGGCTATGACCCGCTCGACGCCGGATAAATAAGCTCTTATGTCCATCCGCTCCAGAATCGGCTCCGCAAGGATCTCCCTGTGCTTTACCGGCAGAGAAACGAAATGCGGCAGGCGTTTGTCGGCCATGGCCTGGTTTTCCGCCGTACAACTGATGGTGACGTTTTCATATCCGTCTCCCCAATCAGGAGGGATGCAGTCCAGGAAACGGTGGATGCGCTTGGTGGGAATATAAAAATGGAGATCCTGGCGGATGCGGATGGCCCGCCATGCTTCCATGCGGAATTGATCCGCGTCTTCCAGAAAAAAGTCCGAGGTGAAACAGGTATACACGGGTTCTCCGTCAGGCCGGAGCTTGTAGGAGCCTTTGCGTGCGCCGCCTTTGAATGTTTCCAGGGGAAACAGGTAGGCGGAAGTCAGGACGAAGTGGGCGGGATCGCGTCCAAATTTTCCGTCCATGCGGTACACATAGCAGTTCAGACAACCGGGGCTGAATTTTATGCAGCCATGCCAGGGGTTCCAGGACGACAAAGCGCATTCTCCTTTTACAGATTTCCGCATGGAAATCTGGACATCAGCCGTCCGGCTGATGTCGCCGCGAAGCGGCGAGAGTCAACCTAAAACCACGTTTTTCGGTTGACGATCCTCACGCAGGGAAAAGTTTACTTTTCAATGCGGATATCAGTAAAAGATGCCGCCGGCAGAGTTATATAATAAAAAATCCGGAGAAGCAGCAGAAAAACAGCCTGAAAAAGCGGAGAAATGGAAATAAAGATCCATTGGGGCAAAGCGCCTGACAAATGAGATTCTTGACTTCACCCGCGGAAAAGGTATCTTTTCAGAAAGGAGGAGATCTATGGCAAGAAGAACAATATGTTATGCGGCATTTGCCCTTTTTCTCATGGCAATACTTTCCTGCAGCGCTTTTGCCGCTGCAACGCAGGGAGGATTTCAGACAGCGCCTTCCGCAACGGGAGGCGGTTTTTCCGGTTCAGGCGTTTCGGTCAGCACAGTCGAGCAGGCCTTAACCATGCGCGATGATGCTTGGGTTATTCTGCGCGGCAACATAGTCCAGCATGTAGGGAAGGATAAGTATCTATTTCAGGATGCTACCGGAAGCATTCGCGTTGAAATAGATCACGACGAATGGGGAGGACAAATCGTCACTCCCGCCGATCTTGTTGAAATTAAAGGTGAAATAGACAAGGATTGGAACAGCGTTGAGGTTGAGGTTGAACACATCGCCAAGGTGCAGTAATTTGTAGCGGTTCAGACTTGATCTGACAGCCGGTTCCGTTTTGGTGGTTCCGCTTGTCCGGCCGGAGCGTTTTAACATTGAAAATTTTGAAATGCTCTGGCGGCGGGTACCGCCGCCCGGCTGATGTCGCCGCGGGGAAAAGTTTACTTTTCAATGCGGATATCAGTAATTCCGTTTCCCAATCAAACATGCTTTCATGTTTGATTGGGAAACGGAATCCGCGACAGAATGTCGCGGCGAAATGCGAAGCATTTCGGAGGCAAGGCGGAACCCAAGCTTCCGCCGTAGCCGCTACATCAAAACTGCATGGGTGCAGTTTTGATGAGAAGTGGTATAATTGAGTTGTCCGCGCCTTTTCAACAGCCCACGATATGCGCTGTCTTGCCGTCCGGGAGTGTTTCCGTTGCCCAGTTTATCTTGTCATCCCAGCTTTTGCCCTGATCCCGGTCAAAGATAACCAGCCATCCTTCAGAAGCGCCGCAGGTATTTATGTACCTGTCAAGCTGTTCCAACCCCTGAAAGCGGGCTTTGGTAGAGGCCAGCTTTACCTCCAGGGGATAAGCCTTGTCCGCATAGTGAACGCAGACATCCACTCTGCCTGTGCCCAGGGCGAATTCACGGACGATCTGCGCTCCCCCGTTGGTCACGCGCTG
>JAISBT010000138.1 GCA_031266055.1 Deltaproteobacteria bacterium
TTTGTGTAACCAATTGCTGTCTTCATCCGTAAGCTGCTGTGCAGCAACGGCTGAAGCAAGGATTTGCAGGCAAATCCTTGCAGAGCGCTTTATACATTTTCAATGTTAAAACGCTCTAAATAACCTTATTCAACGGATATTCAATAATTCCTTCGGCCCCGGCTTCCACCAGCCTGGGGATTAAATCGCGCACCACCGCCACGGAGACAACCACTTCCAGCGCATGCCAGTCCGCATCGCGCAGTCCGGAAACCGTCGGCGAATTCAGCGAAGGTAGCAGGGCTATGATGCGTTGCACATCGGCGGTTTTGGCGTTCATTTTCAGCCCGACCAACCCTTCGGCCTTGAGCGCTCCCTGCAACAGCAGGTTGATCTGCTCAATTTTTCCGCGTTTCCAGGGGTCGGCCCAGGCGGCGGGGCAGGCGATAAACTGCGTATTGGTAACCAGCACTTCGTCAATCACGCGTAAACCATGCGCCCGGATGGTGGCGCCGGTTTCCGTGACTTCCACTATGGCGTCGGCAAGCCCTTCCACCACTTTGGCCTCGGTGGCGCCCCAGGAATATTCCACCTTGACCGGGATGTTTTTGGCCTTGAAATAACGCTCGGTAAGGCCGGTTATTTCCGTGGCCACGCGTTTTCCGGCCAAATCTTCCGGCTTCCGATAGGGGGAGTCGCCCGCCACGGCCAAAACCCAGTAGGCAGGACGGGCGCTGGTTTTGGAATAAATCAGATCGGAAACTATCTGTACTTTGGCCTGGTTTTCCAAAGTCCAGTCCTTGCCGGTAAGTCCGGCGTCCAGCACCCCGTCCGCCACATAGCGGGGGATCTCCTGCGGCCGGCACAATCGGGTGACGAGTTCGGGGTCGTTCACCTCAGGAAAATAATTACGCGCCCGCATGGTGATTTTCCAGCCGGATTTGGCAAACAGAGCGATGGTCGCCTCTTCCAGCGAGCCTTTGGGGATGCCTATTTTAAGTTCCGCGGACGTTGCGGCCATTATTTGTATACCTCTTGGGGATCGAATTTTTTTTCACAACACAGCGCGATGTTTTCGCGGGTGACGGCGCCCGGCGGGAAAGGCCCGGAAAGCTCGCGGAAAAAGCAGCTCACATAGCCTTCATGGCAAGCTGCGCCGCCGATCTGCTCCACCAGCAGCAAAATGGCGTCGCTGTCGCAGTCCAGCCGGACAGCCCGGATTTTTTGCACATTGCCGGAGCTTTCGCCTTTATGCCACAGCATTTTACGGCTGCGGCTGTAGTAATGGGCTTCGCCGCTTGCCAGGGTTTTTTCCCAGGCTTCTCCGTTCATATACGCCAGCATCAAGACTCTGCCGCTTTCAGCGCATTGCGTGACCACCGGCAGCAAACCTCCGGATTTGGCAAAATCAGGGGTAAAAGTCGCAAGTATGGATTTATTGTGCATGATAAGGGGCAGGCTAACCGCTAACCGGCTGGAGCGCAAGATATTTTTAACATGGCGGCGCATCGCCGGGGCTTTGCCCGCCGTTAAGCAAGCATAAAATGCTCTAAAATAATGCTATAACAACCTGGCCAGCATTTCTTCGGAAAAGTCCGCGCCGGCGTCAAGGGTGGCGCTGAGGCGTCCTTCCTCACAGACCAGGATGCGGCTGCCCAGACGCCCGGCCTGGGCCAGGCTGTGCGAAACCATGATGACCGTGTAGCGCCCGGCAAGCTGCAGCAGAAGATCCTCAATCTCTTTGGCGGCGTGCACGTCCAGAGAAGCTGTGGGTTCGTCCAGTAACAGAATGCGCGGCTCCAGAGCCAGGGTTCTGGCCAGGCACAGGCGCTGCTGCTGGCCGCCGGAAAGGCGCTCGGCCGGCAGATCCAGCCGATTTTCCAGTTCTTTCCACAGCCCCACGGATGTCAGAGCCTGCCGGATTCTGTCCGGCAGTTCGGCTTTGGGAAATCCTGCCGCCAATTGCAGAGGCAGGGCCAGGTTGCGGTATACGCTCACCGGAAACAGGTTCGGGTTCTGAAACAGCATGCCCGCGCGCAGGCGCAGATCGGGCAGGAACAGGTCGGGGTTGTCATACAGCGGTATCAAGCCCTGGCCGAAATCCGCATAAACCTGCCCGCTGGTGGCGCATGCGTCAAACTCCTCGTTCAGGCGGTTGATGCTGCGCAGCAGGGTGGTTTTGCCGGAACCTGAACGCCCCACCAGTACGGAAATCCCTTTGGGCGAAAAGGCGGCGGTGATATTTTTCAGCGCCTGATGCCGTCCGAAATTTACCGACAGGTCTTGCAAATGCACGCTTCCCGGCAGTTGTACAGCTTCAGGTTCCGGTATGTTTTCGGGAGCTTCCGGGCCTTCCGTCATCTTTTTCCTCCCTGCCAGCGCCTGCGGTAACCCGTCTCCAGGCCGTGGGCCAGCAGCGTCAGGCCTCCGGCCAGCAGCAGCAGCAGTAACGCCGCCCCAAAACCGAGCAGCAGTTCCTCTTGGGTCTGGTACTGAGCGGTTATGTAATACACGAAAAAAGGCAGCGCTTCAAATTTGGCGGTCAGCCCGGCGGGTAGCCCGGCATTGGCCACCGCCCCGGTAAGCATGATTACGGCCGTGTCTTCGGCGCAGCGCCCGATGGCCAGAATCAGCCCGCCCCAGAGGCCCTGGCCGGCCGCGGGCAGCAGTACCCGCCGGAGACGCTGGCTCCGGCTGAAACCCAGAGCGGCCGCGGTCAGCCGCAGGCTTTCCGGCACGGCCTCCAAAGCTTCGCGCGTACCGACGATAAGTACGGGCAGCACCAGCAGGGCCAGACAGGCCGATGCCGGCAACAGGCCGGTATTGGCCTCGGGCAGCAGGGTACGGCGTAAAAAAAGGATCAGCGTAAAGCCGAACAGTCCCATGACAATGGAAGGTGTGCCGGCCAGAATGTCCACAGCGCTGTCAATGATTTTTTTTCGGCGCGGGCTTGCGTATTCGGCAAGATAAAGGCCGCAGCCGATGCCGGGCAGCAGCGCCAGCCCCATGGTCAGTCCGATCAGGCACAAGGTGCCGGTAAAAGCCGGCCACAAGCCGTCCCATACCGGCCGGCGCCCTGAAATAGCCTCCAGAGGAGGGACGTCTCCGAAGAGCAGGGATAAATTCAAGCTGGGAGCGCCGTGATACAGCAGAAAACCCAGCAGGCTGAGCAGGCAGAAAAGCAGCAGCGGCGCGGCCAAACCGTAACAATGCTTGAACAGCCGGAACAGCGGAGGGCGTTTTACGCCTTCTCCCGGCATATGGGAGGTCATGCCCGTTCTCCGGGGGGATTGCCGTCCGGTGGACATATTGGAGGTCACATCTGTTCTCCGGGGAGATTGCCGGGGCGGCCGGCCAGACGCCGGGCCAGGAGGCTGACGACGGCATTGATGATCAAAAGCAGAGCCCCGGCCGTGAAAAGCGAGTTATAGGCCGCGCCGCCCACTTCGTTGGCGGTTACCAGGGCCATATGCGCGGTAAGGGTACGCAGGCTTTCGGTCAGAGCGCCAGGCAACTGGGGAGCGTTACCGGCCAGCATCAGGGGCAGCAGCGTGTCGCCGGCGGCCCGGCCGAACCCCAGCAGCAGCGCTGCCAGCATGGTTTTGCGGGACTGGGGCAAAACCAGGAACCACAGGATTTCCAATTTGCTCAAACCCAGAGCCTGTCCGCCCAGGCAAAGCCTGTCCAGGCGGGGTTTCAGACCGGCTTCCAGGATCAGCGCCATGGTGGGCAGAACAAGCAGGCTGAGCATAAGCGAAGCGGCAAGCCAGCACCGGCCGGCGCCGCCCAGCCCGGCGCGGATCAGCGGAGTGAGCAGAAAAACCGCCGCAAAGCCGTAAACCACGGTGGGTATGGCGGTCATAAAACGGATGCCGGCGCGCGTACCTGTACGCAACAAGCCGGGAGCGGCGCTCAGCGTCCAGCAACATACGGCCAGGGCCAGGGGCCAGGCCAGCAGCAGAGCGCTGCAGGATAAAAGCAGCGAACCGGCCAGCATGGGCAGAATGCCGAATTCGCCCTGGTATGGCCGCCAGAACCAACCGAAGGCTCCGCCAGGCCCGGGTTGCAGGAAAGCGGGCAGGGCAAAGGCCAGGATCATGGCAAAGAGCATGGCTATGCCCAGCAGAGCCATCCCGGCGGCCAGACGCAGAAGCAGAGGGGCTTTTTCCCCCGCGCGCTCCGCCGCGCCTGTGCCGCCGTGTATTTTTCGCATGCTTCGCCCTGTAGCCATGCTACTATTACCATGTCACACTTAAAACTTCGCTCCGCTCCATGTCTTGCTTCGGCGGCATAAGCCGCCGCGCCGCCGAATGGCGGCGGAGCAAGCCGGACTTCACGTCCGGCGCAGCGATATATGGTTCAAAATGCGCCGGTGGGCAGGTAACCTGCTCCGGAAATGAATTCACTGCCCGCCGGAGAGTAGATGTAGCTGATAAAAGCCTTGGTCAGACCCTGCGGTTCTCCTTTGGTATTCATATACAACAGGCGGGTGACCTGGTAGCTGCCGTTTTTGGCGTTTTCCTGTGAAGGTACCATGCCGTCCAGCACCACGCCCTTGAGGGTGGCGTCCAGATGTCCGATGCCGACATAGCCTATGGCGTTGCCGTCCTGCCCGATGGCGGTTTTCATGGCGCCATTGGAATTGACCACATTACTTTTATCCGAGGCCTGCCCCTTGTCCAGAGCGCGCTCCTCAAAAGTTTCGCGCGTGCCGCTGCCGTCCTCGCGTACATAGAGGATTATCGGCGCATCTTTGCCGCCAACCTCTTTCCAGTTGCGGATTTCCCCGGCGAAGATTTTTTTGAGTTGATCCTTGCCGAGTTCAGACACCGGATTGGCCGGATTGACCACTATGGCCACACCGTCAATGGCGAAAGCAAAGGTTTTGAGGCCGTATTTTTCAATTTCCGAGTCCTTGAGGGCGCGCCCGGTATTGCCGATCTGCACCAGACCTTCGCCGACCTGCTGCACACCCACGCCGGAACCTCCGCCGGCCACGGTAATGCGGATTTCCGGATTAACAGCCATAATGCTCTGGGCCGCGGCTTTCATAACGGGAATATGGGCCGTACCGCCGGAGATGTCCAGATTGCCCTTGAGACCTTTGAACATGGCCGACGCGTCGTCCGTGCCGGCGGCCAGGGCCGGCAGACTGCCCAGGAGCAGCAGGGCCAGACCGGCAATAAAAATACGTAAACTGGTTTTCATAAAAAATTCCTTTGTGTAATGTTAAAATGGACTGGAGCAACTTAATTTTGAGACACTCCCTCCGGCGCTTGACGGCGAAACATCAATGCTGTCTTCATCCGTAAGCTGCTGCGCAGCAACGGCTGAAGCAAGTTTCGCCTACGCCTACGGGGCGAGCGGCGGTGCCCGCCGCTAGAGCATTTCAACATTTTCAATGTTAAAATGCTCTAAAATTTCTTCAATGACCACGGCCACGCCGTCCTCATCGTTGCTCGGAGCCACACGGTCGGCCGCGTCTTTGAGGGATTGGGGCGCGTTGCCCATGGCCACGCCCAGCCCGGCAAATTCGATCATTTCCAGATCCACCACCGGGTGATCGCCAAAAGCGGCTATTTCCTCCCGTCTGATGCCCAAGATGCCGGCCAGGGCGCGGAGGGCCGAACCCTTGGTGGCTTCCGGGTGGTTCAGTTCCATGAACCAGGGCTTGGACGAGGTTACCCAGAGTTTGCCCTTAAAATGCTCCCTGGCCAGCGGCAACAGCCGGGCCACGGTTTCCGGCTCGGCCAGAATCATGGTTTTGGAAGCACTCGGCGGGGTTTCAGCCAGCCAGGGCGCTTCCTGCCCCCTGTACCTGGCGTAGGCTTCGTATTTTTCCGACCAGACGCAGGCCCGGAGGTAGAGCAGTTCGTCGTTGCGCTGCACCTGCGCGTACACCCCGTGCCGGGCCGCAAAGGACAGCACCTCCGCCGTCAATGCCGGTTCAATGACGAATTCATGCACGACTTTTCCGCTTTCCGCTTCACGGGTCTGCGCGCCGCCGTAGGTGATCAGGAGGCCGGAGATGCGCAGGGGATCCATAAAGGGCCGGGAAGCCGGAAAACTGCGGTTGGTGGCAAAGGTCATGACTATGCCGGCCGCCTGGGCTTTGCGTACGGCGTTTATGCTGCGCCTGGAGAGTTCGAGTCTGGAATTCAGCAGCGTGTCGTCCAAATCCATGGCGATAAGGCGGATGTTCATCCACCGTTTTTAACATAAACCGCGGAGTACGGCAAAAGAAAATACAATCTATTTGTTTTGTAAATACATTAGAATTTTTTTCATTGAAAGTATCTATTGCAAGGCCATGCTCCGGCGGTGAACCGTACACGGAACAGCGTATTGGTTTGCCGGGCGTGAGGTTCGGCAAAGCGGCAAGCTCCGCCGCTACAACAGCGCATTCTTGCGTGTTTCCAGCGCGGACAGGGTTTTTTCCAGTTCGCCCATTTTTTCCAGCAAGCCTTCGGTTTTTTTCTGTAGCGCGCTGAATTCTTTTAATAATTCCGTGGCGAGAGTTTTGTCCGCGTATACTTCAGGCAGGGCTAGGCGCTGTTCCACCTCGCTTTGGCGCAGCAGCGCGGTCTCCAGTTCTTTTTCCGTTCCGGCGTAGGCTTCCTGCGCGGGTTTTTGCTCTTTGTACAGTTGATTGCGTTGTTCGGCTTGTTCTCTTTTCAGGCGTTTTTGTTCTTCCCGCGATCCCGCGGCTTCCGGTTTGCCGCAGACCGCGGCCTCTCCGGGTTTTTCCGGGCGCGCGGCACCGCTGTATTCCAGGTAGCCGCCAGGGTACAGGTTAAAACCCCCGGGGCCAAGCTCCCATATTTGCTCCGCCGCTTCGGAGATCAGGTGGCGGTCGTGGGCCACCATGAAAATCGCGCCGCTGAAGTTGCCCAAAGCTTCAATCAGCGCTTCCCGGCTTTCCAGATCCAGGTGGTTGGTGGGTTCGTCCAGCACCAGGAAATTACTGCGGGATAAAAACAGGCCGGCCAGAAGCAGGCGGCTTTTTTCTCCGCCGGAAAGGGCGGTTACAGGCCGGTCAAAATAGTTTTTACCCAGTAAAAACAGCCCCAGCACGCTCATCAATTCTTCTTCGGTGGTGCGCGGGTCGGACAAACGGCGTATTTCGCCCAGGGTTGTCCCGCCTGCTCTGAGCGTGTCAAGCTGGTGCTGGCTGAAATAGCCCAGGCGTACTTGCGGCCCCATGACCATGCTGCCGCTTTCCTTTTCCAGCCGGCGGCAGACAAGCTTGAGCAGGGTGGATTTACCGCAGCCGTTCGGGCCGACCAGGGCGATTTTCTGGCCGCGGTAGATGTTGAAGCTCAGGCTGTCCCAGAGGCGGAGACCGTTTGCAAAGCTGAAACGCAAATCCGCCACCGACAGGACTGTCCGGTCGGCCTGCGGGGTTTCCGGCCAGGCGAAATCCAGTTCTTTGCGCTTTTGCGGGGCTTCCAGCCCTTCCAATTCTTTTTCCAGCTTTTTGGCCATCTTCTGCCGGGAGGCGGCCTGTCTGGCTTTGGTGGCTTTGGCCTTGAAGCGGCGGACGAAATTCATCTTGCGCTCAATTTCATCTTGCAGGCGGGCGGCTTCGCGCTCGCGCTGCACGTCAAATTCTTCCTGCACGGCCACGAAATGCGAGAAAGAGCCTTTGCGGAACAAAGGTTTGGATGCACCAAGATACAGCAGGTGGGTGCCGATTTTATCCATGAAAAACAGGTCGTGAGCCACAAATACCAGAATGCCCTTGTAATCCAGCAGAAAACTTTCCAGCCAGTCCACCGCCTCCAGGTCGAGATGGTTGGTAGGTTCGTCCAAAAGCAGTATATCCGCTCCCGCTGTCAGCACGCGGGCCAGTTTGGCCCTTTCGCGCCATCCGCCGGAAAGCGCTTTTAAAGGCAAAGTCCATTCGCCGTCACTGAAGCCCAGCCCTGAAAGCGTTGTTTTGGCCCGTTGCTCCGGGTTATAGCCGTAAGCGTATTCCAGTTCGGCCTGGCGTTCGGCGAGCTTGCGCAGGGTGTCCGGATCCGCGGATCCGCTTTCGGCTTTTTCCCATTCCCGCCAGAAGGCGTTCCAGTCCGGCAGCACTTCCAGCACAAAATCCAGCAAGGGTTTCTCCAGGGTTTCCGCGGTCAGCTCCTGCATGACATAGCCCAATTTGCAGCCTCTGGGGAGCGTTACCCGGCCCGCGTCCAGGGGTTCAGCCAAAGCCAGCATTTTAAGCAGAGTGGATTTGCCGCAGCCGTTGGGGCCGCATACGCAAAGGCGAACCCCAGAGGGTATTTCCAGCGAGAAATCCGCGAAAATGTCCAGGCCGCCATAGGATTTGGAAAGATTTTGTATGGAAATATGCATGGCCGGGTCAAAGTTTGGAATTACAGATTTCCGCATGGAAATCTGAACATCAGCCGTCAGGCTGATGTCGCCGCGAAGCGGCGAGAGTCAGCCAAAAACTACGTTTTTCGGCTGACGATCCTCCGCATGGAAAAGTTTACTTTTCAATGCGGATATCAGTAGTTACCTGGAATACACTTTCGATTTCCGCTTTAAACCGGTCGAAAGTGTTGTTTTCTATACTTGCTCTGGCCCGTCTGGTCAAATCAATAAAATAGGCCAGATTATGAATGGAATTCAGACGCAAGGCGAGCAATTCCCCGGATACGAACAAATGACGCAGATATGCCCTGGAAAACCCGCGGCAGGTATAACAGTTGCAGGCTTCGTCCAGAGGCCGGTCATCATCGGCATACTCTCTTCGCTTGATGTTGATTTTTCCCCGCGAGGTATACAGGGTTCCGTTGCGGGCATTGCGGGTGGGCAGCACGCAGTCGAACATGTCTATGCCCAGGCTGATGCCGGTGACAATATCCAGCGGAGTGCCCACGCCCATAAGATAGCGCGGTTTATCCCGAGGCAAAAGCGCGGCGGTAAAGTCCAGCATTGCATACATTTCATCTTTGGGTTCACCGACGGAAAGCCCGCCGATGGCGAAACCGGCAAAGTCGCGGCAGCATAAATCCTCTACGGAAGCTTTGCGCAAATCCGTAAAAAAACCGCCCTGGGTGACGGCAAAGAGCAGATTGTCCGACCGGGCTTCCGCTTGCCCCGCGTGGTAAGCGTCAAGGCTGCGCAGCGCCCAGCGGGAGGTCAGGCGGACGGATTTTTCCGTATACTCCCTGCTGCTGCCGTAGGCTACGCATTCATCCAGGGCCAGCATGACGTCGGAATTTAAATTACGCTGGATCCGCACCACTTTTTCCGGCGTGAACAGATGCCTGCCGCCATCCAGATGCGAATTGAACACCACCCCTTCTTCAGTAATTTTCCGCAGAGCGGAGAGGGAAAAAACCTGGAAGCCTCCGCTGTCGGTCAGAAAAGGGCCGGGATACGCCGTAAATTGGTGCAAGCCGCCGTGCCTGGCCACAAGTTCATCCCCAGGCCGCAAATACAGGTGGTAAGTATTGCCCAAAATAATGCCCGCGCCAATGGCCAGGAGATCGTCAGGCGCAACGGCCTTGACGCTGCCGGCGGTACCCACGGGCATAAAGACCGGGGTTTCCACCGGCCCGTGGGCGGTGTGCAGCGTTGCCCGGCGGGCCCGGCCGTCCTGCGCTTTTATCCTGAATAGTCCGGGCGTTATGTGATCTTTTTTATTATGCATGGCGTATTACTTGACAAGCCGGGGAAACATCAGTATTGCAGGACTTGTCGCGGATTACGTCACCATCGTCTATCTGGTCAGGACGGCGGCCTCTCACGCCGCTAAGCGGGGTTCAAATCCCCGTGGTGACGCCAAAGAATTTTAAAGGGTTGCACTTGCCTTTTGATATAGAGCTTGTCAATTTACAAGCTCCGGTTTACAAAATGCCTCAGAAATTAGAGCATTTTGTCATTGAAAATATCTATTCGGATAAAATGCTCTGGCGGTGCGAAGCGTAGCGTAGCAACGCCCGCGAGATTGGCGTAGGCGGGCTTTGCCCGCCGTTAAGCGACA
>JAISBT010000011.1 GCA_031266055.1 Deltaproteobacteria bacterium
GCCGGTGCCGGTAGAGCATCCTGAGTCCGCGCTGTATGGCAAGATCGCCCCAGCTCAAAACATCCTTGCGCTGCATGGAGAAGGTCATCAACATTTCCGCAGTCCAAACCCCGATGCCCTTTAATGCGCTCAAGCGGCGACAAACCGTTTCGTCATCCATGGTCTGCAACGCAGCCAGGTCAAAGCTCCCGCTGGCAATACCCGCTGCCGTTTCATGGATATATCCGGCCTTTCTCATGGAAATGCCGCAAGTTTGCAGCGTTTCGACCGGGATGGACGCGATGTGTTCCGGCGTCAGCGGCGCAAACATGGTCTGTACACGCTCCCATACGGTAGCGTGCGCTTTGCTCGAAATTTGCTGCCCGGTGACGGAATGAATAAGCGCCGTAAAAATATCGGGGATGACTGCCCGCCGCACATGGCCTACCTCTGCAATGACCTTGGCCAAGGCTTTGTCTTTTGCCGTGAGATGGGCGATCTCCGCTTCGCCGTATTCAAAATACTGCTTGCCTTGCATTCGTTTTTCGCCTCCAGACGGTTTTTGTCCGCATTTTAAGCGGGACAGCATACCATACGGGTTTGGACATTGCCAGGAGCATTTTCCGGATTTTTACAGCTTTACTTCTCTATCTGGCTATTTTATTATGTGTCCGGGGTTCATTCCCGCCGAAGCAAGACATGGAGCGAAGCGATTATAAAACGGCGGAGCGAACCGGAAACCACGCTTTCCGGCGAAGCGGTTCTCACGCCGTGACGGCAGGCGAAGTGTGACATTACGCCGGAGCGGTTTAATTTTGAAACAAGGGAACAAACATGCAGAGTGAAGACAGGTCTTTTATTTACGGTACGCCGCGCATGTCGCTGAATCCGCGGAACGCCCGCGTGCCGTTTACGCGCTTCAATATCAGGTGGAACAGGCATCCGCCCTATGCCGCCTATGGCTATGACTCCATGTTTGATAAAACCGCGGCCGTAAGCAGGCGGCTTGCCGATGAATCTCTGGCCCGCATCATGGAGGAATCCGCCGCCCGAACCCATGCCGGGCAAAGCAGCGCCGGGCTCATTGCGGCGGGGCTGTCCGCCAGCGCTTTACGGGTGCCGGAAATTCGCACAGGTTCCCTGGTGGCGGTCAGTTTGTAAAAAAATGTCCATATCCGGGAAAGATATGCGCACACGCTACGAATATGAGCAGGATCAACACACCAAGGTTCGCTACGCCCACGGGGTCTGGGGCGGCGTTAACCCCCAGGGTGAAATTGAACTTAATTTCTATACTGAAAGCGATAAAATACCCGCTTTTTCCGAAAGCTCCGTGCTGCCCGACGGCAGTCCCGGCCCGGAAATGGCTCCTTTTGATGAAGGGGTGAAAATGATCACCAGGCACATACATTCCAGAGTTATTCTGAACGTGAACACCGCGCGAGCGGTGCTGGAATGGCTGAACCTCCAGGTAAACAACCTGGAGAGAACGGAAAACCTGAACAAAATACGCGCTCTGAGCCAAAAGCGTTTTTGATTTGAAATAAAACCGAATGCAAACTAAAAAGGATGGCATATATGTATAAAACAGGCTCTTCTTTTCCGCGTTGGGGCGTTCTTCTGGCCGCGGCTCTGGTTTTTTTCGCGGGTGCGGTAAGTACGGGTAAAGCTCTGGCCGCGGAAAAAGTATACGTCAACGGCATTGACGCGCACTACCCACCTTTTGCCTTTATTGATGAAGCGGGCAAGCCCAGCGGTTTTGATGTGGATTCCATGGACTGGATTGCCGCCAAAATGGGGTTCAAGGTCAAGCACGAGGATATGGACTGGAATACCATTGTGACCAGCCTGCTGCAAAAGCGTATTGACATGGTGTGTTCGGGCATGAGCATCTCTCCGGAGCGCCAGGCTGTGGTGACTTTTTCCAACCCCTACTATTCCGTTCGCAAATATTTGCTGGTAACTTCAAACAGCAATTTGACCAAAGACGATTTGCTGGCCGGCAATAAAAAACTCGGCGTGCAAAGCGGAACCAACGAAGACCTCTGGCTGGAGGAAAACAGGGCGCCCAACAACTGGAACTATACTCTGAGCCGCTATGCCTCAGCTCCCGCGGCGATTATGGATCTGGTCAACGGTCGCATTGACGGCGCGGCCGTGGATTCGGCCCCGGCCGACGAAGCCATGGGCAAAGGCAGACAGCCGGTGAAAGTTGTCGGAGAGTTCGCGGAAAGCGATGACTTCGGCGTTGCCACCAGGAACGAGGATACGGAATTGCGCGAGCTGATCAACAAGGGTTATGAACTGCTCAAGCAAGACCCCTACTGGGAGGAACTGAAAAAGAAGCATGCGGTGCAATAACGCGGCCTGCGCCTTATTGATAAAGTTGAAATATTCCGGCGGCGGATGCCGCCGGGCTCGTCCACCCGGCGACCGGTACGCTGACTGATTCAGCGTACCAGTACCAGCGTAATATTGCAGCCCTTATACCATTTATACATCAAAACTGCATCCAGCAGTTTTGATGTATCGGTTGCGGCGAAAGCTCGGGTTCCGCCTTGCCTCCGAAATGCTTCGCATAGCGCTGCGGATACCGTTTCCCAATCAAACATAAAAGCATGTTTGATTGGGAAACGGTATCATTCTTCGGGGTTTTCCCCGGCGTCAGCGCTTTCTTCATTGAACACCCGGAGGTAGAGGTCGCCCTGCAGGCCGCCGATGTGCCGACCCAACCCTTTCAAGCGTATGGGTTTTCCGGGTGCAAATTCCGGGGGAAGGGTAAATTCCACGGTTTTTTTCGTCCCGGAAAAACCATGCCGCACCTGCAAGCGTATGCGCGCTCCGGGCATAAGCGATTCCCCGGGCAGAAACATGTTTTGTTCTTCATCTATCTGCTTGCGCAGCCAGTCTTTTATTCCGCCGGCCAGGCCGTAAAATTTTTTACCCACGGCCAGGAGCGGTGATTTATTGTGTAATGGAGTGGCTTGAACCTTTCTGGAAGCTTTTCTGGGCGGCGGGGGCGGAATGTTTCCGGCGTTTTTGGCTCCTTTGCCGGAGTTATAGCGCACATGGCTGTAGATATCTTCGAAAACCCGGCGGGCAAAAGGGTCATTCAACAAATCCCGCAGGATTTCCTCCCGGCCCGGCGCACGGTGGGCATGGCCCGGGCGCGCGCTTCCTTCGCCTGTCTGCCCGGCGGTGGATTTTTCTCCTGCCGCGCCTGGTTCCGCATCTTGTTTAGCCTCTTCCCGCGCGTCGCCGGCGAACCCTGGTTTATGAGCGCCATCTCCCCAGGCGGAGGATGAACCGGAGGCTTTTTGCGCTTTTTCATATGCTTTATAGGCATCTGTCCGGATTTTTTCGTCTGTTGCGGATCCGTATTCAGCCGAGGCGCGGCGCTCGCCCCCGCGCTGCTCTCCCGGAGAAGAGCGTTGCCGGGAGGAGGCGCCCCCGCCCGCCGCGAAGCTTGTATTGGCGTATTCCTGCATCAGCAGGACATACGCCTCGTTAAGGCGTTGAAAATGTTGGGAAGCGTCAGGCAGATCCGGGTGCAGATCCGGGTGCAGTTCAAAAGCCAGCCTGCGATAGGCCTTTTTAATGGCGTTAGGCCCGCCGGATTCATCCAGCCCCAGTACCTTGAAACATTCCGCGCGGCTCAGCATGGCCTGCAACCGGCTCAGAACCTGATCCGCTTGAATATATCCAGAACCACGCCGAAATCATAATTGCCCACGGCCTGGCGCGCGTCGTTCATCTGCGCCGCCGACAACACTGCACTGAAGGCGGTTTGGTTGGCGTTGAACAAATCGGCGGCAGCGGCATCGTCGTCAGCCAGCAGCAATTTTATTTTTTCCACAAGCTCCCTGGTCGCCGGGGAGATTCCCGCGGGGGGCGCGTTTCCGGGAACCGGAGCAGCCGCGGGCGCTTCGCCGGAGCTTCCCAAACCGCGGGCCAGAGTCGCGCAAACCTCGTCCAGAGCGGCCAGGCAGTTTTCGGCCGCTTCCCGGGCGGCTCCGTTTTCCTTGTGCGCAAACTCCAGGGTTCTGGCTGCTTCGGAAAGGCGGTTCGCCCCCAGCGAGGCGGCAAGGCCCTTCAAGGTATGGGCAAAGCGGGTGCCGGCGCCAGGATCGGCGTCGGCCAGGGCCTGTTCATAATTTCTACGCCCGAGACCGTTGCCATAACTGTCAAGGAAGCGCGTGAGCAGCCGCGTATACAGTTTTACGCTGCCATTCAGGCGTTTCAAAGCTTCCTGCACTTCAAAACCTGGAAGATCCGGCAAAGATGTTTGCGTCATGGCTACATTCTCCATTATTTCTTCATCTGGTATTATTTTAACCCGTTGCCCCACAACGGGATGAACTGTCCGCGCAGGCACACTAGCATAATTGGCGGCTCCTTGTATATATGGATCGCCGGGATTGTCCGCCGGTGCCTTATCTTTTGTCCAGTGCAAAATAGTTTGGTAAAATTTGGACACCTCCAGCGGCTTGGTAATGTGATCATTCATACCTTCGTCAAAACAGCGCTGTTTTTCATCCGCCATGGCCCTGGCGGTCATGGCGATGATGGGGAGAGAGGCGAAACGCCTGTCTTCGCGTATTTTACGGGTAGCTTCATAACCGCCCATAACGGGCATTTGCAAATCCATCAGCACCAAATCCACATTCGGGTTGATATTTAACTGCTTCAGCGCTTCCAGCCCGTTGGAGGCGACGGACACGGCCACTTGCGCGTCTTCGAGAAGTTCGGTAGTCACCTGCTGGTTGATCGGGTCATCTTCCACCAGCAGAATGCTGAGTCCGGAAAGCTTTGCAAAGCCTGAAATATTGGCGAAATCATTGTCAATATGGTGTGTTTCGCCTTCCGGAACAAATTTCCCGAAGGAAGCGGATTTTCTGTCGTGCGCGGCTTCCCCGCTCAACCCGGCTCCGGCTCTGAGCGCACTGCTTTCAAATTCCTCCAGCGCCGCTTTCAGGTTCGCGATCAGTTTGCTTTTTCGGATGGCCGGGTAAAGCAAACCGGAAGCGCCGATTTTGTCCACAAACATCTGCAGGGAAGTGTAAAAAAAGAATGAAGCTATAAATACCGACGGGCGGTTAACCAGCCCCTGGCCTTTGAGTATGTTTTTCAGATCGTTCAGTACGGATTCAGGCACATTTTCCAGGCCGTTGCCCTTTTGCGCCGCTCCGGAAGCAGGGGTGGGCAAAAAAAACAAAAGCAGCCTGAAAGGAGCGGAGCTGTCCGCATCACGCAACGCGGCCATTGCTTCCTCCCAGCGCGAACTTTCTTCCACTTCAAAATGCAGCGTGCGTAAAAGCGCGGCCATCTCCGCTCCGCGGGCTTCCACTTTCGGGCAATAAAGCAAAACCCGCGTTCGCGCGAAGAGTTCCAGGGGGATGGCTTCCAGGCCGCTTTCCTCGGCCAGTTCGAAACAGGCCGAAAATTTGACCGTGGTGCCCCGGCCCGGAACGCTTTCAATGCTGATATCACCCTGCATAAGTTCCAGCAGTTTTTTGGTAATGGTAAGGCCAAGCCCGGTTCCGCCGAATTTTCTGGTGGTGGATCCGTCGGCCTGGGTAAAGGCCTGGAACAGGCGCCCCCGCTGCTCATCGCTCATGCCTATGCCGGTATCTTTAACCGTAAAGCTCAACCGCGCCTTGCCCGTCTGGAGGTTTTCCTCCGTCAGGGTGCAATAGATGGCTACCTTGCCGATCTCGGTAAACTTGACCGCATTATTCACCAGATTGAGAAAAACCTGCCCCAAACGGATGGGGTCGCCTATAAGCGTGTGGGGAATACAGGGGTCAATGCCGAAGCCTACATCCAGGCCCTTTTCCTCGGCTTTTTGCCCGATGAGGTTCATGGTGGTTTCTAAAAGCTCGTCCAAAGAAAATCTGGAAAACTCCATATCCAGGTGCCCGGACTCAATTTTAGAAAAATCCAGGATATCGTTGATGATGCCGAGCAGAGAATTGGCGGCGGAGTATATTTTGCCGATATACGAACGCTGCTTGGCGTCCAGATCCGTCTTTAAAGCAAGGTAGGCCATGCCGATGACGGCGTTCATGGGCGTACGTATGCCATGGCTCATATTGGCGAGAAATTCGCTTTTGGCGTCATTGGCTTCGTCAGCTTCCTCTTTGGCCCGGAGCAGAGCTTTGTTGCGCCCGCTCAAGGCCAGTTCCATATCATTAAAAGCCGCGGCCAACTGCCCCAGTTCTCCGGGTAAATTACCGGCCGCTCCGTATGCGTTGAACTCCCCGCGCTCTGTTTTTTCCACTGCCCGGCTGAAGCGGTCAATCTCCTTGAACAAGCCGACGCTGGCGACGCCCCTGAAGGCAAGCAGAACCAGAACAACGGTGAGCGCAATCAAAACCGCGAACCCTGTGACCGCCAGGTTGGAAAGCGCAAACACCTCTTCAGCGGGAGCGGAAAGCTGAACGATCACGCTGGTGGTTCGGCCGTCCTGGCCGTAAATACGCTTGTAGGCCACAAATGCCTCGGCGGAAGCGGAAAGAGGGCGATAATAAAACCCGGCGGAATCTTTGGTGTTTTCCTTGCTGAAGCCGGGCGCGATCCGGCCCGGAGCCACCCCGGGATTGTGGGGATCCGGCCTGGAAACGGGCGGATCGGAATACAGAACGTGGCCTTCGGTATCCAGTAAATCCAGCCGGTAACCTTCAGGCAATTCTTTATTCTCGAAAGATTGGATCAGCTGCTGGATGTTGATCAAAGCCAGGAGGGTCAGTCCGGGAGCGCCGGCGCGGCAGTCGGTATGTATGGCCAGGGGCAGCGCCGGTTTTCCGCTGAGCGCGTCCCAGCCCATGCCTCCCATCCGCAAATGCGGCGAACAGCTTTCGATCCAAAGCAAATCGTCGAAACCGACCGGCGCGTCCGTGGGCAGATTACGGCCGGCCGCGGCCGGACGGCCTGCGTTGTCCACCAGGAGCAGGTTGAAATAAATGGGAAACCTGTCAATCAGCCTGGAAAACAACTTGGAGGAAGCTTCAAAATTCCGCCCGGTAATATCGGTAAACTGGGCCAAAGCCGTCACCAGCATTTGCGTGTTGTCCAGAGCCTGCTGCATTTGTCCGGCAAAGGCGGTCATCCTGCCCGCAACGCTTTCCCGCTTTTCAATATGTATGCTGTCCCGGCTGCCGAGACCCAGGTAAAACAGCAGGCCAAGACCCGGCAGGATGACAATGCAGATAATCGTCAACATGGCTTTACGCAGGGAGCTTGCGGCGCGCATCAGGCACCTCCTCCCGGCGGAAGCGGATCTGTCCCTTCCCCGGACGCCGCCGCCGGGGAAGCGGATTGCGGATAAAGGCTGTCCTGCAGGTACAGGGCAAAATCAAGCGCATCTTCCCAGGCGTTGTCCCATAACAATTTCTGCAGTTTTTTCAGGCGGCCTTCCCCGATAAAACAGGTCAGCACTTCCTGCAAACTGGCAAACATGGCCAAAGCGCGCGGCGCTTGCGCTTGTATCAGCTCCAGCATATTTTTAAAATCACCGGCAATGATGCTTTGTTTGTCCGGCAATATAGGCAGCCAACGGTGCAAAGCTTCAAAAAACAGATTGACGTCTATGGGTTTGCCCACATAGTCATCCATACCGGCCTTGCGGCAGGCGTTGATTTCTTCCGGGTTGCTGTGCGCGGTCATGGCGATTACCGGCATATGGCTGGCTTGCAAATGGCTGTCGTTGCGGATGCGCCAGGTAGCTTCAAAGCCGTCCATTTCCGGCATCTGCAAATCCATAAGCACTATATCAAAAGGTTTTGCGTACGGGTTTTCCCCGGAGGTGAAAGTATCCGCAATAGCGGTAAGCGCTTTGCTTCCGCTTGCGGCCACAGTGACATGTATGCCCTGATAGCTCATAAATTCCTGCGCCAGCTGCTGGTTCAGGACATTATCTTCCACCAGCAGCACCCGCAGACCTTCAACGGTTTGTCTGGCCATTTTGGCTATGGCTTCGGAAACGGCCAACCCCATGGCCGAAATCTCGCTGCCGCTGCAAAGGCCCATCAGGGTGTCCAGCAATACCGACGCATCCACCGGCTTATGTAAAAATACATCCGCTCCGGCGCTTTCCGCAAGCTTGCGCGCCTCATCCCGCCCTGTATCGGACAGGGCCAGCACATGCGGAGTTTTTACCAGCTTCAGATCCTGCTTGATTTGTCTGAGCAGGCTGCCGATATCAAGCTCAAGGTTGCGCCAGTCCAGCATAAAATAATCGTAGCCTTCACCTTCGGCGTCGGCGCGGACAAGCTCTTTCAGCGCTTCGGCCGCTGAAACGCAGCTTTTGGAGGCCATGGAAAAATTGCTCAGCATGCTGGTATACAGAGCCAGGCTTATTTCGTCGCTGTCCGCGATCAGGATGCTTTTCCCGGCAAGAATGATGGAATGGCGGGACTGGTCATCTTCTCTGTAGATAAAACGGGCCATGCAGGTAAAGGTTGAGCCGCGTCCGGCTTCGCTGTTTACCTCTATGGAGCCGTTCATAAATTCAAAAAGCCGCTGGGCAATGGCCAGACCCAGAACGGGGCCGGTTCTGGAAGTTTCCCCCGGAAGACGTCCGGCTCCTTCCGTGAGGCGCGTCCCGCCGCTGAAAGCCTCGCGTAAATCCGCCAGCTCTTCCGGCGAAAGACCTTCGCCCGTGTCGGAAATCGCTATGCGTAACGCGCATTCGCTGCGTACAATGCCGGATACGGAACAGCTCAGGCGCACGAAACCCTTCCAGGTTTTACGGAAGGCGTTTTCCAGAAGATGGCCTATGGCCTGCTCCAGGCGTAAAGGATCGCCCACAAGGTACATGGGAACTTCCGGGGCAATGTGCATTTCAAACTGGATGCCGCTTTCCTGGGCCCGGCTGCTGTAATGCATGGCCAGGTTGCTGAAAAGGTCGCGCACGGCGAAGCGGATTTGCTCCATACCCATTTTGCCGGCTTCCATCTTGGAAAAATCCAGAATATCGTTGACCACATGCAGCAAGTTCTTGCTGGCCACCTGAATTTTATTCACATAGCCGCGCTGCCCCACGCCAAGGTTGCTTTTCAGCACAAGATAGGTCATGCCGAGAATGGCGTTGAGCGGAGTACGTATTTCGTGGCTCATATTGGCCAGAAATTCGCTTTTGGCCTGTCCGGCCTGTTTGGCGATCGCGCTGGCCCCGCGGAGTTCGGCCTCGTCTTTTTCCAGCACTTCCGCCGTATGGCGCAAAGCCGCGGCATAGTCCCCGAAGACTCCGTTCATCAGCGGCGACAAAGCTTCCCTGGCGGCAAAGTCGCCCTGTCCCAGCTTTTTGGCTACGTCAAGCAGCCGTGCGGCAGGCCGCTTGAATATGCAGAAACATAAACTCCACAGCAAAAGCAGGGTGAGGCCGGAACCGGCGGCCACAGCGCCCAGAGAATTCATAATTCCGCTGCGGATGTTGAAATAGGCAAGCTTTTCGCTCACGCTCAAAGCCACATACATATACGGCTCGGAGAGCGCGGAAACATGCAGGCCCGCAAAAGTGAACAAAATCGCCCCTCCGTTTTCTCCTTTGACCGTAAGAATGCTGTTTTGACTGCTGCCGGGGGAAGCCGCGACAATTCCGCCCGCATCAGCGGGAACTTCCGTGTGCTCCGGATCCGCGGCAAACCGCCATACCGGGCGGGCATCGGCAGTTAAAAAATGCAAGGCAAAGCCGGCGGGCAGGCCCAGACGTTCCACACGCTCCAACTGCCGGGGAATATGCATAAAGGCCGCAAGATATCCGTTTTCCCGGCCTGCGGCGTCACTGAGGGCATAGACGGACACCAGGGCGTTTTGGAGGAAAAAGACGTTGAATTTTTCCCTGGGATGAAAATAAGCCGGCGTCTTCCCGGGAACTCCGCCGGCATCGACGGCAGGATCCTGTCCGCCGCGTAAAAATTCCTCCGGCACATTCCCCGGTTCCCCGGCTGCGCCGCCCGCCGCGGCAAGAAGCGTTCCGTGCTCATCATACAGGGCAAAGTTGGAATACAAAGTTATTTTGTCTTGCAGGCGGGTGAACAAGCTGGCGCACAGATCCAAATCTCTGGCTTTGATCGCGTCGGTTTCCGCCAAATTTTCCAGCAGAGCCCGGGTCGCCGCATTGAGTTTTTCCTGCTGCATTTCGACCGCCAGCATAAAATTGCGCATGCGCCCGTCTACAATATCAAAGGCCTGGTGGGAGCGCATAAAGCCGGTGACCAGAAGCACGCACAGCAGCGGCAAAACGGCGATAGCCGCGCTGAACGCCGCAAGCCTGAAAAAAGAAGCGGAAAGAAATATTTTCATGTTCGTTGTTTATCGCAGGGTGCAATGTATGCCTGGAAAGTAATTAACAGACATCGCGGGGTTTTGCCATACCAAAAAGCACAGCGCCCGGGGGCGCGCATCTGGTATTTTTATGATTTTAATTCAACATGTTACGTCATTTATGCTTCGGATGCGCTCGCGGGAGCGTCTCAAAATTAAATTGCTCCAAGGCTGGGGTATATCCGGATAATCGCGCGCAAGCGGGTTGAAGCGCGGTAAAACGCATTAAAACGCTCTATAGCGATATATCGGCCTGCTTGCGCGTTAAAACGGATATAAATTAATTTTCAGCGTTAAAGTTGACATAAAGGAACTTTAAGTGCTAAAAATAATTTGCGCGGAGTACACCATGCATAAAACCACCTACACGCTGGTTGAAGTAGCTCAGTTGTTGCGCTGTCATACCGGAACATTACGCCGGGCCATACTGGACGGTTCCTTGCAGGCGGCCAGACTCGGGCGCAGCTACAGAGTGTCGCATACGGAATTATTGAAATTTTGGGGAGCGCGGGGTGGGGGAGAGTTGTTTGACAAGGCGGAGGGTACGCCTGAAACCGGTGAATCTGTTCCAAAACCCGCTCCAATTGACGAGAAAAAGGTCAAAACTGTCCGGCCGGGGTCTGAAGAGGATCAATTTACTCTGCCTATAAAATAGCCGGCCCTGAAAAGCATATAATATATTTATATCATAAACTATAAATGCTGAATCCCTGTGTTTTTTCGACCAGAAATATACCAAAGGGCCGGCTGGCCCGGTCGATGCAATCGACCGGTCGCGGCGGAAAGCGAGCCGCAATTTACTTGCGGCGCCCGCACAGCGGCGCTTGGAGCCGGCGTGCCTTTCTAAAAAAGTCGTTTCGCGACTTTTTCAGCATCGACTAAAATAGAGCATTTAATCTGGCAGGAGGGATCTATGGCTGATTTAGGATCCACGGCTGACGGCGGCCGGGAAAATTTTACGCTGAGCGGTTATAAGGACGGAGATTTTACCTTCAGCGGCCGGCTTTTTTCAGAAGGTTCTTTTTTTGATTCTGAAAGCGGCGCCCTGACCCGTTTGCGGCTTTTTGCCCTGCGGGATAACCGGCTGGTGTATTCTGTGGTGTCCAGTTCCGGCACGCGTAAAGACCGCCGGGTGTATATTCTGAAGGTGGAAAACGATATTTGCCATATCGACAACGGACGGCAAAGCCTCACCCTGCCGGTGGATATGCTGTTCAGCGCGGTGTTTGGCCTTTGCGGCATTGATCCGGCTCAGACAAGCGATTTGCGCGCCGTGCTGGAAGAAAGCCTGAGCGCGGCAAGCGCTTGAGCGTGGCTTATTGCTCCGGAATTTTATAAAAACGGCGTTTTTGCGACCGGAAATATACCAAAGAACCACTCCATGCGGCGCCCGCCGCCGGAGCATTTCAGCATTTTCAATGTTAAAATGCTCTATTTACAGATTGACTATTTTTCCTGTATACTTACGTCACTGTCCCTGAAAAAATAATATATTTATATTATTGACCTTTGAAGACAAACCCTTGCGGAGCATTTCAAGTGTGAAACGCTCCAATATTTATCGATCTTTTCCTAATTGGAGGTTTTTATGCCTATTTCTATAACCAGGCTGAAATCACGGCCCACAGTATGTAAGGTGAGTTTTAAACTGGATGCCCAGGATGCCGCCGGAGCCGAGCAAGCTTTTCTGACAGGATCCTTCAACAATTGGGACACGGCTTCCCACCCCATGAAGCGCAATAAAAACGGCAGTTTTTCCCTGGATGTCGAATTGCCCAAGGGTGAGGAAGTCAGCTTTCGCTACCTGCTTGGCGATGGCCGCTGGTTGAATGAAAAAGCCGCCAGTGAGTTCAGATATTGCGCTTTTGCCGATGCGGACAATTCTGTTTTAAAACTCTAAGTTCAGGCGCATGGTTGCTTATCCAGCGCGTGACGCTGCCTGTAAGCGGCATACCGGGCTTTTTGCGGGGCCGGGTTCCGGTTTTGCGTCTTCCCTGTGGCAAGCCCCCGGATCCGGAAGCAAGGCGCAGTGCCCGGAAAATTCGGATCAGCCGGCGCGTGAAGCGGCGCGGCATTCCCCCCCGGCTCATTCCCGTCTGGCTTATGACAGCTGGTACGCAAGCGCGCCGGGTAGTCTGGCCTTGCAGGCTCAACAGCGTCTGCTGCGGAAAATGCTTGCTCCTTGGGCCAGTAGAGGCGAAGGCAGACGCGAACCCAGTCTGTTGGAGTTCTTTTGCGGATCAGGCCTTTTTCTGGAGCAATGCTGCCGCGAGGGGTTTAACGTCAGCGGGCAGGAACACGACCTGACTCTGGCTCAATCCGCCAGGAGCCGCCTGGGGCGGAAAGCGGAGATAATTCAGAATAACCCTGAGCAGCTTCCTTTTAACGACCAGAGCTTTGATTATGTGATCTGCGTAAACGGCCTCGAGTTTGCCCGGGACGCGCGGGCCATCCTGCGCGAAGCCCTGCGTCTGGCCATACAGGGTATGCTCATTGCTTTTCCCAACTCCTGGTCTTTGCGCGGTGTGGAAACCCTCGGAAAAAAATATCCCCAAGGCGCGGATGCCCACCGTATTCCTTACGGCGCCCACAATAAATTCGCCCCGGTCACCATATGGAACCTGCTCCACAAATTGGAGGTCAGGGCCAGTCTCACCTGGAGATCAACTTTGCTCGGCCCCGGCTGCACCTGGAAGGATAACCCGTTCTGCAAGCGGCTGAATACGCTGGCTCTGCCCATTGCTTCAGGCAGTTCCGTCATGCTGCGGCTGGATTTTGCCCCCAGTCTGACCGGAACTCCGCTCTTGCTGTCCGGCTGGCGCGAATAATTCCAATTCCAAATTACAAATTTCCGCATGGAAATCTGAACATCAGCCGTCCAGGCTGATGCCGCCGCGAAGCGGCAAGAGCCAATCGAAAACCACGTTTTCGGTTGGCGATCCTCCGCTGACGATCCTCCGCAGGGAAAAGTTTACTTTTCAATGCGGATATCAGTAAAATAAAAAAACCCCAGCCTTTCAGCCGGGGCCGACCCGTAAAAATTTATTTTTTTACAGCTTCCTTCAGGAGCTTGCCGGGGGTGAATTTAACCGCTTTGCTGGCGGGAATGGTAATTTCGTCGCCCGTGCGGGGGTTGCGTCCTTTGCGCTGGGCGCGGTTGGTCACCTTGAAGCTGCCGAAACCGGTGAAGGTGACGGATTCTCCAGACTGCAAAGCTTCGGTAAGAGAAGCAATAATCGCGTCCAGGGCGGCTTCGGTTTGAGCTTTGGTGGCAAGGCCCGCTTTGGCGTAAATTTTTTGAACGAGTTCGGCTTTAGTCATTTTCTGTCTCCATAATAAGTTTTTACGGCGTGCCTTGGTTGATTTTGTTCATCCTTTGCAACACGCTTTTTTAAAAATAACGCAAGAACCATTTACTATACCCGTGGGTCTTGTCAACTTAAAAGTTATCACGTACGGCTGGGAGAATTCATGTAATTTTACAAGGCCCGATTATAATGCGCTCAACTTATAATATTTTCCAGCTTTCGGCAAGATCCGCCAACAGATTTATTTACCCGGCTCTCTGCCTGTTGCTTTTGTGCCTGCTTGCTCCGGTCTTGTCGCCGGCGGCGCAGGGTGTCCGGGCTGTTTCGCCCGGCGCGGCGGATTCCGCCGCGCCGGGTTCAGGGCCGCTGGAATCGGAAATATCGGATTTTGGCGCTCCGGGCCGGGAAGAGGGCTTCGTTCTCAGTATCGGCGTGCCTTTCGGTTACGGCTTCAGCCGGGATATGGCCGGCGAAGGGGTTCGAGCCGCCGCACGGGAGCTGGCGGCTGAACACCTGGCCCGGCGTCTGGCCGGAAGCGGCGAGGCGCGGCGTTTGCTTGGAGCTGAAGACGAGGCGCTCTGGGAAGAGCTTCTGCTTTTGAGCAATGTTTTACTCCTCCGGGGCGACAATTTCTCCATCCGACCGACGGAGGGCGGATCCGGCGCGGAGGAAGCCGGTTCCGGCGATGCCGCGCGCCGCCTGCCGGGCATTGCGCGCTTTGAGTATCGTTATGCGTTTCCGGACATGGCCGAGGTGCGCGAAACCTGCGCCTGGCTGTTCGGCGATGCGCCCGTACTGGAAAATTATACTCTGGCCGTGCATATGGAAAAAACTTTGTATGCCGTCTATGCCGGCAGCGTGGAGGAGTATCTGCGGAAAGCCGCTGCCGGACGGGATAGCGCGGACGGAGCGGAGAATCCGGCTGCTGAACCGGAGTCCGTGCGGGCCGCTCTTGAACGCTTGCGGGCGGTAAAAATTTATCTTGATCTTCTGCCCGAACTCTATGCGGATGATTTTTACGGGGAAAATGCCCAGGCATTAAAGGACAAGCTGGAAGAGGCCGTCCTGCTTATGCCGGATAATTACCTGCTGCTGACCGAACTGGGCAGGCTGTATGCCTGGCTGGAGCAGAACGACAAAGCCGGCCGCGTCTTGAATGATTCCATCCGGATCAACCCGGATTTTGCGCAAAGTTACAGCCGCAGGGGCGCTCTTTTATTGCTTTTGCGTAAACACAGCCTGGCGCTGGCCGATTTGGACAGGGCCGTCAGCCTTTCCGGCGGCAAAGCGGAATATTATTACGAACGGGCAATAATCTGGCGGGCTATGGGCGACCGGGAAGCCATGTGTGAAGATTTGCGCGCAAGCTGCCTTGCCGGAAATTGTCTGGCGCACGAATGGACGGTTGCCGCCGGAGAATGTGATTAGAGCATTTTAACATTGAAAATGTTGAAATGCTCTGGCGGCGGGCACCGCCGCCCGCTCCGCAGGCGTAGGCGAAACTTGCTTCAGCCGTTGCTGCGCAGCAGCTTACGGATGAAGACAGCAGCGATGTTTCGACGTCAAGCGCCGGAGGGAGCGTCTCAACGTTAAATTGCCTTAGAGCATTTTACCATTGAAAATGTTGAAACGCCCTGGCCGCCGGGCATCGCCGCATAAAAAAACCGCTTTCAGGGGGGAACTGAAAGCGGTTATGAGGGAGAACCCTCAAGAGCTCACTGGCCATATGGGGGGTAGGCAGGGCTCGCGATGCCCCGGGCATATAGGGGATGTCCGGTTGAATCAGCGGGGGAAGCCGATTCGTGTGCATCAATATAAACCTTAATAAGCAATTAGTATGCCAAAAATAAATTTTAAGAGAAATTATTTTTTGTATAATAAATCAAGCGCGTTGACATATTGCATATTAAATTGCCGCCCGGTATGCGGAGTGATTTTTTGTATATTGTGCGATTTTTATCTGTGCGTAAACGCTCAACGAGCGCTTACGCACGGAATTTGCCCCCGACTCAGCTTACCGCTCGCCGGGTTATGGCTCCGAGGTTGGCGCAACCTGTAAGGCGCATGGCCTGGGTCAGTTCATCGCGGATTTGGGCGAAGTATTTGCTGATGCCAGTTTGCGCGTCGCCATGCGCGATCACGACAATCGGGCGGCAAATCAGGACGGTTTTAGCCCCCAAAGCCAGCGCCTTGAGTACGTCCGCGCCTGTGCGAATGCCGCCGTCCATCATCACCACCACCCTGTTGCCCACGGCATCGGCTATGGAAGGCAAAACCTCCGCCGCGCCCGGAGTATGGTCAAGCACCCGTCCCCCGTGGTTGGAGACAATCACGGCGTCCGCTCCCGCATCCGCCGCAATAACGGCTTCGTCCGGAGTCATGACGCCCTTGACGATAAATTTCATGCCCAGTTCGTGCGCTTTTTGTATGACGGAAGCCAGTTCTTTGGGACTCCATACCCGTACGGGCGGCACGGCGCGGCGTAAAATGGTAAGGCCGGCGGAATCCACATCCGTGCCGCACATGTCGCAACCCGCGGCTTTGGCCGCGGTCATGCGCTGCAGCACCTGTTCCTCGGCCCAGGGCTTGATAAAGGGGATGACGAAGTGCCCGTAATCGCCAATTTGCCGGACAGAGCTTTTAAATCGCTCAAGATCGGGAGTGTCGCCAAGACTGGCTATGGTACCGGCTTCACGGCAACCGCGCAGCAGAGCGTCAAAATATTCTTTGTCCGAAAAATCGCTGCCCAGATTGCCCGGGACATTGCCCACCGGGGCGGCCAGCACGGGCAGGGATAATTTTCTCCCGAAAAGCTCGGCGCTGCAATCCGGGTCATTGGCTTCGTGTAAAACCCGCATGGCCAGACGCAAGGCCGCCAGCGCTTTTACATTGTTCTGAAACGACACCCCGGTGCCTATGCCGCCCATACCCGGAACATCTCCGGCGCACGCGACGCCGTTGCAGACGGGGCAGACTTTACATTTAGTTTTTACGCGCTCACGCGCTCTTTTTTTGATATCTTGCATTTTGTTCTCCCGGCAAAGGTTGATGGGTGGCGTTGCAAAGCGGAGCTTGCTTTTTTCCCGCCGGTCTTTTTCTATCCAAAAAGGTTCAGAATGTCGACAGCAAATCAAGTTGACCGATGTAAGGATTTGCCCGCAACTCCTTGCTTCAGCCGTTGCTGTGCAGCAGCTTACGGATGAAGACAGCAATCGGTTACACAGAGCGCGAAGCAGAGAACCGCTGTCGCTGTCCGTAAGCCGGAAAGACCGGCTAACGGCCACCGCGCCGCGAGATTGTCGTGAGGCGAACTTGCTTCAGCCGTTGCGACGAAGGAAGCTACGGATGAAGACAGCAAATAGTTGCTAGACATTCCATCTTGGACAATCGCTGTCGCTATCCGTAAAGCGGCAAGCCGCTTAACGGCT
>JAISBT010000014.1 GCA_031266055.1 Deltaproteobacteria bacterium
GCGGCGTGGGCCGCCCGCCCCGCAGGCGTAGGCGAAACTTGCTTCAGCCGTTGCTGCGCAGCAGCTTACGGATGAAGACAGCAGCGATGCTTCGCCGTAAAGCGCCGGAGGGAGCGTCCCAAAATTAAATTGCTTTAGAGCAGATTAACTTTGAAAAAGTGTATCTGCTCTGCAAGGATTTGCTTGCAAATCCTTGCCGCGAAATGCTTGCAGGCGGGCTTTGCCCGCCGTTAAGCAAGCATTTCAAGCGTAAAATGCTCTAGTTTTACGCTTAAAATACATGCCATTACATCAATGCTACAATTTATTGGCACGGCGTTTGCAGTAGTAATGGCAAGTTCATGAAGAAAAGTTCATGGGCAGAAATTTTGGCCGGGGGGTCACTGCCAGTAGGTAGACCGCAAGCAGGCAAGACAATAAATGTCCGGCGGTCACCCCAAGCTGCATATAACAAGCAGCTATTAAGAATCAGGGGAGATTCTTGATAGGACGGACGCAGTCCAAAAGGCGCAACGCTTGAACAGGTTGCGCCTTTTGGTTTTGGCGCGGCTTGTTTGGAGCATTTCAACACTGAAGGCGTTGAAATGCTCCAAACAGACAAAAAATATTTTAAAGGCTATTTTTTGGCGCCTTCAAATACTTCCAGCATGGTCAACAACACATCTTTATACAGGGCAGGAATAGCTTTAGGATCAGCATTTGCTGAACCGGCATAAGTTTTGGCTATTTCCAGAGAATTTTTAATGAGAAAATCCATATTCAGATTGGCGGTTTTAATACGGCTAGCAATTGATTCGGCCATGGTAATCTCCTGTTGCTTATCATATTGGAGCATTGTACTGGGAGCATTATACGCCCGCTTCAAGCCACACCGGTTCCCCGCGACACTTAAACGCCTGAGATGCTCCTTACGGCAGGCTCGCGCCCGCCTGCGCGCAATCTACGGCATTTTACGCTTGAGATTGTCGCTTAACGGAGAAGCATCGCTGCTGTCTTCATCCGTAAGCTGCTGCGCAGCAACGGCTGAAGCAAGTTCGCCTTGCGACAATCTCGCGGCAAGGATTTGCAGGCAAATCCTTGCCGAGCGGTTTATACATTTTCAATGTTAAACCGCTCCAGCCGCGCAAGGCAAAGCGGCAATGCCGCCTTTTCTGCAATATCAGGCAAAAAACACTCTGAAATCCGGGTGGAAAAGCCTTTCCTCTGGTAAGGAAAGGCTAACAATATATTCCCGGCAATGCCGGGAGTCAAGCGGAAATACCCAAAAATACAGAGGTTTTGGAGCATGGGAAAATTTTTATAAAAAAATCAGCGAGTTTCATCAATAAGTTTTTTCACCCGCACTGCGAGACCGGGTAAATCGGGTTTTGAAACCTGATCGTTTGCCCCGGCTTTAACGCCTTTCTGGCGCACTACGTCTGAAATCAACGAAGAAAACAGCACCACGGGAATTTTTTTCAATTCCGGATCGTTTTTTATATTTTTGGTAAGAGTGTGCCCATCCATTTCCGGCATCTCAATATCGGAAACCACCACATCGACATAGTCCCGAATATTTTTCGCGCTGTCCTTCAAGGCGTCTTTCCACTTGCCGAGCTGTTCCCAGGCTTCCTTCCCCGAACTTGCCTGCGTTACTTCATAACCGGCCCGCGTAAGCACCTGCGTGATCACCTTGCGGATGGACGCGGAATCATCCGCAACCAGAACCTTGTGCCCACGCCCGGTTTCACTGTGGTCATCCTGGTAATTTATGCTGTGTTCCATGGACAGCTTGGGATTCATGGAACCGATAATCATTTCCATATCCAGCAGAAACACTATGCGCCCGTCAAAACGAACCACGCCGTTAATGCTGTCGTGGCTCAAATTCTGCAAATATTTGCCCGGCGGTTCCACCTGTTTCCAGCTTATCCGGTGGATATTGGTAACGCCGGAAACAATAAATGCGGTAACTATTTCGCTGAATTCAGAAACGATTACCTTGCGGCCGGTGTTGTCCCGGATTGTTTTACCGAGCCAGATTCCCAAGTCCACCAACGGCAAAACCCTGCCCCGTAAATTGAAAGTTCCGAGAGCGGCTTTGTGGTGCTTGTTGGGCATGGAAGTCACCACCTCCGGCAGGCGTATAATTTCCAAAACCTTCGCCACATTCATGCCGAAATAACTGCTGTATTCCGAGCCGTCATCCAGGACTTCCTTAAGGTAAAACTCAATGACCTCCAGTTCGTTTGAAGAGGCGTCCAGTAAAATATTGTTGTTGTGTTCAGCCATTGATTACCTCGTTACGGCACACTTGGAACATTTTACGCTTGAAATGCCTGGTACGCTGTAACACTTAAAAGTTCGTATAGAACAGCGTACTGACGCCGGGCGAACATGCCCGGCGCGCCGCCTTAAGGCGGCGGAGCAAAGCAAAAACCACGTTTTTTGCTTTGCGATCCTCACACTTCAAACGTAGCGAAGCGAAGTTTTAAGTGTGACATGGTACTAGAGCGTTTTAACATTGAAAATGTTGAAACGCTCTGGCGGCGGGTATCGCCGCCCGCCCCGTAGGCGTAGGCGAAACTTGTTTCGCCGTAAAGCGCCGGAGAGAGCGTCTCAAAGTTAAATTGCCTTAGCTTGACGGCGAGCTTTCGCCCGCCTGCAAGCATTTCGCGGCCCGGTACAAAACAACAGGCTGATTGAATATACCAAAACCAATACAATAAAACCACTCATAAAATGTAAAATTCTCCGCGCGCCCCGTCAATTTCCATAAACCCCTCCGCGCGCCGGGCTTGTCCGCCCGGCTATGGCATTTTACGCTTGAGATTGTCGCTTAACGCGGAAATCCGTAATTGATTCAGCGCCAGGGAATATAATTTTTCAAACGCGCCAGCAACTGCGTATCCGCTTTAAACGGATTGACGGGCCTGGAACACGCTTTGGCCAGGTTTATTCCATTTTGCGCGCAGGCATGGCGGCACAAGGTTTCCAGGGAAAAAACGTCCTCGGCGTTATACGCCAGCAGGGTTTCCACAGCTTTATCGTTGCCGCTGCTCAAATATTCGCGCCAAAGCAGCACGGCCATATACCCGTCAACGCCATCCAGATCCCGCCTTTCCAGTCCGAGCAATTTTTCCACTTTTTTCAGACCGCCCCGGATACCCATGGAACGAAATACCGGATACAAGTCCAAATGAGCCATACGGAGCGGAATATTAAAAGCGCGGCGCAAAAACGGCGCATCAAAACTTCGCCCGTTCCAGGTGACCAGCAAACTGTACCCGGCTATATCCGCAACAAAATCTTCCAGATTGCGCCCCTGCACATAAACCTTTAAAGACGCCCCGTCATAGAGGGCAATGGTGGTTATGCGCGCCTGCGGCCAAGCCAGCCCTGTGGTTTCAATGTCCACATAGGCCACCCCGGCGGAAAAATGCGGATACAATCTCCACTGTTCCGCGGCGGGCAGACGTTCGCTGAACCACAGGGCATCCCCGGCTTCAAGGCGCGCATACGATTCCGCGAGCCCGGACGCAAAAGCGGAGCAAAGCGCTGTTTTAAGAGGCAGCCGATCCGCCTTCAGCGCGGCATCCCAGGAATGCACTCCGGCTGCTTTCAGCTTTGCGTCAGTGGATTTTCCTATACCGGACAAATGTTGAAAAGTATGGGTAAGCATAGGCTGTAAAATCTTTTTCCCGGCATTGCGCGTTTACTGATATCACCGCCCGCCGGGGCAAAAACTCCGCATGGGGCAGGACGGACATGCGGGCGCGCGGGCCGTGCAATACTCCCGCCCGAAAGAAACCATTCTGTGGTTCACGTTGCCCCACTCTTCCCGCGGAAAAAGGACGCAAAGAGCGCGTTCAATGTACTCCGGAGTTCCCCGGTCACTGAGATCAAGGCGCAAGGCAATGCGCCCCACATGCGTATCCACAGCCATGCCCTCATTTTTGCCGAAAGCTCCGCAGAGCACGACATTGGCGGTTTTGCGGGCCACGCCGTCCAAAGTGAGCAGATCCCGCATATTGTCCGGCACAAACCCGTTAAAATCGTCCAGAATTTTTTTGGCGGCGGCAATGAGGTGCCTGGCCTTGTTTCTATAAAAACCTGTGGAATGGATAAGCGCCTCCAGCGTTTCCTGCGTTGCCGCGGCAAAAGCCGGAATATCCGGCAGAGCCTGAAACAGCGCGGGCGTAACCTGATTAACCCTGGCATCCGTGCATTGCGCGGCAAGTACCGTGGCTACAAGCAATTCCCAAGGATTCCTGAAGGCCAGATGCGGCGCGGGATCAGGGTACAGCAGGCGCAACACCGCAAGCGTACGGCTGGCCCTGGTTTTTCTGGCCTCAGTGATTTCCGCCGGCTTTGCCATCGTAACTTCCTTCTTCAAACGGAGCGAAGTTTTAAGTGTGACATGGTTCTAAGGCAATTTAACTTTGAGACGCTCCCTCCGGCGCTTGACGGCGAAACAAGTTTCGCCTACGCCTGCGGGGCGGGCGGCGGTGCCCGCCGCCAGAGCATTTCAACATTTTCAATGTTAAAATGCTCTAAAAACATAAGGAGGAAGACCAAGAAAAAAGATACTTCATGCGGGCATGGGCGTCCACAAGAAAAGCATATCCATCCATATGCATTGCTTGCGCGTCCGCAGATGCGGCGCTCAACCCAGAATGCTGTCCAGATAAATCTCGTCCAGCGCCTGCTGAATTTGGCCGGAAATTTTTATCCACCTGGCGTGGCGCGGGCACATGCGGATATTGGGGCAATCGTTGGCTTTGTCGCCAAAGCAGACAAAACAGTCCACCTCGTCGTCAAAAATGGTGATAATTCTGCCCAGGCTTAATTGCGGCAGGGGAACGAGCAGGACAATGCCTCCCCCGGCCCCTATGGTGCCTCTGGTAATGCCGTTGCGGCGCAGGACGGAATGGATATTCTCCACCGCCCGCAAAGAAAGCCCGGTTCTTTCCGCCAGTTCCCGCATGGTCATGCGCCCCGCCGCATAATGCAGCTTCATGATTATTCTTATGGCATAGCGGACGTTGACGGCTAATTTCATGGCGCGCGCTCAGGAATAAATGTGGGTGCTGCCCTGCGCGGCCGGCAGATAGGAAACGCCTATCCAGGCAATCAGCAACAGCACAAAGGCCGCCGGCAAAAGCCACAGCGCAAATGTGCCGTCTTTATAGCGCAAACGCAGATGAATATAAAGCAGATACGCCACAGCGGTGATAAAAGCCCAGGTTTCCTTGGGATCCCATGACCAGTAATGCCCCCAGGCATCTTTGGCCCAAAGCGCTCCGCTGAGCATGCCCAAAAGCAAAAAACCGAAGCCTATGTAGACGCTGTTATCCATAACCGCGTACAAAGCCGCGCTGTTTTTCCTTCCGCCGCCGGCCAGACGGATCAGCGCGGCTGCCGTGGCTACGCCCAGGATGGCGTAGGAAAGTATGTACACGGTCACATGCGGGATAAAATATACGCTTTGCAAGGCCGGCATGAGGGAGGCGGAATGGATTTCCGGCCGGACAAGGTTTATGCCGACGAACACGCAGGCAATAAGGCTGGGGAAAAGCAGAAGCCAGGGGTATTTCCAGCGTCTGTACGTGGCGTATCCGGCCGCGGCCAGGAAAAAGCCGTACCAGAGACGCGTTTCGCCCATGGTGCGCAAAGGCGGACGCCCAAGCTCAACCCAGAATCCGGCAATAAAAACACCCATGCCCAGCAGGCCGGCCAGCATCAGCGCGTTGACCGCCGCCGCTTTTTTGGGCTGAAAGGCCAGCCCCCCGGCGCAAAGCCAGCATACAGCGGAAAACAGGGCAAACCAGATGAAAGTATCCCAGGTCATCACGACCGCGCCCTCCCGGCCCCGGCTCCCGCCCAGACAAGACAGACGCCGCCGGCCAGCATAATGGCGACCCCGGCGTATACCGGGTACAGCCAGGGATCGTAAACCAGTTCTATGCTGCTGTACGCGGAGGCTTTGCCGGCTTTGGAATCGTAACTGTACTGATACAGATTCCAAAAGCCCACGCGCAGGGGTTTGTTCACTTCAAGCCGGTGTTCAATTTTGTCCCCGTCCTGGGTCAGCACCACAATGTCGGATAAATAGCGCCGGGGTTCCGGACGGGTCATCACCAGAAGCAGAGTTCCATCCAGGGAAAGGCCGGAAAAAAACTCGGGTACGGAGCCGCCGGAGCAGACCCAGCCGCGTTTTATTTCTCCGCTGAGGGTGTTTCTGGCCTTAACCAGGGCCGCCGGAGTGGATACGGGCATGGGGGAAGGCACATAGTCCTCGCCTTTTTTAATTGCTTCGTGGATGTAGGATTCAAGCGAAACTTCCCAGACGCCCAACCTGCCGCGCAAAGCCTCCGGGCCGCTCGCGCTTATGGGCAGAAAAAGCGGTTTGCCTTCCGGCTGCGGCCTGCCGGTCTGCATGTTGATAACCGCAAGCTTGGGCGGGTATTCTTCCATGGCGAAATCTTTCAGGGTAACGGCAAGAGGAAGTTCCAACACCGCGCCGCCCTGGCCGTAAACGCGCCACTCGGTTTCACCTTCCCGCACATGCATGACCAGGCGCTGCACGTCCGCCGCGCCAAGGCCGGCCGCCGCCAGCACCACCCACAAGCCTATATGGTTCAGATAAAAAACATAATCACGCAGGCTGAAATTAAAAAACCTGCGCACAATGGTCATGCCCAGAGAAACCAGCGTAAAAGCGTACAGCAAAATAAAGGGCCAGGCGGAAGTCACGCGGGTTAAACCCAGCCGGGCAAGCAGGCGGGCGTCCCCAGGGCCGGCGCCGCCCGCCTGCGGCGTAAAGCCCATGATCAGGCTGAAAAAAAGCAACGCGCCGATCAGACAAAGCGCAAGCGGCAGGCTGGACAGCCACCGACTGAAAGAAGTTTTTCCGTAGCAGGCCCCAAGAGCGATGCCTATGCACAGAAGCGCCAGAATAAAAAGGTTGCCCGGCCAATGCAGGAAAAAGAAATCAAAAGGGCCAATAACCGCCTGCAGGGCAAAACCGGCTGCCGCAATGCCGCAGCATACCAGGGCGCTTTCCCTGAATTGCCAGGGAGCCTGCCATAATGGACGCCCGTTTTTAACCATCCGTCACCCTGACAACTTTGCACTATGGCAGTTTAATTTTAAGACGCTCTCTTAGAGCGGTTCGACATTTTAAATGTCAAACCGCTCTAATTTGTCAGTACTACAGGCGATCTTTTTCCTGAGCGGTTTTGATCCATTGCGGCACGACCGTCTGCATAAACACGGCCTTGTCTTTTCTCAATTCGTCCATTTTGAGGCCGATCACCGCCTGAGCCTTGGCCTTGGTGGAAATATCCGGCAAAACGATTTCTTTTACGCCCTTGGCAAACAGCAATTTTTGCAAAGCAAGCTGCGCGGCCATGGTTTTATCCAGGCTGTGCGCCAGAATACGCACGGATTCAACCGGCGCGTGGAAAGGCCCGCCGTGGGAAGCCACCGTGTAATCCCAGCGCCACTGCGCCTCGCGGATAAGCTTGAGCACAGGGGCCATTTCTTCCTGCGTGGCGCCGTTATTCCAGGCCAACCCGGCCGTGAGGTGCGCTTTCGCCAGTTCGGATTCGGCCCGGTTGCGAATTTCCAGTACTTTGTCCTGGCGTTCATACACATAGCCGCGCAGAACTTCTTCGCTTTCGCGGTGGCAGGTCTGGCAGGTAGCGGCTATATTTTTGAGCGGGCTTACCACCTGGTGATCGGAGTATTTGATCCCGCCTTCGGAGATATAGGGCATATGGCAGTCCGCGCAGGAAACATTGCGCTGACCGTGCGCGCCGAACATGGCCAATTCGTAGTCGGGATGCTGCGCTTTCAGTATGGGGGCCTTGCTCACGGCATGCACATAATCCTTGTAGTCAATGCCGTCGTAATAGTCTTCCATCGCTTCCACGCTGAAACCCTTGTCCCAGGGGAAGGTCAGGTACCTGCCGTCGCCCTTGAAATAATACTCCACATGGCATTGAGCGCAAACCAGGCTGCGCATTTCCTGCGGAGAGGCGTCCGCTATGTTTTTGCCCATGCTTTGATAAGCTTCCACCAGAGCCGGGCGGGTGATGGTCAGGTTCATGGTGGCCGGGTCATGGCAGTCGGCGCAACCGATGGGATTGACAATCTCGGCGCCCCAGGCGCTCCATTTGTCCTTGTAGAACTCGGCTACGCCTTTTTCCAGCATCATGCGCGGAACATCCGGACTCTTACACACCCAGCAGGTGCCGGGCTGCAACTCGCCCTTGCCGTCCATGGGCGCGCCCACGCGCAGGGTGGCCCGCATGTCGTCGATAGTGTACATGTGGCCGCGCGGGGCGGAATAATCACGGGAAAAAGCGTAGCCCGCCCAAAGGACAACCATATCCGGGCGTTTTTCCAGCGCGTCTTCCGGCTTGCTGCCAAGATGCTTGCTTGAAAAATCCATTTCAGCGGTTTTTTTCCAGGTATTGTATTCCCGGGGATAGTTCAGCCCCCACACCCGGCTGCGCGCCTCAACGCCGCTTATTTCAACCTTTTTATTGTTGAACAAGGTCGCCACTTCCGCGCGGCGTTCCGTTATGGATGCGGCCAGCAGCCCCAGCAGGAACACAACCAGCATGGAAAGGATAAAAATGCCCCAGCCGATACGCGGCCGCTCTTTGACTCGCGCCCCGGCCGTACGGCCGGTTTCTTGCTTTTCTTGGGAGTTCATGGTTGCACTTCCATAGCGGTTATAAGTGTTACAGGGTACTATTCCATAATCGCCTTGAGCCAGGAGGGAACCGGAGACGCGGGAAAGGGCACGACAGCGTCCGGCGCTGAAGCCAGATTGCTGATCCGGGTGTGCGGGAGGTCTCTGTGGCAATCCCAGCAAGCTTTTTGACGGCCATTTTTCACATCGGCATATTTTACCATGCCGGTTTTGACAAATTCGGTATTCAGTTGGGTATGGCAGCGGATGCAGTTTTCCAGAATCACCTCGCTGCTTGCGTCCCTGGGCCGGATGACCTGCGGCTCCGCCCGCGCGGAAAACACAGCCGCGTGGTAAACCCCGTCCACAGCCTTGAACAGGAGGCTTGCGGGGAAACTGCCCTGCGGCACATGGCATTCGTTGCAGGTGGCCTGCGCGGCGTGGGAACTGCGGCTCCAGGATTGATAGTATGAAGCCATTACATGGCAGTTGACGCAGGCACGGGGGTCGTCTTCCAGATAGGAAAAAGCCCGCGCAACATAAAGGTTGTATGCTCCCAGGCCGGCGATGACGCCCCCGGCCAAAAACAGGGGAAGCACAAGTTTGTTCGGCAGAAGATCCAGAAGACGCCTGAAAAAACTCGAAATCCTGTAGCCCGGCTGCCGGTCGCCATTGGTATCGCGCATGCCGCCACCTGCCTTTTTGTTGAAAGTCCCGTCGGGTTACCTTGAGTAATTTAATACCGCGCCGGGCGGGATAAATTTCCGCCTTCTTATGTTGCTATTGAACAAATTAAAAAAATAAACAACCCAGTAACAAAGAGGGGATTACAGATTTCCGCATGGAAATCTGAACATAAGCCGGACGGCTGATGCCGCCGCGAAGCGGCGAGAGTCAACCGAAAACCACGTTTTTCGGTTGACGATCCTCCGCAGGGAAAAGTTTACTTTTCAATGCGGATATCAGTAAAATTATCCGCCGGATGGGAAAAACCGTGCACAGCGCTGGGCGGGCGGCGGTGTCCGCGCCAGAGCGTTTCAACATTTTCAATGTTAAAACGCTCTAAAAATCAAATTGCTTTTGGTAAGGCTGTAACAAGAAGCTTGATAAAAAGGCTATATAAGACTATAAAAAAATATGAACAAGGTGGAATGGGCGAAAAAAGCGGTTAAACAGCTTCGTAAGCTGCCCCAAGGCGCACAGAGAAAATTGTATGTTGCAGGAGAAAGCCTGGCAAACTGGCCGCGAGCGGAAAATATTTTAAAGCTGGCGGATCGGGATGAATGGCGGCTTCGACATGGCAATTATCGGCTCTTTTTCCGCGTTTTGCCAACAGGTGAAATAACCATTATACGCATTACCGAGGTCAGAAAAAGAAATGAGCGCACTTACCAATAATCACCAGATAGTCAGGCATAACGGCGTTCCGGTCGCCGTGGTTTTGCCCTACGCGGAGTATCAGGCTCTTGTAAATGATACACCGTCCGTTTCTGACGATGAAACGACTATTCCGCATGAAGTGCTTGGCCTGGTCATCAAAAACGATAAAACGCCAATTGCCGCATGGCGTGAATATCTTGGCCTTACTCAGGAGAAAATAGCTTCCCGTATGGGGATCACACAACCCTCGTTTGCCCGCATGGAGAGCGCGGAAAGAAAGCCACGCATTGCCACTCTGAAAAAAATCGCCAAGGCAATGAATATCCAGTGGGAACAACTCGAATGGGAGTGACGCGTTGTTTTTTGCTACTCTGACTTTTGAATGAAGGATAAAGAAATGAACTCGACCGTTTTATTTACAATATGTGTCTTGGTCGTGGTGATATTCGGCTTTTATCTCGCTTTCAAAGATAAGCGCCCCTGAGTTTTCCAGAGATGGCAAAGAAATGCTTACCCGGGTGCTTACAGGTGTTCTGGTTGTGGTAGTTTTCCTTTATTGTAAAAGGAGAAGGATATGCGGAAACTATGCTTTCTTCTGGCGGCAATTGTATGCCTGATGGCTACGGGGTGCGCGAGCAATCTCATGCGCGTCGCGCCGCCTGACTTCGCCCGGACGGTTCCGGCGGACGGCGAGGCCCATGTTGTTTTTCTGCGCAGCACCAGCTTTGGCGGCGCTGTCCAGGCCCCTGTAATTGAAGCCACGGGCGGACAACTGATTTTTGTCGCCGTGGTTTCCGCCAACACCAAAGTGCTGCACAAAACAACGCCGGGTGAACATGCCTATGTTGTGGGCGGAGAGGACAGCAGTTTGCTGAAAGCGGATTTTGAAGCGGGAAAAGTCTACTACATCAAGGTTGAGCCGCATTTCGGCCTGTGGAAAGCCCGCTTCACGCTTGATCCCGTTACCGCTCAACAAGCTGCATCGCCCGAATTCAAAAAAGACTTTGACCGGTGCAAGTGGTACGAAAACGGGCCGGACACGCAGAAGTGGTTTCAAGATAATATTGCGAGCCTGCGCTCAAAATATGAAACTTCCCTTAAAGATTATAACGCCATGGAGTTGGAAAAGAGGCCGGTAATCAAACCCGGATATGGCCTTGCCGATCCGCTGCCGTAGAGCGTTTCATGCTTGAAATGCGCGCAGGCGGGCGCAAGCCTGCCGCAAGGAGCATCTCAAGCGTTACATGTCGTATAGAAAATAGCGGGGCCGGCGCGCCAAAACGCGCCGGCCTGTTACGAAAAGAAGAAACCGCCGCCGGATTACAGCGGCATTGTTTTCACGTTTTCAGCCACGGCAAAAGCGGCCGAGGTGGCTTCCTTCACCTGCTCCACCGTCACGCCCGGAGCCAGTTCCGTCAGGGTAAGCCGGGGCCGGTATTCAAATACCGCCAGTTCCGTGACGATCATGTCCACTTCCTTTGCGGCGGTGAGCGGCAAAGTGCAGGCGGGCAGAATTTTCGGGCGGCCTTTGGCGGTATGTTCCATAGCCAGAATAACCCGCCGCGCGCCCACCACCAGATCCATGGCCCCGCCCATGCCGGGCACCATTTTGCCGGGGATGATCCAGTTGGCCAGGTTCCCTTCCTCGTCCACTTCCAGCGCTCCCAGCACGGTGGCGCTGATGTGGCCGCCGCGAATGATGCCGAAGGAAAAAGCGCTGTCAAAGGAGGCCGCGCCCGGAATCATGGTCACCGGGTTGCCCCCGGCATTGACCACGTCCTTGTCTTCCTTGCCGGCTTCCGGCGTCGGCCCCAGGCCGATAAAACCGTTTTCCGACTGCATGATGACGGATACGCCCGCGGGCAGATAATTCACCACCAGGGTGGGGATGCCTATGCCCAGATTCACATAGTCTCCGTTCTTGAATTCCTTGGCGACTCTTGTCGCGATGATGTCTTTTGCGTCCATGAGAGTTACCCCCAGGCTAGGCCTTGACAAGATAATGGATGAAAATGCCGGGCGTATGAATTACATCCGGATCCAACTGACCGATTTCAACTATTTCCTCCACCTCGGCAATGACCAGATCAGCGGCCGCGGCCATGAGGGGGTTGAAATTGCGCGCCGCGCGCCGGAATACCAGATTGCCCTGTTTATCCGCCTTATGGGCCTTGATCAATGCCACCTTGGCCCGCAGAGGCAGCTCCAGCAGGTAATCGCGTCCGTTGACCCGCAGAACCTGTTTGCCTTCCGCCACTGTGGTGCCGACGCCTGTGGGCGTAAGAACACCGCCCAGGCCGAACCCGCCGCAACGGATTCTTTCCGCAAGCGTGCCCTGGGGAATGAGTTCAATGTCAAGTTCTTTGGCCGCCATCTGCTTTCCGGATTCCGGGTTCAGGCCTATATGGGTGACCATGGCCTTGCTGACGCTTTTGGCCGCCACCAGTTTACTCAAACCGAATCCGGTTCTGGCGTGATCGTTGGAAATAACGGTCAGGTTTTTGATGCCTTTGGCGAGCAGAGCGTCCAGCACCAAATCGGGAGAGCCGCAATCCATGAAGCCTCCGACCATGACGCTGTCGCCGTCGTTTACCAGTGCCGCGGCTTCAACCGGGTTTATTATCTTCACCATGGATCTTCTCCTTAGAGCAGTTTAATTTTGAGACGCTCCCTTCGGCGCTTAGCGGCTAAAGCAAGTTTAGCCTACGCCTGCGGGGCGGGCGGCGGTGCCCGCCGCCAGAGCATTTTAACATTGAAATGTTAAAATGCTCTAATGCGTTCAGATTCTTTCCACCAACATGCTCACGCCCATGCCGCCGCCCACGCACAACGTGGCCAGCCCGCGCTTCTTGCCGTACCGCTTGAGCGCGTAAAGCAGAGTAACCAGAATGCGCGCGCCGCTCGCTCCCACGGGGTGCCCGAGGGCAATGGCCCCTCCATGCACGTTCACCTTGGCCGGATCAAAGCCAAGTTCCTTGCCCACGGACAGGAACTGGGCCGCAAAAGCTTCGTTGGCTTCAATCAGATCCACGTCGTCCAATTTCCAGCCGGCTTTGGCCAGGGCCGCGCGGGTTGCCGGAACCGGGCCTATGCCCATGATGGCCGGATCCACCGCGCCGGTGGCAAAGCCTGCAATGCGCGCCAACGGTGTAACGCCCAGCTTTTTGGCAAAATCCGCGCTCATGACGGTCAGAGCCGCCGCGCCGTCATTAATGCCGGAAGCGTTGCCCGCCGTAACCGTGCCGTCCTTCTTGAAAGCCGGGCGCATTTTGGCCAGGGCTTCTGCGCTGACGTCGCGGCGGGGGTGTTCGTCCTGCGCAAGCACGCGGTCGCCCTTGCGATCCTTGACCGTCACCGGGCAGATTTCCTCCGTGAAATAACCGGCATCAATGGCCGCTATGGCTTTTTTCTGGGAATCCAGAGCCATGGCGTCCTGCTCTTCGCGCGTAATTTTGAATTTTTCCGCCAGGTTTTCCGCCGTAATGCCCATGTGGTAGTTGTTGAAAGCATCCGTAAGGGCATCGTTGACCATGGAATCCACCACAACCGAGTTGCCCATGCGCAGGCCCTGGCGAACCTTGTCCAGCACATAAGGCGCGGTGCTCATGCTTTCCATGCCGCCGGCCACCAGGCAGTCCGCCCCGCTTTCAATGCTCTGGGCCGCCAGGCAGACCGCCTTGAGGCCCGATCCGCAAAGGATGTTCAGAGAAAAGGCCGGGGTTTCTATGGGAATGCCGGCGAGTATGGAAGCCTGGCGCCCGGGGCCCTGCCCTTTGCCGGCCTGAAGAATATTGCCCATGATTACTTCCTGCGGAACGTCGGGGGAAATCCCCGCGCGGACGCAGGCTTCTTTAATCGCGGCCGCACCCAGTTCCACAGCGCTGCATTGGCCGAACATTCCGCTGAAGCTGCCTATGGCCGTACGTGTGGCTGAAGTTATAACGATCTCTTTCATCTCATATTCTCCTGGTTATTTGGATAGTTATACAAACGGTGAAAGTGGAAACGCCTGTCGCGGCAATCAGCATTAGAGCAAATTAACATTCGCGCCGCGCATCGCCAAAACCATCGAGCTGGACATTGAACCGGTTACAAGGGCGGTTCTCCCCTTTTAAATTCCATACAGTAATCTCCTTTTATATGTTGGGGAAATTTAAAACAGGGTAATTTTGCGCCCGGAAGGGCGGGTTTGCCGGGCCGAACAGCAAGCCCGCGAAAAAAATTTTTCCGCAGCAGTTCGGCCTTGATTCGGTATTGAATTTCCTCCATGGGCATGGCCAGCGCGTCCAGTTCTCCGTACCCGATTACATGCCGCACGCGCGCGCAAGGCAGCAGGTCGGATCTTTCGGTTACGCAGGCCGTCCGGCAGCCAGCCATAATCAGCGCCATATCGCAGGCCTCGCCAGCTTGCGCCGCTCTGAGTTCTCCGCCTTCAGCCCGCACGGCGGCAAACAGCGAACGCACAAATTCCGGCCGGTCATAGGCGGCTTTACAGCCGCCGCAATACGCTATGCCGACGGTTTTCACCAAAACTTCCGCCGCGCCTCAAAACAGGCCGTCCGGTTCAATGCCGCACAAGCGGCGGGCCAGTTTTTTCTTGGCTTCCATGTCGGCCAGACGGGAAATCATGATGCGTTGGGCCTGCGGCGAACCCGCGCCGTGCATTGATTCGGTAAGATATCCGACAGCGGCTGCGCCGATGGTCATATTTTCAATCAGGCGGAACATGCGCTGACGGTTTTCCACCGGCACTCCGGGCGCGCCGGTGAAGAGTTTGCGGCACCAGGCGCCGGTCTCTTCCTGGTCGAAGTCCGCCGCCGCGGGCATGGTCACCAGCAGCCCTCCGGCTATATCCTGCGCCAGACGGGCTATTTCATAGGGCAGGCGCGTCACGTTCTGCTTGCAGATGTTGGCGAGCATCATATCGATCAAATAATTGCCCGCGGGGGTTTTACGCCCTTCCGCCGAACAGGCGATGCCGCAACAGTACAAGGTTTCATTCAGGTGGATCATTTCAATGATTTTGTCTTTGACGTGTGAAGCTTTGGCCGCGCCGTTGTATTCGGCAATGGACTGCGCAGCGCCGATGAGCACGTCGCCGTTGCCGACTTTGCAGCCGCCGTAGGACTGGCGGTGGTACCCGGCAAAGCGTTCCACCAGCATACCGGCATAGTCCGTTTCGCCGCACAAATAGACGTTTTCCCAGGGGATGAACGTGTTTTCAAAAATTACGACCGCTTCCTGCCCGCCATAGTTGATATTGCCGACATCAATTTTGGAGGCTTCCAGCTTGCGGGTGTCGCTGGCCTGCCGGCCATAGATATAGAGCAGGCTGGGGTCGTCGGCGGGAACGGAAAAAGCCAGGGCAAAATCTTTTTCTTCCGGCTTCATGGCCTGGGTGGGCATAACCAGAATTTCGTGGGAATTAAGCACCCCGGTCTGGTGGACTTTGGCTCCGCGCACCACAATACCCTTGTCGTTACGCTCCGTGACACGCACAAAGACGTCGGGGTCAGTCTGGCCGCCCGGGCCGGAAGCGCGGTCGCCCTTGGGGTCGGTCATGGCCCCGTCTACAGTCCAGTCGTTTTCCTGCCAGAGCGTGAGATATTTTTTGAAGCGCTCGTGATAAGCGGTGCCGTGTTTCCGATCACATTCATAGGTTGTGCTCCACATGGCGTTCAGCGCATCCATGCCCACACAACGCTGGAAACAGGCGCCGGTTCGCGTACCCAGAAGGCGCAGCATCTTTACCTTGTTCACCAGATCTTCCGGCCCCTGATGCAGGTGGGTGAACCGGTTGATTTTTTTTCCGGTCAAGCTGGAAGTGGCGGTCAGCAAATCCGAATATTCCGGCATTTCAGCCAGTTTATAGGTCATGGCCACGCTGTTGATCGAAGGGCGGATCAACGGATAATCCACCAGGTCGTCAATTTTTCCGCCAAAGGCGTAGGCCCGGCGTGAACCGAGATTACGCAGGGATTGGATATACCCGTCAGCTGTCATCATGATAAGGCGCCTCTTGCAGGTTAAAGTTGCCCGAGCCCGGGGTCATGACAAACGCTCTTGCGCTTGAAGGCCATATGCCGCGAATACTACCCGAAGCAACATATACCGTCCTGTCCGTCCAGTCAATGCGTTTATAAACCGGCTGTCGAGAGCAAATGAACTTTTGCTGTCGACATGCGTTTACAAATCAACATGGCCGGCGCGACAGACCGCGCCGGCCATGTATACAGGCTGCAAAGCAAGCGGACGCCGCCCGCTCTAGAACTCGTAAGCGAAACGTATTCCGGCGCTGATGCCGCGCGTCTGCCCCACATAACCCTGCAGGCCAAGTTCCGCGGACAGGCGGTCGTTATCCGTTTTACGCATGATCAGGCCTATTTCTCCAATGCCCGTCCCGCCCCCGAAATCAGAGGAATGCAGGTCGTGGCCGTAGGCGTCGGCCCGTACCAGGCCGTCAAATTCATGCTCGTAGGCAGCCCCGCCGTACCAGGAAAAGGTCTCGTCCACAATCCGGGTGTACCGCGTTCCCGCCCGCAAGCGCACGGATTCGGCGCTGCTGAAGTGCATTTCCTCACCATTGGTCAGTTCAACGGTTTTGCCGTTCTGCCGCGTCCAGTAGCCTCTGACCAGAAAATCCAGGCTGGAGGCGTCATTGATGCGCCAGTCGTACGCCGCGCCCGCGTGGGCGGCGAAGTACGGCGTAATCATCTCGTAGCCCGCTCTTGCGCCGGAGACATCGTGAAAGTTTTTGGTCTTGAAATGGTTTTCCAGTCTGCCGGCCCTGAGCGATCCTTCAAGGCGGAAACCTTCGGTCCAGGTATGCCGGGCCATGACCCCGATGCCTTCGTAATTCAGGTAACCCGAACCCGAAATTTCCGGATGATCCACCGGGGTGAAATCGCCCGTGGTTCTGTAATCCGCGTAACCGGCCTCAAAGAAGCCGCCCAGAAGAAAGGAACCCGCGGGCCGGCTGCGCCGCATGGCAACGCCGGCCAGCATGGAAGAGCTTTTTATATGCAAGTTGGCGCCTGCATCCACGCTGAACAGCGAGCCGTCAATACCGGCGAAAAAGGCATTGCCGTCTTCCATCTTCAAGGCGAGGTCAGCCTGCTGATAACTGTGATCCGGCAGCCACCCGCCGGTATGGGTCAGCAAGGCCAGCCCGGCGGCTCCGCCCCCAACCAGTATTCCGGCTTCCGGAGCCGGGCCGACGGAATTCTCTTCCAGGCGGGCAACCAGATACTTGTTCATATTCGGCTGGCTGTCGGCATCGTCCGTGGTTTTTTTGTCGATAATGAAAGTATAGGTGCGAAGGAAGCCCTGCCGGGAAGTGGCAGTGTTTTTGGCCGGGTCGCCGTTAAGATATTCGTCATTATTAGTAGAGATGAGGTAAAACATATTGCCCGGCTCTATAGTCGGCCCGGCGGGCAGATTGCTCAGTTTGACGATGGAGCCATCAATGTTGGCATCTGTCGCATTAACGGTGTCTATTTCCAGCAAAGCATGACCCTGCGCGTTCAACGGCGCGCCCACCAGGTTGAACCACATATTGCCGTTCAAATTGGCCTCGTTGACTGTCAGCACATTGGCGTTGGGATCGTCGTCGTACCAGTTCCAGCCCATGACGTTCATGAGTCCGCCGGATTCCAGCTTAAAATCGTGCTTCTCCGCGGTAAGCTTCATACCGGGCTGTAAAGTGGTGACGCTGCCGAGCTTAAGATTGACCACGTTGTTCGTATTGTAGGTATCCATATCGAACCGGTTGTCCCCGCCCCAGAAGAATTCGCCGCCGCCGCCCTGATCGGCCCCATGCACGGTCATGGCAAAGAACCGCCCTTCGTTCTGGTTTACCCGTATGGGGTCGTCCAGAACCACGGTGCCGCCCACCTCCGCCTTAACCTCCAGTTTCGCGTCCGAGCGGGCTTTTTCATAAGTGCCGACTCCATCTTTAACCACGCCAAAATAAAGGGAATTGCTGTCAGGCAGGGAACTATCCACTCCTACCAGCAGGTTGCCCTCAAAAACCGTGCCGTCGCTATCGGGGCTTGCGCTCAGCGTCAGGATGTTCGGCGCGCCGTTGTTCTTGCTCCCGGTATCCACAGTGACGGTTCCGTATATCTCGCCACCCGCGCCGACGCTCATGATGTTGCCGATGAACTCGCTGTTGCGTATTTCCAGGCCCCCATCCGTAAGGCCATAGCTGTACACCAGACCGCCCAGGATCGACTTCTCGGCCCTGACCACATTGTCGGCAAACAGGTTGTCCTCGATCCGGCCGATGCCGGCAACGGAGTTGTCATCGACACCGCCGACCCTTGCCACAGCGGCTCCGATAATGCCGCCGCCTTCAATATAATCACCTCCGTCGACCTGCAAACCGAAAAAGGCGTTTATGCTGCTTTCCCCGATATAAGCCTTTCCGTTGTCAGGGGCGGAGGAATACACGCCAAGCACGCCGCCGCCTCTGATGCCGTCGCCCGCTGTTACCGCTATTACCGTTGATACAATGGGGAAGCTGATGAAGCTGTTATTGACCACGCTGTCGATGCGGGAAGTACCTGCGGAATTAAGGCCGATAATGCCCCCGCCGGTAATCACGCCGCCGGTTGCCTTGACATCCAGATCCGTAAACGTGTTGTCGTACACGCTGCCGATGGTGGAAGCACTTCCGGAATTAAGACCGATAATGCCGCCGCCGGTAATGCCGCCGGCCGACGCTGTTACCGTGAGGCCGCTGAATCTGTCGTTCCCGGCCACGCTGCCGATGGTGGAAGCACCTCCGGAATTAAGGCCGATAATACCCCCGCCGGTGATGCCGCCAGCCGACGCTGTCACCGTGAGGCCGCTGAAGCTGTCGTTCCCGGCCACGCTGCCAAGGGTGGAGCCGCCAGCACCGGAATTAAGGCCGATAATACCGCCGCCGGTGATGCCGCTGCCGGCCGCCTTGATCTCCAGACCCGTAAACGTGTTGCCGGATACGCCAGTGTTGTCGGCCACGCTGCCGATGACGGAAATGCCTCCGGAATTAAGGCCGATAATGCCCCCGCCGGTGATCCCGCCAGCCTCCACTGTTACCTTATCAAGGTTGTTGGTGAAGCTGTTCCCGGCCACGCTGCCGATGCCGGAATCGCCAGCTCTGGAATTAAGGCCGATAATGCCGCCGCCGGTGATGCCGCTGGCGCCCGCCTTGATCTCCAGACCCGTAAACGTGTTTCCGGACACGCCAGTGCTATTGGCCATGCTGCCGATGAGGGAAGTGCCTGTGGAATTAAGGCCAATAATGCCGCCGCCGGTAATACCGCCGTCCTCCGCTGTTACCTTGAGGCCGCTGAAGCTGTTGTTCCCGGCCACGCTGCCAAGGCCGGAACCGTAAACGCCGGAATTAAGACCGATAATACCGCCGCCGGTGATGCCGCTGCCGCCCGCCTTAATCTCCAGACCTGTAAACGTGTTGCCGGACACGCCAATGTTGTCCTCCATGCTGCCGATGATGGAATTACCTCCGGAACCGGAATTAAGACCGATAATACCGCCGCCGGTAATCCCGTTGCTGGCCGCCTTGATCTCCAAACCCGTAAACGTGTTGCCGGACACATAGCCGACGGAAGTGCCGTCGGCGGCATCAAAACCGACCACACCGCCGCCGCTGATGCCGCCGCCCGCATCCACGGTATTCGATCCGCTGAACCGGTTGTCGCTGATCTCCATCGCTCCGGCTATGTTGTCCGCATGAGCGCCGAAAATTCCGCCGCCCATGATCTCGTCGACCGTCTTGACCTGCAGATTGTTAAGATTGTTGCCGATTGAAAAACTGATATTTGCCTCTCCGGCGTTCAGGCCGATAATGCCGCCGCCGATCAACATTCCGTCCACGTCTACTGTTATGCCGTCAAAAGAATTGCCGCGGGCATCAAACAGTTCGGCCGTTGCGTCCGAAGACAGGCCGATCACACCGCCGCCGCTGATGCTGCTGCCGCCTGTGGACTTCACACCAAGATTCTTGAAAGAACTCCCGGACAGAGTGGTTATGAAAGAACTTTGGTTGGAGTTCAGGCCGAGGATGCCTCCGCCGGTGATATCGCCGCCCACAGTTACCGTCGATTCGCCAGAAGTGTTGCCGGTAAAAGTATTGCCGATAAAGTTTCCGATAGAGGAGTCACCGCCAGCCGCGTTCAGGCCAACCACGCCTCCGCCCGCAAGATTAACGGCGCTCACATTCAGGTTGCTGAAAGTGCTGCCGGACATGGTGTCGATCTGGGAGTATCCGTTCCCGGCGTTCAGGCCAATCACTCCGCCGCCGCTGATGCTGCCGCCTGTGGATTTCGCGCCGAGATTCCTGAAAGAGCTCCCGGACAGGGTGTTTATGGAGGAGTTTTGACTGGAGTTCAGGCCAAGGATGCCACCGCCTGTAATAGTGCCGGCCACGCTGACCTTCGGGCCGTCAAAAGCATTGTTGCCGGTAAAGTTGTCGATATAGGCGCTTCCGCCAGCCGCGTCCAGGCCGATCACACCACCGCCGCTGATGCCGCCGGAGGTGGAG
>JAISBT010000083.1 GCA_031266055.1 Deltaproteobacteria bacterium
ACAGGCGTCATGCCATTCTTTCATTTCAGCATTAAGCGTCTCGTCCTGTTCCACTGCGATGGCGGCAAGATAGATTGGGTCTTCCGCCAAAGAAAGCGCATCTTCCAGAGCCTTGGCCAAAAAATCGTTCTGTTGTGGACTTGGAACAACCTGATGGAATCTCTCCGCAAGGTTGTCTGGTATGTGAAGCACCATTTGCATCGAAATACTCCTGTTTTACGCATCATACCAATATCTAAGGGTACGGTCAATTATATACGCCCGCACGGCCAGGGCAGACGCATCTAAATTCTCAGCGCCTGTAGGAGGAAGTCTTCGCTGAGAGCGATCTTGAAGCGCTTGCCTTTCAGGCTTGATTTGCCAGGTATACGGCGGAGCAGGTTCAGACAAATACTTCGGAGCGTACCGAGGTTCTTGGCCGCATTGCGGGCACGAGCACGGCTCTGATCTTCATTGAAAACCACATCCAGGCACCAGTGCAGAGAATTTTCGATCTGCCAATGCGCTCGCGCGCTCTTGGCGGCGTATGATTCGCCTTGTGGCAGGCTGCTTATATAATAGCGACGACTTGTTTCGGCCTTGTCCCCATGCTCGCGGATCGACTCGATAAGCACAAAACTTTGCAAGCCAGGCCACTGCGCTTTGTCGCTATACCAATCCACACTGTCGGACTGCCAGCATCGACGAGTTTCGATGCGCCCATGCTCTTTCTCTATCTGCTCAAAACCTGGAGGCGAGCGGAGGGGAAGCTCATCCATATATGTGCGCACTTCTTCATAAAACACAGGGTGGTTGCCTTTCAATGCCAGAAGATAATCGGCTTTCTTTTCTATAGCTTTCGCGGCCACGGCCTTTTGGCAATTCAACGCATCAGCGGTAACAACACAGCCTTTGAGATCAAGCATGTCCATCAGTTGTGGGACTGCTGTGATTTCATTGCTCTTTTCCTCAACTGCCAATTGTCCGAGTACCAAGCGGTTTTCCACAGACCAAGCGTTGAGCATGTGCAGAGCGGAACCATCTTTGGTGCCCGTCCGCCTGTGTGTTTTTCCATCAAAAGCCACAATGTCGCCGGCCACTTGCTCGCGTAAGCGACGAGACAATTCCATGAGACATTCCCCAAAACAGGCTGGCGAAATAGCCTGAAACACGCGATTAAACGTGTCATGGCTGGGAATGTCACGCATACCGATATGCTCACGAAGCCATTCCTGCCTGGCGTGGGCATAATCCTCCATGTCATAAAAACCATCGCCACCTGACAAGTACGTACATAAAGCAATAAACATAATAATTTCAAGATTATGTACCTTTGTACGTTCCACTCGTGGGTCGGGCAGAGCTCGGAAAATTGCCAAAGTAATTTCTGTGGGTGTTTTCATTCCCCCACTTTATAGACTTTTTTTAGATGCGTCTGCCCTGATTGGGGAGTTCCCAAGGATTGACAAACGGCACTTTTGACGCTTGGAAATCCGCTACGTTTCGCGTCACGAGCGTCATTTTATTAACAAGCGCGGTTGCCGCAATCAAGCTATCCCTGAAAGATCCGGGATTCGGCACGTGGAGAATCGCGCTACGTCTTGCGACCGCTGTATCAACCGGCAGGATGCGTCCGGCGAAGGCAGGCAGAACATGGGATTCAAACCAAGTCCTAAAAATAGCGCCTTGCGACGGGTCGCGGCGTTCGACCAGCAACACGCCGATTTCAAGCTCTTGCACGGTGATAGCCGATAAATACAAGTCTGCCGAATCCACGCTATCAGCCCACTGCGCCACGTTTTTGTCAGCTCTCCCAAGGCGGATTTTTCGCAACTCGGAAACGACATTGGTATCAAGAATAAACATCAGGAAAAGTCCGCGGGCCGCACACGTTCACGCGAAGAAGGAATCTCAAAATCAATATCGGCGATGCCCGGCATTGTCAGCAAATCGGCAATCCTCTCCTGATTTTTAGTAATGCGCCGATAAAATTCCATGCTCATAAGCACATGAGCCGGTCGGCCCCGGTCTGTGATGAATACCGGCCCGCTGTTTGCCGCCCGTTTTGCTTCACTCACGGCCTGGTTAAACTCACGGCTTGAGAAGGTAGTGATTGTCATAGCGAAACCTCGTATTTTATGTAGCTACGTTACTACACCATTCGAGCAATGTCAACTTGTAGCGCTACAACAGGTACAGTAAAAAAGGGCGACCCTGATTTTAGAATCGCCCTTAACCCATTGAAATTTTTGGTGCCGGGAGCGAGAATCGAACTCGCAAGGGGTTGCCCCCGGTGGATTTTGAGTCCACTGCGTCTACCAATTCCACCATCCCGGCGTAATTTGTTCATTGTCTCTTATGGCAAGAACAGCTATTATGTCAAGGTGCTTTTTACTTCCGCCAAATCCCCCCCAATATTGCCTTTGCCGAATCGTGCAAGAAGGTATGTTAATTGCATACCGGAGGCAGACGGAATTTTTTGCGTAGCCCCGCCCGCCTTTTGCGGGCCGGCACAGCTACAAACCGGTAGGCTGCTTTTATGATTGCGTTAAAAGATTTGCGTGAGCAAAATAAAGAAGTGACGGAGCTTTTGCTGGAAAGCTCCGGTTATGGCTTATGGACGGTCTGGCAGGGAGACTGCAGTCCGGTAATAGCCCAAACTCTTGAAGAATATGGCGGTTTGGAGATTGCCTCCGCAAAAAACCAGTCTCTTTGGTTTTTCTTTTCCATTGACGCTTATTTGGCTGCGGCCAAACTGGCGATCTGGTCGCAATTCAACTCCCTGCCCGTCACCATGCAAATTTTCGGCGCCCGGGTGCAATGTTCGCCAGACCACACACGCCACATCGATATTACTGAAGACTTATGGCTGCAAAAAATTGATGCTCCGTTAAAGTTTCAGTTTTATGCCTCCACGGATGCGCTTGTCAAAAATTCGGCTATTTCCAGCATTATGCTGAATGAAACGGAACGCCCCACCGGTTTCAGCCCCAAACGCGAGTGGCGGCTGGCCGCGGCGGATACGCGGCTTGCCTATAAACCGCAGCATAACTGGTTTTGTGTGATTCACCCCATAACAGTCGCGCATGACAAGCAGTTTCTTGTTTCCTGGCGTGATTTTTATGAAAGAATGAACAATATTCTGCAACGGAACAAGATGCGGCATACTGTACATGAAAATTTTCTTCTGATGCCGCTCAATTCCCTGCGCCAGCTCAAACAGTGGATTCGCGATTATCTCGCCCTGCTGGATCGCCTCAAGGAAGACGAGGGAGGAAGCAAATACTGGCCTTGCGTGATGGCGATTGTGGATACCAAGGGTTTATCCTTCAACATCGAACTACCGAAGCAAATCGGCCTGGATTGGGATTCGATGATGCCGGATACTCCCTTCTTGCCCTTGCAGGATGCTGTACTGCTAGGCGAGGATTTTGAAATTCACGAATCGCATCTTGCTCTGGGCAGAAAAACTCCGGATGCCTTATGCGCGGTAAATTTGATTCATAAAGACGAAGACAGCGAATACGCTTTGCCCAGCCTGAGACCGGCGAATTTGATTTTCGGCCCGCACAGACATTGTTTTTATTGCGGACAGCGCAGCCACGCAAGTGCCAACTGCCCCAGCAGGCATTTCAAAGAAGTTGATTCCGGCATCTGGCACAAAATTGCCGCTTGTGACAGTTTCATGCTGCGCGAAGGCGCCGCGGAAATTAACCGGCGCCTGCAGGACAACCCCGATGCCGTAGATGCCCTGTTTACCTCCGATGACTCCGCCGGGACCGTCACCCGGGGAATATTCGGGATTTGCGCCCACCTGCAGTTGCGCTATGTGCCGACATTCTGGAAAGCCAAGGGTAAATTGTACCCCAATGCTTTAACCGAACCCAGGCCCAATGACGACAGCCCGTTATGGACATTTCAATCCACAATGCAAGGCCGTGACCTTAACATTATGGACAAGGAAATGCAGACTTTGCAGGTACGTTTCCCGAGGGATTATAAAGTATTCTCCCTGCACGGCTTTATCGCCATGGAGCGCGGGGAATTCGCCCAAGCCCGGAGTTATTGGGAAACAGCGCATCTGTTGAGTCACCCCGGCGTGATGCAGGCCTGGCATTTTCTGTTGCTGGGGCGTCTTGCCGAATACCAGGGCGATTATCACAACGCCGCGAATTGTTACGATAAAATGCTGGAAATCGCTCCCACTTGGCTGGAGGGAAAGTATCGCAAGCTTATTTGTTTGATCAAAAGCGGGTTTATCAGCAGAGCGGAAATTTCTATTCTTGAATTGATGGATGAGGATGCAAACTTTTTTAACTGGCTGCTGCTGGATCCGGAAATTGAGCGGGGGGCGGCTCAGGTTTTGCTGATCTCAAGCCGGCAATGGAAAAATATTTCCCTGAATCTGGTTGAAGAAAAAGTCAAACTGGGAGCCTTGCAGAAGGAACTGGAAGAGTGGTTCACGCCGGAGCATGAATTCACGGGGCAATCCATATCCAGAATATCCAAATTGTTTGAACTGGGTTCAGTACGTAATTTCGTTCCTTATACCATGATGGCCAAAGGACGCGCTGCCTTGGAAAAAGATATGCAAAACCGCATCAATCTTGAATCTAAAAATTTTAAACTCCGTTTTCAGGATTTTATCATGCGGTTGGGTGAAATTCGTGATGAAGCGGCCTGGTTTCCTTTTCCCAGCGTACTGGGCGATTTTAACAAAAATTACAATGCCAGCGCGGCCAACCTGAATTGGGTGCTGAAAAACAACATGCGCACTCCGGATGTTTTCCGCAAGGCTCAAAGCCTCAGCGAAAACGAAGAAAACCGTATAAAAAAACTGGAAAAGCGTCTCAAGCTGCTGCGCATCGTCCGGGATGGGACTTTGTTCGGCCTGATTGCCATAAAAAAATTCTTGTGGATAGAGCTTGTCGGGCTGGCTCTTATTCTGGCTATTTTTCCGCTGCTTATATATTACGGGCAAAAAATCGGCGCCACCTGGATTTCCAACGCGTTCATCAATGAACAGTGGGCCATTCAAAAAGGGGCGATTATCGTCGTCTCCATGGTGGCTCTGGTGGTGTCCGGCTTGATGACGGTACTGCGCTTCGAGGCCATACGCGAAAAAACTTTTGAAAAGGCCAGAGCCGAAGAAGCCAGACGTTCATCCGAACGCGCCAAACAAATAAATAAACTGCGCTCGGCCCGCAGGCTGCAAAAACTTAAAGCTCCCCTCGGCAAAGCTTCAGCCGGAACAGCCAAAAAACCGACCGGCTCCTGACCGGACGGATACCGCTTAAAACCCTTCTGTTCCGGCATGGCAATAAGCGGCAAAACGCGCGTCCAACCAGTCTTCAAAACCGCCGCCCGGCTTGAGCAGACGCGTTGAACCAAACTCGACCGCACTGTGCAGAACCAGTATTTCCGCACCCGGCAGCTCCCGGCGCAAAAGCTGTATTTTTACGGCATCCTTGGCGGTTATTATGACCGGCAGTTTCGTACCGGCGATTTTTTTCAAATCTTCAAGGGAAAACCGGTGATGATCCGGAAAAAAGAATTCCCGCGCGGGCGGACCGCCGGTTAAATATCCGGCGCCGGCACGTACTGATTCCGGATTGCCCACGGCCGTACACAACGCGTATGTCCTGCCGGACATGTCCTGAACTGCGCCTTCCGGCCAGTCCCGCAGGGGTATGAGCCCCAGCGCTTTCAACTGAAAAGAAAACAGCGGAACGTTAAATTCCGCCATTTTTTTTGCGGCGTTATCCAGAAACCGCTGGACGCCGCTTCCGGACATGTCGGCATCCGGCGGCAGCCGGAGCAAAAAAGCGCCGGCCCGGGCAAGAGCGCTTTTGTCCTCGCGCCAGGAACCGGCAGGGATAACTTTATTCCACTCCGCGCCGAGATCCTCTTCCCGCAACACAACCAGATTCAAATCCCGCTGCAGGGCAAGGTGCTGCATACCGTCATCCAGAATATACAGACCGGGCGAATAATGCTCCCCGGCCCAGCGCAATGCGCGCCGGCGGTCAGGATCGGCCAAAATAAGCGCCCGGGGATGCATTTTGGCGAGCATGAGCGGCTCATCTCCACTCACGGCCGGGTCTGTCGCGGCTTGAACCGGAAGGGGACGCCAGGAGCTTTTACCGCCATAGCCGCGGGTAAGCACAACCGGGGCAAGCGAATGTTTATGCGCCCAATGCAGCAACCAGCTTACCAGCGGAGTTTTCCCGCTGCCGCCCCAGGAAATGTTGCCGACCGAGATACAAAAGGCCTCCGGCTTGACCGAGCTTTTGACCCCACGGGCAAAAAGCCGGGAACGCAGGCGCAGAAAGGCGGCATAGCCCTGTGACGCGGGTATCAGGACAGGCGCGAGGATTTTCCGGAGTTGTCTGTATTCCATGCGCGTTTAATTTTGAGCGGACGGCAAGGCGGCGGCTTGGCGTATTTTACACCAAACCGCCGCCGGAATTTTTATGGGAAAAAACCGGGAAGCTCAGCGGCGATCCCCGATGAGTCTGAGCAGCATCAGGAAAAGATTTATAAAATCCAGGTAGAGCGTCAGCGCGCCCATAATGGTGC
>JAISBT010000009.1 GCA_031266055.1 Deltaproteobacteria bacterium
GAACTGCTGCAAAGTTTTGATATCGGCCTGATGCCCCTGGAAGATACCCCCTATACGCGCGGCAAGGGAGGGTTCAAGCTGCTCCAGTATATGGCTTGCGGGGTTGTCCCCGTGGCTTCGGCAGTCGGCATGAATAAAGAAATCATTACGCATGGTCGGGATGGGTTTCTCGTGCGGAAGGGAGAAAGCTGGAAGCCATATGTGGAAAGCCTGCTTAATTCTGAATTGCGCGCGAAAATGGGGGAGGAGGCGCGTAAAACCGTCTGCACCCGGTTTGATCTGCAAAAAATCGTTGACCCGGTTTATGCGGTTCTGCTGGAACGGTTTCACCAGCGCAAAGAACGGCATATTTAGAGTGTTTTAACATTGAAAATGTATAAAGCGCTCTGAAAGGATTTGCCTGCAAATCCTTGCCGCGAGGCGAACTTGCTTCGCCGCTAAGCGACAATCTCAAGCGTAAAATGCCATAGCCGGATCTTAGCCGTCTTTCAGCAGCATCTGCGTACAACGGAACAGGGCAACGCCTTTGCCTGTTTTCTCCTCTGTCACCTCAGCATCCCATACCTGCGTGCTTCCGCCAAGATGTCTCGGGGTTGCCGTGCAGCAAAGTTTGCCCTGGCGGACAGTGCTGATATGGTTGCTTTTCAGTTCCAGAGTAGCGAAGAAAGTATCCGGGGGCAGATTGGCCGCTGTGGCCACCCCGCAGGTGGTATCGGCAAACAGGACAAGCAGTCCCGCATGTAAAAAACCATTGGGCGCGACGTGCCTTGGCGCGACAGTCATGGAGCAGACGGCTCCTTCCGGGCCAAGAGCGGCTATTTCAAGCTCAAGCTCACGGCACATATGATCCGCGCGCATAACCGCGCGGGCAGCCTCCAGAGTAAAGGGGAAAGGGTTTTTGGGCATGGATGATCCTCCTGCATAGTCGGCCCCGAAAAAGTATATAACATATTTATGTCATTAAACAGCATCGCCTACATAGAGCATACACGGATTGCGGCAAAAAGCAAAATCCGGAAGTTCCGCCTTGCCGCGTGAATACTTTCGGCTTAAGCTTGCTCCATGCGTACACCGGGTGACAGTTATGGAGCGGGTGCAGGCCCTTTGCGGCCGCGGCGGGTGATTTTGCCGGACAACGGCAAGGATTTGCTCCGTACGGAACTGGCCCTGGCTTTTGAGGAACTTGGCTTCAGCGTGTTGCGCGCGCGGCCCGAGGCTCTGCACGACCAGCACGGCGCAGGCTATTTGCCGCGTTTGCTGGATGAAGGCCCTGCCCTTCTGTTCAGCGTGAACATGCAGGGAGTGCTTCCGGGCGGCGCAGGCTCCAAAATGCTGGCCAAGGCGGTTGCCCGGCATGATCTGGAGGTTGTGCTCTGGTTTGTGGATAACCCCTGGCATGTTCTTTCCGGTATGCGTGATCCGGACTGGAAAATTTTCACCCTGGCCGTGACTGACCGGAGCTTTGTGGAACCGCTGCGCAGAGCGGGCGCGCGGCGGGTGGAACATCTGCCTCTTGCGGTCGATCCGCGGCTTGCGCGGCAAAGCGGAGTTGAACCCCCGTCCGCCGGGGCGCGGTCAGCCGGGCTTCCGGGCGGGGCGTTGCGTGAAGTTGTTTTTGCCGGGCGGACGGCTTTTCCCGGTAAGGAAACTTTTTTTGCCGGGCTGGAACTGCCGCCCGCTTTGTTGGAGGAAGCCGGGCTGATGGGCCTTCAGGGCCGCAGAGCGGATTTTGACTGGTGGCTGAAGCGGCTTCACTTGGAGCAAACCGCGCTATGGCCCGGCAAAAAATCCCGTCTGCCCGGATTTGGAGCGGCGCACAGCAATAAAATATGGCGTGAACAGCGCCTTCTGGCCGTGCTGGAGCAAACCGCCTGCGGGCTTACCCTGTTCGGCGACAGCGCCTGGCGCGCTGACCTGCGCAAGGCCGGCTCCAGGCTTGATTTGCGTCCGCCTTTTGATTATTACGCGTACGCGCACAGACTCTACAGACAGGCCGCTTTCAGCCTTAACCTGAACAGTCTGCTGCTGGGCGCCGGGTTGACCCAGCGTATTTTTGACATCTGGTCGGTGCAGGGGTTTTGCCTGACGGATGACTCTCCCGGACTGGAGATTTTTCCGGCGGAGTTGACCAGACCGGTCACTTTCAGCACACCGGAAGAACTTGCGGAAAGGATTGCCTATTTTCAAGCGCGCCCCGGGCAAAAACAGGAATTGAGCCTGGCCTGGCGCGGGCATATTCTGCGGGAACATACCTATACGAACCGTTTGGCCAGCCTGTTGTTTTAGAGCGGTTTGACATTGAAAATGTACATGTACATGTACATGTACATGTACATGAGGCAGCGTACCAGCCGCCGGGCTTGTCCGCCGGCGCGCCGCCGAAGGCATAAAAAATTAACCTGCCTCTATGCCGCCGCCGTCTTTTACCATGATGTCGTCGCCAGATTTCAGGCTTTCGAAGACTTCCTTGCTCACGGTGTGGATAGGCACGCCGCGTTCGTAGAGCATCCAGCCCATGACCGAGCCCAGGGAGAGCACCGGTTCGGCTTCCAGGCAGAGGATAGCGGCCGGGGCTTTTTGCACCCGGATGATTTCCAGCATGATGCCGGAGCCGGAGCAGGAACCCTTGGCGTAGGGAATGCAGAGCACCCGGCCGGTCAGGCATTGGCCTCTGAGATCGTGGTGCACGTCGTGGATCCGGCCGTCGGCGACGCTGACGCCGCCCCAGAAGCTGAGCGGTTTTTTTGAAACCAGGGCCTGTCCTCCGGCGCTGCCCTGCACGATCATTTTGCTGTCAAAGTTGCGTCGCATCTTACCACGCTCCTTTCACGGCGGCTTCCACGCAGCCTGCGGTGCTCATCAGGGCCACCATGCCGCCGGCCAGGCCGGGCACGTACTGGGCCACCTTGCCGGAGTTGGTGATGACGGATTTGAAGCCCCAGTCCTTTTCGGTGTCACTGACCATGATGCAGGTGTCCTTGATAAAGGTGACGCCCTGATTTTCAAGATCCTTGCGCAGGCTGGAGCGGTCGGCCAACCCGTACACGGTGCGGCTGGTCTGGATCCAAAATTTGGTTCCAGGGGCGACTTTGCGCCCGGCCAGAAGTTTTTGCACTTCCAGCACTTCGAAGTAGGAAGCGTGCGGGCAGCCCAGCATGACCATGTCCGCCTTGCCGTGGGCGGCGGTGGTCAGGCGGGCGCGCACCGCATTCATTTTTTCCGGAGTGACGCTGACGGTTGCGTAGCTGGTGCGGCCCTGGAAGGCCTCTTCTTGGGTTCTGGCCTCGGGGGTGTGCCCGACGGCGTGGAAGAGGGCGGTGGAGCCGCCGGAGGCCGCCGCGGCCGAAAGGGCCTTGAGCTGATCTTTGCCGGTCGAGTCCGGCAGGCCGAGAATGACCGGCACGCGCTGAATGGCGATTTCGCCCACAAGGTAGCCGAGCACGGCAAAGTCGGAAGTTTCCCTGAACCATTCGGGGCCGAAGCCTTCAAGCTTGAACAGGATCTGTCCGGCCCTGTTTTCGGTAAGGTGCAGGCCATATTCCGGCACCCGGCCCACCACCGCGCAGCATACGTCAACCAGATCGGGCAGGCGGTTGGTTCTGGCCCCGAGCACCGAGTTGGCGAAATTTACGGCGTTGGACTCGGACCAGCTCACATGCTCGCCAAAGGCAGGTACGCTGGTACACTGGTAGGGCGCGCAGGTCCAGGTGGGGCTGACCCCCAGGGCCATGTAGGCGTTTTCCAGTCTTTCGGAGAGCGCGGAAAATTCCGGGGAAAGATCCATGGCCAGCCAGTGCTCAATATCGCGCGAGCCGGGGTTGATGGTGGTGGGCACGGCCACCCTGGCTCCGTTTTTGCCAAGGAATTCGACAAAATCCGTTCCGGCGTCGTAGATAGTGGTATAGGCGGCTGCGTCGATGTGCGCGTTTTTCACTTTCAGCAGGCGTTTGGCGTCGTACAGCTCACCAAACTTCACGACCACTTCCATGGCCTTGCGCACGCCTTCGCCATGCTTGCCCGAAAGCATGTCCTTTTCTTCGTCGGTCAGGTGCATCCTGCGCTCCTTTATGGCATTTACGCTTGCGATGTTTGCTTGACAACGGGCTTTCGCCCGCCTGCAAGCCTCTCGCGGCAAGGATTCGCGCGGCAAATCCCCCGCCGGGGCCGGTTGCGGGAAGAAATCACGCGCAACTGTTCGCAGAGGAGCATGTTTTGACTTCTTTGGCAATAATATTCTGCGTATTTAAAATTTGTCATTGCGGGGATTTGTTCAGGGTTGAGGCAATAAGATGCGTCTGCCCAGGGAACTTGTTTTTATCTGCTGGACAAATTTTGCAGGATGGGGTAACTGGTTCCACGAAATAATTGAATGCGGGGATGTAGCTCAACTGGGAGAGCGCAGCGTTCGCAACGCTGAGGCCGTCGGTTCAATCCCGATCATCTCCACCACAAAATAAAAAAACAAAGTCCACCAAGTTCTAAAAATGCTTGGTGGGCTTTGTTTTTATCTCTCACTATAGTCTCACGTCCTACCATAAAATCTATAGTAACGTTCGTGTCGGCTTCCTTAACCCTGCTGCATCATCAGCTCTTCCACTGTTCATAATCATCCGGATTACGCGTATCAAGCCCCAGGGCGGGCTTTTGCGCGTCCGCTTTCTCTTCTTCCAGGCCATTGTAAAGGCCGCGATTGATCAATTCGTAATGCTGGCCTGCAAAGCCCACGGCGGCCACGCTTTGGCCCGGAAGCCCATGTATGATTTTTTCCGGCACGCCCACGATCCATTGTTGCAGCCGCCGGTACAGGCCGCGATCCGCCCTGCCCGCGCGCAAGGCATCCAGGGACTCCCGCGCGGCGGCGTTGTAGGGGATGATCAGCGGCAGCTCGTTCTCTTCGATGAAACGAAATTTCCGCTCCACGCTGCGGAAAGGGAACAGCCCCCTGGTCGCGTGCTCCCGCACCCGCCGCAAAATACCGGGCTTATCCAGCCCATCGGCCCCAACAGTGGAGTGCAACTCGTCAAAGTACAGGGTCACGGCTTCGGGGGACAGCAACGGCAACCCGGCCCGCAGCACGGCATCGGCCGCGCTTTTGCGGCGGGCCTGTTCACCGCGCAAGGGCTCGGGAAAGCTGAAGACATAGGTACACCCCCAATCCATCCGCCCTTCGCGGTTGCAGCGTCCGGCGGCCTGAGCAATGGAGTCCACACCCGCCATCGCGCGGTAGACAACGGGGAAGTCCAAATCGACACCGGCTTCCACCAGAGACGTGGACACAACCAGGAGGGACGGAGCGGCCGGATCATCCAGCATGGCCTTGATGCGCGCCAGCACGGCCCTGCGGTGAGCCGGGCACATCCGGGTGCTCAGATGAAAAAGAGTCTGCCCTTCCTGGAGAGAGCCACGGAGCAATTCGCAGAGGTAGCGGGCCTGCGCCCTGGTATTGACGATGCACAGGGCGCGCTCATGCCCGGCGAGCCGTTGCGCCAACGCGAGCGGCTCCAGAGAGCCGAGGTACTTCACCCGCACCCGCTCAAGGGCGCGGAAGAGCTCCGGCGGATCAGGCGCAATTTCCCGCACCCCCTCAAGTCCGTTGCGGTTCCAAGGTTTTATGCCCACTTCCGGCTGGGTGGCGGTACACAGCACAACGGAAGCCCTGCACGTGCCGCTCAGTTCCCGGATGGCGGCGAGGCATGGGCGAAAAAGCGACGTAGGCAGAGTCTGGGCCTCGTCAAGGACAATAACGCTCCCGGCAATATTGTGCAGCTTGCGGCAGCGGGAGGAACGCGCCGCGAACAGAGATTCGAAGAACTGCACGGCCGTGGTGACAATGATGGGGGCGTCCCAGTTTTCAAAGGCCAGGGTACGGACGTCTTCGTGCTGGTCGGCCTCTTCCGGATTTTTCTCCGCTTTCTCCTCGACATTGGAATGATGCTCAATAACAGCGTGGGCGAAAGCCGCGCCAAAGGCTTCGCGGAATACGTCGGCGGTCTGTTCGATGATGCTTGTGTACGGGATGACGTAAATGATGCGCCGCAGGGAATGCCCGGCGGCGTGGGCCAGGGCGAAAGCCAAAGAGGAAAGGGTCTTGCCGCCGCCTGTGGGCACGGTAAGAGAAAACAGCCCCTGTTTCAGCAGAGCCGCCTCCCGGCAGGCCGCCAGCACCTTTGCCCGTTGTTTGTTGACATTTCCCGGCTCGGCCGCTGCGGTCTTTCGGGCCATGAAGGCGTTGAAAGCCTCATGCAGAGCGGCAAGATCGGGATACCCGCCGCGTCGGGCCGCCTTTTCCGGGGCCATGACGGATTCCGCATTCAAAAAATCCGCATCCACAAGACAGGAATAAATCATCCGTGTCCAAAAACACACGCTGAAGGGCAGAACTGCCTCCCCCACCCCGGTGAACGCCGGGCGGGAAAGCGTGTTCTCCGGCAGGGCAATCTCTTGCCGCCAGGCGGAATAGTCCGGAATGGCGTCTTTTGCCCGCTACCGCTCATTCAGGCTCAATCCGTCCGTTTCTCCGGGAATACCGTCGACGAGGCCGGTATGGTGGCCTGAAATGATATGAGCCAGGAGATTGGCAAATGCTTCATAGGAACAGGACTTAACAAAACTGATAGCCTCAAGAGCGCCGGCAAGGGAATGGTCAACCCTTTTTCCCCCGTGCAGACGTTTTTGAAAGGCCAGGGAGTACTTGCCGAGATCGTGCAATAACCCGCATAAACAAGCCCAGGCTTCACTGCCGAAGGCAGAACCGAATTCTTTGGCAGTCTGCGCTGTGTCCGTGAGGTGGGCACGCAGATAGTGCCATGATTCAGGTGGTTGCCCTGGAATACTGTGCGCGAAAAACGGCATGACCGGCCCCTTCAAAGATTTGTTCGCAAATCCTTGCCGCGAGATGCTTGCAAGCGAGCGAAAGCTCGCCGTTAAGCAACATCTCAAGCGTAAAATGCTCTATTGCCGCTTGACGCGACGCTACAAAGCGTTTTTCAAAATGGCGAGGCTGATTTCCGGGGTAAGGTCTTTATGTTCCGAAAGCGCGATCCAGCCGTGCGCGCGCAAATTTTCCGCTAAATCCGGCAACTGCACGGCTGTTATCCCATAGTCCGCAAGACGGGTTTTAGCGCCCAGGCTTTCAAAAAACTGTCTGGTCTTGCTTATTGCCGCGTCAATGGCGGCTTCTTCGTCTTTTTCCTCAAGCTTGAACACGCGCCGGGCATATTGCAAAAGTTTGGCTCTTTTCTGGCTGCGGCGTATTTCCATGACCGAGGGAAAGGTTACGGCCAGAGACAGCCCGTGGTCAATGCCGAACATGGCGGTAAGCTCGTGCCCTATTCTGTGGCTGCTCCAGTCCTGCGGCACGCCCGCGCCGATAAGCCGGTTCAAAGACAGCGTGGCGGCCCAGACAATATTGGCGCGCACCTCGTAATTTTCCGGCTCGGCGAGGCTGCGCGGCCCAAACTCCAGCAAAACCTGCAGAATCCCTTCGGCCAGGCGATCCTGCACCGCCGCGCCCACAGGGTAAGTAAGATACTGCTCCAGAACATGCGCGAATGAATCAATAATGCCGTTGACAATTTGCCGGCGCGGCAGGGTAAAGGTCAGGGCCGGATCCAAAATGGAAAATACCGGGAAATTCAAATCCTGATATACCGGCCATTTGCCATGGTTGTAGCTGATTACCGCGTTGTTGTTCATCTCTGAGCCTGTGGCCGGCAAGGTAAGCACCGTGCCCAGCGGAATGGAGCTGTTCAGGCCGCTTACCGCCGCGTGGTCAAAAAATAAATTGCTGGCTTCGCCCCGATATTTCGCGGCGAGCCCGATAAACTTGGCCGCGTCTATAACGGAACCGCCGCCCACAGCCAGGATGAAATCCAGGTTTTCAGCGCGCGCCGCTTCCACGGCCCGCATACAGGTCTCATAGCGTGGGTTGGGCTCTATACCGCCGAATTCGTATATAACCCTGGATCCGAGAGCCTTGGTCACTTTATCCAGGGTTCCGTATTTTCTGGCGCTGCCCCCGCCATAGACGAGCAGTACCCGCGCTCCGGCCGGCACCAGAGTTGACAGTTCCGCCAGACGATCCCTGCCGAAAACAATACGGGTGGGATTATAAAAATCAAAATTCAACATGGCTGACTCCATTACGGCATTTAGAGCATTTTACCATTGAAAATGTTGAAATGCTCTGGCGGCGGGCATCGCCGCCCGCCTGCAAGCATTTCGCGGCAAGGATCCGTGTACAAATCCTCGCAGAGCATTTCACGCGTAAAATGCTCCAATGCGGTTTAATTTATTCCGGTTTGTTGCGGCGCGTTTTTTTGGCCGCAATATATCTTTCTATTAATTCCACCCAGGCCGCCAGACCAGCCGGGACATCCCCCGGCCGGCAGGCGAAGCTTTCCGCGCCTGCGCCTGTTCCGTCCGCGGACGCCGCAATATGTTTCCTTACGCATTCAGCTATGCTTTCGCTGTTGCCGGGGTCATCCAAAATGCTGCCTTCAGGTAAAAAATAAGCAGAGCCGTCAAGCCGGGAACCAATCACCGGCAGCCCGGAAGCCGCCGCTTCCAGCACGGCGTTGGAACAGGCGTCGCAGAAAGTCGGCTGCGCATATACATCCATGGCCCGGTAAAATACCGGCATATCTTCCACCCGGCCCGCGAAATGCACCCGGCCTCCCACACCGAGCGTAGCGGCCAGTTTACGATACGCTCCCGGATTACGCCCGCTGGCAATGTACAGGTGGCATTTTTCCGGCAGAAAACGCAGCGCCCGGATTAGCGGCGCCAGCCCTTTGCGCTGAAAACTGCCGGAGGCGAAGCCTATGGCGGTCACCTGCGGCGGGATGCCTAATCCCGCCCTGGCTGCGCGGCGTTCCTGAGCGTCAGGGGCGCGGTAAAGGGACAGGTCAGGGCGATTATAAATAATTTCAATATCTTCCGCGTGTAAATGCGGACAGTCAGCCAGGATCAAATCCCGCACAAAATGGGAGTTTGCCGTAATTTTTGTCTGGCCGCGATACAGCTTTTTTTCAATATACAGAGTAAACCAGTTATAGGGCGAAAGCAGGCGGGTAAATTTTTTCCATGACCTGCCGAATCCCGCCGGAAAAGACGGTTCAGTGCATTTCCAGAACTGGCGTAAAGGGCCGCCGCCTTCACGCAGGATATCCGCCTTAAAAACTTTGCCCTGGGTGAAGACGCAGTCGTAATTTCCTTTTTGGCGCAATTTTTCAGCTTTAAAAGCGAAAAACAGCCCTTTGAACCAACGGGGGCCGCAAGGCCGCCCGGTCTTGAGTACACGCACCCCGTCCGGAGCTTCCGCTTCCTGCCTGGCACAAATGAAATCCACCGCATAGCTTTTTTGAGCCAGAGCCCCGGCAAGACGCAAGGCGAACTGCTCCGCCCCGCCATAGCGGGAAAAAATAGGCAACATAATGGCAATGCGTGGTTTGACTTCTTCCGGCACAGCAACTCCTGCTGGTTTCGCGAATTTATTCAAGCCGCTTCTTGTCCGCACAATGGAGGTAAACGATGCCTCCGCTCATACTCCTGCACATGACCCGCTCAAAACCCGCAGCCAGCATCTCCGCGGCAAGTTCTTCCCTTCCGGGGAATCCGGCTATGGACTGCGCCAGATACTCGTAGGCCTTGCGCTGCCCTGAAATCATTCCGCCTATACGCGGCAGCGCTTTAAAAAGGTAGAAGCGGTATGCCGCAAGCCAGGGATTAATCCCGGTTCCGGGATTTTGTTTTGTTCCGCCGAACTCCAGCACGCTCAAGCGCCCGCCGGGAACAAGCACCCTGAACATTTCCCCCAGAGCCGCCGGTCTTGGCCGCATATTGCGCAGGCCAAAGGAGAGCGTTATGGCGGATACGCTGTGTTCAGGCAAGGGCAGACAAAAAGCGTCGCCGGCCACGGGCATGATGCCGGCGCTTATTTTGCGCAGACCGGTTCTGAGCATGGGCAGGCACGGATCCAGGGCCAGAACTTTACGCCCGGCATAACTTTTGGTCAGGAGTACGGATACATCGCAGGTACCCGCGGCAATATCCAGAAACAACCCCGGGGGAGCCTGACGCAAAGACCTTGCCAGCACCCGGCGCCAGTAATAATCCAGCCCCAGGCTCAAGGTATGATTGGCCAGATCGTAATTGCGGGCAATGGAGCCGAAAAGTCGGGTCAAATCCTGGTTGAGAGCCACAAAGCCACTATTCCAGTTCAGCGCTGATGGCGGTCATCAGCTCTTCGCGGATCACTTTGGCCGCTGCCCTGGCTGCGTGTTTATCCATGTTATCGCGCAAATCCTGCATTTCCGAACTGAGCGAAGTGATACGATTTTTAAAGTCGCGGTTTTCCACTCTCAGCCCGGTTATCTCTCTGGTCAAACGGCGAATTTCGGCCTGCGCTCTGGACAAAGCGGCCGGATCTATACCCGGCGCAGGGTGGGTTGAAAACTGCACGGCTCCCGCTTCCTTGGCGGAACCGGCGGCAGACACGGTTTTCACTGTTTGCAGGAGCGCATTCTTTGCGGAAGGTTCCCCATCCGCCGAAAACACCGCGTAACCGGCGGGGTTTTTCTGCTTCAGATCAGCTTCCAGCAGCATAGCTCCAACATCTTCTTCCTCGGAAGACACAGGCTCGCCCGTAGCGCCCGACGCGGCGAACCCGGCAGTGCTCGCGGCCGCGTCCGGACGTATATTTCCAGACGGCGCGGAAGCCGTCTCTTCATGTCCGGCGCCGGCCGGGGACGCGGCTGTGCCCGCCCCGGCTTCCGGAACGCTCCTGTCCGCATCCGGACGTATATTTCCAGACGGCGCGGAAGCCGTCTCTTCATGTCCGGCGCCGACCGGGGACGCGGTGGTGCCCGCCCTGGCTTCCGGAACGCTCCTGTCCGCATCCGGACGTATATTTCCAGACGGCGCGGAAGCCGTCTCTTCATGTCCGGCGCCGGCCGGGGGCGCGGCTGCTTCCGCCCTGGCTTCCGGAACGCTCCTGTCCGCGCCCGGTCGCCTGTTTCTGGGCGCCACAGACAGAACCTGATCCAACATGGCGTCAAGTTCGACCATATCAATACCGTCATTTTCCTGCGCGGTTCGCGCGGCAGAGGGAGCGGGCGCCAGGCGGCCCTGCGCGGGAGGAACCGGAGCGCTCTGAGCGGCAGGCGCGGGCGGGACAGCGGGAGCCTCCGCTTGCGGCGCTGCCGTGGCGGCATCCACATCTTCCAGGATGGACGCGATATCTTGTGCCGCTTGCGTCGCGGCGGTCATAGCCGGGTTGGTTTTGCCCGGGCCGGCCCCGGACGCAACCTCAGGGTGAACCGCCGTCTGAAGACGCGGCGTGGTGGACAGCGGTTGCAGTTTATTGACAAAAGCGTCAATTTCTTCCAACTCGGCGTTTTTCCGCCCATGTTCCCCCTGTTCAGGCAGGGGGCGCGCCGGAGCCACCGCATCGGCCTGCCGCCCCGGGTTGGGCAGGGCATCCACAAAATCCAGAATATCCGAGTCAGGACTAAGCGCGGTTGTTTTCGCGGTTTTGATCGCGGAAGCCTTGGGAGAACCGCCGGCCAGATTGTCAAAAATCGGCGCTGTTTTTGGCTTTGGCGGAACAGCGGCTTTCGGGCTGTCTCCGGCCCCCAGTTCCTCCAGCAACGCATCCAAATCAGAAAGCAGCGGCAGTTCCGGTTTTTCACCGGAAGCAGCAAGGCGGCCGCCAGCAGAACCCGCGCCCGAAGTCATCGTATCAGGCGCGGACAGGACAGGCGCCCGGGCATTACCCGGCCTGACCACCTCAGTAAGTTCTATGATGTCGTCATCGTCTGGCATAATTATCCTTATTCCCGCTTCCAATTACTGATATCCGCATTGGAAAGTAAACTTTTCCCTACGGGGATCGTCAACCGAAAAACGTGGTTTTCGGTTGACTCTCGCCGCTTCGCGGCGACATCAGCCTGACCGCTGATGTTCAGATTTCCATGCGGAAACCTGTAATCAAACCGGCCGCTTGCATTGACCGGGTTGGCTGATGCCGGGATTGACCTGTCAGGTATAATATCCACAGCTTCAAGTATAAATCAAGCCTTTTGATTTTCGATGTTGAACCGGGACAAGCGGCGGCGCCCGCCGCCAGAGCGTTTCAACATTTTCAATGTTAAAACGCGCTAACCCGGATATTTTTTAAAATAGCCTCTGGGGGCATACATTCTGGCCCCTTTCAGCCAATCCTGGCCGGTTTGCCCGCTTTCGCCCCCCCACACGCGGGTTTCCGAGTTGCCTACAATCAGGATGGAAAGCATATCCGCCAAAGCCGGGTTAAATCCGCCCAGAGTCAGAATGGCAACCTGCTCTTTTTCCCTGTAAGCGTTGCGCACCAGTCCTATATAGCCTTTTTCCCCCCTGGCCGCGATGGACAGTTCCAAAAGTTTGTTTAACTGCCAGTCGCGTTCCGGCGAGCGCGGGTTATAGATAACCAGCGTAAAATCAGCCGCCAGGGCGTGCGTGATGCGCTTTTCAATTGTTCCCCAGTCTGTAAGCAAGTCTGACAGGCTGATCACCGCGAAATCATGCGCCAGCGGCGCCCCCAGCAAAGCCGCGGCAGCGCACAGGGCGGGAATGCCGGGGAACACCAGGACAGATAAATCTGCGGGCGAGAGCTTCCTTTTTCCGGCCAGTTCATACACAAGCCCGGCCAAAGCGTAAATGCCCGGATCCCCGGAGGAAACCAAAGCCGTATTTTCGCCGGATAAAACCGCGTCCATGGCGGCGTTACACCTGGCGATTTCATTCCGCATCCCGCTGCGCACCAGTTTTTTACCCTCCAGCAACGCTTCCGGCAGCAAATCCAGATAACGTGAATACCCCACAACTACCGCACTGGACATTATGGCGCGCCGCGTGAGGGAAGGTAGCAAGGCCGCGCTGCCCGGCCCCAGTCCGACTACATGCAAGGCAGCGGATACCGCGTTCAAAGTTGCATTGCTCTGGCGTACTGGTACCATGTCACACTTACTGATATCCGCATTGAAAAGTAAACCTTTCCCTGCGGAGGATCGTCAACCGAAAAACGCGGTTTTTTGCTTTGCTTTGCTCCGCCGCCTTCGGCGGCGCGCCGGACTTATCCGCCCGGCGGCCGGAACGCTGTTTGATCTGCATTTTTAAGCGGTACAGCGTACTAATTGGCCAGCGTTTTTATAAACGCCGGGGCATCCATTTCATCTTCGCCGAAAATAAATTCGTCTTCGCCCGGGTTATACCCCCCGCACTGCATGGATTTTATTTCCAACCCCAAGGAGGGGGTGTTTGCCCGCAGCTTGCCGCCCGCATGCTCAAAAAAAAACTCTTCCGCGCTCTCCGGGCCATGCGCGCCGCCGGCGCCTGCCGCCTTCCCCTGCTGCTCCCGGTCTTTTGCGGGCTTGGACAACGGGCTTTGCGCCCGTAAGTAGGCAGGTAGAGAATAATCGCCAGCCGGATGTTTTTTCACATAATCCTGTACGCCTCCGCCGCCCTTGGCTTCGTCCCTTTTTTTGGCTTCCTGCTCCAGGGGGCTTTTATACGCGGCCGGCGTCCACACCGCCGCCTTGTTCGGCAGCGTGGGCAACCCTCTGGGTATGGCGGGATCCAGGGTGATGACCCTGGGGTTGGCGGTTTTTTCAACAAACAAATGATTGCTCTGCATGCCCGTGGCAATAACCGTGATGCGCATTTCGTCGCCGGCGTTGTTGTCCACGGCCATGCCGATGAAAACATTGGCGTCTTCATGGACGTTTTCGCTGATCATGGTCGCGGCTTCGTTGTATTCTTCAAAGCCCATTTCCTCATTGGCGGTGATATTTACTAAAAGACCCATGGCGCCATCCACGGTGATGTCAGCGAGCAAGGGGCTGTTCAGGGCATTTTTGACCGCCTCTCTGGCCCGGCTTTCGCCCGTGGCCGCTCCGGTGCCCATAAGCGCCTGCCCGGAGCCGCCCATAACCGCCTTGATGTCGGCAAAGTCCAGATTCTGCATGCCGGGCACGGTCAGCAAATCGGAAATGCCGCGCACGGCGTTTAAAAGAACATCGTCAACCACTTTAAACATTTGCTTGACCGTGGCATTTTTGGGGGCAAATTGCGCCAACCGGGAATTGGGCAGAATAATCAGGCTGTCCACATGCTTGCGCAGTTCAGCCACCCCCGCATCGGCTATGCGCATGCATTTGGCGCGTTCAAACAGAAAGGGCATGGTCACCACTCCCACTACCAGAGCGCCCGTTTCTTTGGCTGCCTGCGCGATGATCGGCGCGGCTCCGGTACCTGTTCCTCCGCCCATGCCGTTGGCGATGAAGAGCATATCCATGGCACCGAGGGCATCCTGAATCTGGGCGATGCTCTCGCGTGCCGCTTCACAGCCGATGGCGGGATTCCCCCCGGCGCCGAGCCCTTTGGTGAGCTTTGGTCCAAGCTGAATTTTTACTTCGGCCTGAGAGCGGTTCAGATCCTGCAAATCCGTATTGGCTGCCACAAAACTCACCCCGCTCAGTTTCGCGGCAATCATGTTGTTAATAGCGTTACCGCCGCCGCCGCCAACACCTATCACCTTGATTTTCGCCGATGCGTCAGGGCAAATTTCTTCGTATTCCATAATTAAAACTCCTCGACTTATTCTGATTCCGGGCAATGACCCAAATATCAACGTATATCTTTAACCCACTCGTAGAAGCTGTCCCTGAGCCGGGTGAACATATTTCCCCCTGAATTGGCCCGGAAGCGCTGCTCGGTGGTGGCATAATTTTCAACTCCATAACGTAACAGCCCGACAGCGGTAGCGTATTTGGGGCTGTTCACCACGTCTTTCAGCCCGCCGACGTTGCGCGGGTAGCCTATGCGGGCGGGCAGATTGAAAATCTGCTCGGCCAGATCCTGGCAGCCGTCCATGAGCGCAGTTCCGCCGGTGAGCACAACCCCGGCTCCGGCCAGATGCTTGAAGCCGGAACGCATCAGTTCTTCATCCACCAGACTGAAGATTTCTTCCATGCGCGGCTGGCAGATTTCCGCCAGAATCCGGCGGGAAATTCTGAGCGGGGCGCGCCCGCCCACCCCCGGCACCTCAACAAAATCGTCATGATGCACCAGATCCACCATGGCGCTCGCGTAATTCACCTTGATGTTTTCCGCGCTGCCCAGCGGCGTGCGCAAGCCATAGGCCACGTCATTGGTCACATCCTGCCCGCCCAGGGGCAGCACCGCGGTATGTTTGATGGCGTTATTCGCAAAAATGGCTATATCGGAGGTTCCGCCGCCCAAATCCACCAGAACCACCCCCAATTCGCGCTCTTCATCCGTGAGTACCGCCTTGGAAGAAGCCAGAGATTCCAGAACGATATCCGACACATCCAGCTCGCTCTGGTGGCAGCAGCGGATGATGTTCTGCGCGCTGGCCACGGCTCCGGTCACTATGTGCACCTTCACTTCCAGCCTTACGCCGGCCATGCCGAGAGGATCAGTGATGCCGCGCTGCTCGTCGATGATGAACTCCTGCGGCAAGGTATGGATGACTTCGCGATCCAGCGGTATGGCGACCGCTTTGGCGGCATCCATGGCCCGTTCCACATCTTTGGGCGTAACCACGTCATTTTTGATGGCAATTACCCCATGGCTGTTAAAACCCTTTATATGGCCGCCGGCTATGCCTGCGTAAACGGAACGGATTTCACACCCGGACATGGATTCGGCATTTTGCAGCGCCTTTTTGATGGAATTCACCGTGTTGTCGATATGCACCACCACTCCCTGCCGCATACCGGTGGAAGGCCCTGTGCCGATACCGACTATATCCACGCCGTCCGGGCTGGGTTCTCCCACCACCGCGCAAATTTTGGTAGTGCCCACATCCAGGCCTACAATTACCTCTGACTTAGCCATTTATACCTCCGGCTGGATATTGAGCCGTTCAACTTTACAGCGTACTAAATATCCGTTTTTCTCAGCACCCAGGCGTTACTTCCCTGCACCCTGATTTCCGCTGTATCCCGCAGTTCTCCCCGCCGGGACAAATCCGCGAACACCTGCCGCAAATGCTCAAGGTTACTATCCCATTCATCAAGGCCGACCACCACCCGCAAATAACTGTTGGCCTTAAGTTCAAGCAGTCCCGAAGCCGACAGGCGGAGCCAGTCCAGAGCGGCGCTGTCCAGGGGCACGTCCGCCGCTTTAAAACCTTTAATCAGTTCCGGAAGGCGGGCGGCAAACTCCTCCGCGCCTTTTTCAATTTCCAAAGCCGGCAGCGAAGAAAAGTCGCCGGCCAAAGCCGGTTTTATGGGCGCTCCATGCAAATCCGCATAATACAGGACTCCCTCGCGGTTAACCAAATATTCGGGGCTGCGCTCCCGGACGAAAATGGTCAACCTGTCCGGCAGGACGCGTTTGATGGTAAATTCCGCGATCCACCGGTTGTTCAGCAGAACAGCTTCCATTTCCGCCATGGAAACAGCCAGAGCGCTTTTACCCGTATATAGGCCCAGATCTTTCAGTATTTCCGAAGCATCCAGGCGTTTATTTCCTGCAATTTCAATATATTTAAGCGCAAAATACGGGCTGGTGACGAAAAAATTATAGCCGTGCGTCAGTATAATGCCCAAACCGGCAAAAATAAGCGCCAGCCCGGAAACTCCCGCCGCATAGCGCAAAAAGACGATCATTGCGGCCAGACCCGACGGGCGGGGGGATCCGTTTTTTGCTCCGCCAAAATCCTGGCGGTAGCGGTTGGCTTTTTCCTTGCCCGGCGGAAACGGCCCCTTGTTCAGCGTTTTAACCCTGGCTTGCGCGCTGCCGGAAAAGGGCTTCATCCCCATACCTGTACCTCCAGTTCAAGCTTGGCCCCATGCTTCAGCCAAACCTTTTCCCGCGCTTCCGCAATAAGCTCCAACGCTTCCGCGGCTGTTCCCCGGCCTGTATTCACCAGAAAATTCGCGTGCAGGCCGGAAAACATCATGCCTCCCCGGCGTTTCCCTTTAAGGCCGGCTTCTTCAAGAAGCTTGCCCGCCGGGCCCTGGGCGGGATTTTTAAACACGCATCCCGCGCTCAAAGCCTTTACCGGCTGCGTACTTCGCTTGACTTCCATAAAACGCTCTGTTTCCAGCAGGAGCTCGGCGCTTTTGCCTCTGGGGCAGTAAAACTCCGCGCTTAAAATAATAAACCGGTTGTTACCCGCCGCAGCCTGCCGGTTGAGTTCGGGCACGGCAAAATGCCTGTAGCCCAGATCCAGTTTTTCCGCCGGTAAACTTACAAAACCCCGGTTCAGCACATACATGCCCACCCGGCGCAAGGTTCCCTGAATATCCGCGCCAAACGAACCGGCGTTCATGGCCACCGCCCCGCCCACGGATCCCGGTATGCCGGCAAGCCCGCTGAACCCGGCAAAACCGGCCCGGCATACTTTTTCAACCAGCACGGGCAAAGGTAAAGCGGCGGAAGCCAAAAAAACGGCTCCCCGGCTGTCTTCATCCAGTTTTTTCAGCTTTTCTCCGCTCAGGAACCCCTCCGGCGTAAAATTTTTATCCAGGCGGAGCAGCGTCAGGGGCAAAAGACCGTCTTTGGGCAGGATATTGCTGCCGTGTCCCAAAACCACAGGCATGCCGCCAAGCGTTTTCAAAACTTCAGGTACAAACTCCAGCGCGTCCGGGGTTTCAATCAGAACCCCGGCAATGGCGCGTCCGCCCAGTCTGATGGTGCTGAGCCGCGAAAGCTCCGGCTGCGGAGTTACTTTAAGCCCCTGGCGCATCCGGACGTCCTTTCAGAGCATTTTAACATTGAAAATGTTGAAATGCTCTGGCGGCGGGTACCGCCGCCCGCCCCGCAGGCGTAGGCGAAACTTGCTTCAGCCGTTGCTGCGCAGCAGCTTACGGATGAAGACA
>JAISBT010000013.1 GCA_031266055.1 Deltaproteobacteria bacterium
GATGAAGACAGCAGCGATGCTTCAGCCGTTGCTGCGCAGCAGCTTACGGATGAAGACAACAGCGATGCTTCAGCCGTCAAACGCCGGTACGGATGCCTACTTTTTGGATTTATTGACAAAAGCGCCCATGGCCTCGGTGCGATCCGGGTGTGTGAAGCACATGCTGAAAGCCTGCACCTCTATTTCCAACGCGGCTTCCAGAGCGGCGTCCTTGCCAAGGCGAATGCACTGTTTAACCTGGCGTACGGCGAAACGGCGCTGGCTTTGTATTTTTTTGGCTACAGCCAGAACCTTGTCCTTCAATTCCGCCTCGGGCACCAGGATGTCGATCAGACCCCACTCCAGGGCTGTTTTAGCGTCAATGATTTCACCGGTATAATCCATGTACTTTGCGCGGCCCGGGCCGATCAGACGCGGCAGGCGCTGGGTGCCGCCGGCGCCGGGAGTGATGCCCAGCCCAACTTCCGGTTGGCCGAACTTGGATTTGTCGGACGCAATGCGGATATCGCAGGCAATGGCCAATTCATTGCCGCCGCCAAGACAAAACCCGTTGATGGAGGCGATTACAGGCTGGGGCAGAGAATCCAGCTTGGTATTCGTCTGGTGGAGAAGCCGGGCAAAGGCGATAGCCTGCTGCGGATCCATACGCAGCATTTCACCGATGTCCGCTCCGGCCACAAAAGCCCGATCTCCGGAACCGGCAATGATAACGACATCGATCTTGTCCTGTTCCTGTATAATCTTGTCAGCGCATTCCCCGAGTTCAACCGCGAGCTTTTCATTCAATGCGTTCAACTGTTTGGTTCGGTTCAGGGTTACGAAGGCAAGTCCGTCCTGTACATCCAATATAAGATTTTCCCACATGCCAAAGCTCCTTTCATCAAAAAGTTATTCCAACTCCAAACCAAAAACGCCACAGAAAAATGCACATAAGCCGCCGGGGCTCATATGCTTTTGCAATATCAACGGCAAATGTTCTATTACTTCGTTTCGCCGAAGTGCCGCGTCATTTTGCAAATGACGCGGTACCATAGTACCACAGTGCTATAGCATCGGCGGCAAGATAAAGCAAACATTACCGGAAAATTTTCAAGCCGGCTGTTTATTGCTTTTGGCGCAGAACCAGCGCAAGCGCTTCTTCAATCTGCCCGGTAACGCTGATATCGCGCAGAACCAGGGGAGTGTCATGCCCGTTTCCAGCCGGGAATATGGCGATGAGCGGGATGCCCGCGCTGCCCAGCGCCTTGAGCAAGGTTTGGGCCGGTATGTTTTCGCGGGTAAGATCCGCTTGCATATAGATGAGGTCGTGTTCCCCGCGCCATTTTGCCCGGTTGCTTTCCGCAAGCGTGGTCGCCTCCATTACCCGGCAGTTGATGCACCAGTCAGCGGTAAAATCCAGAAGAATGTTTTGCCGGCCGAGGGCTGAACTGAAATTTTCCGGTGTAAAACGCCGCCAGGCGGTATTTGCGCCGCTTTGCGCGTCCGGGCTCTCTTTTTGCCCGGTAAAGGCGAAATATAAGGCAAAGGCGGCAAGCAGCGCGCTCGCCAGTATGCCGGGCGCTGAAGCGGCGCGTCCGGCAGGAGTTTTGCGGCCCCACAGCCAGGCGGCAATACTGAGCAGCAGCAAGGAATACAGAATACGCACAAGTTTTTCGGCCTGAAGTATGGAAAGCAGGTAAATTACCGTTCCCAGCAGCAGAAAAGCCATAATGCGCTCCAGCACAAGATTCCATCTGCCCGGCTGCGGAAAGAAACGGGCCAGATCAGGCTTCAGGCCAAGAAGGAGAAAGGGAGCGGCCATACCCGCGCCCACGCTGCCCAGAGCCAGAGCCAGAAAAGGCAGGGGTTCGCCCACAGCCCAGCTTAAAACCCCGCCCAGCAACGGCCCGCTGCAAGGGGTTGCCATAAGCGTGGCCAAAAGTCCGCCTGCAAAAGCCTGTTGCCGGAGGCTTCCGGAAAAGGCCGGTTTTCCGGATTTTTCCAAACCCGGATCGCTGTTTTCGTACGCCACATGCAGCAGGGGCAGGCGGAAAACTCCCAGCAGGCTCAAGGACAACAAAAAAAGAATGACCGCCATGGAGAGCAACAAGGTTTCACTTTGAAAAAATTGTCCCCACATCATCCCGGCAAGGCCGATAACGGCAAAAAGCGCGGCAAACCAGGTAAAAACGCCCAGGGAAAAAAACAGGCCGTAAGTGCGCAGACGCTTGCGCGCGCGGGTTTCATTACCGCCCCGCCCGCTTAAACTTTTCAGACCGCCAAGCCCTGCCAGCACGCCAAGTTTAAGCGTGACCACCGGCAGTACGCAAGGCATGAAATTCAAAATAAAACCGGCCAGAAATCCTAGTAAAACGGCCTGGCCCAGCCCGTATACTTCCAGCCCGGCATTGAAGAACCTGGGGGTAAACATCGCGGCATAGTCCTCCGGCAGGACGTAAGGCGCGTCCGGTGACGGAAAAAGCGCGCTTTCCCGTTCGTCCGGGTTATAGGGCCGATATTCGGCGAGTTTCGCTGTGATTTGTTCCGGCAACGGCTCCAGGTTTGCGCTTGCCTCTGAAAGCGGAGTGAGTTCAAAGGTTTTTTTGAACAGCAGGCAGGAATTGGAAGAACAGATTACGCTGTCCACAGCGGCAAATAATTTTTGTTCCAGGCGGCTGGCCGGCACCGGGACAAGCAGGGTTACTCCCTCCGGGTAAACAGGAAGCTCGGCGCCGGTGAGCGCGTCGTATTTCAGGACGCCCGGCGGAAAGAATACCGGAACATCGGGCAGAGGCTGTTCCTCTGCTCCCAGCAGGACAACCTTAACCGGCAGGTAAAGCTCCCCGGCTTCCTCCGGTGTTTCTCCGCTGAACACGCGGTTATTTCCGGCAAAAGGCGCGTACAGATAATGATCTTCAGCCGGCAGCAGGTCAAGGACAAGCACTTTTGAGTCCGCGCCGATCCGGCCGGCTATGGGCGCTTCCGGCGCGACAGCGGCGGAGAGCTGATAAAAGCGCCAGGCCAGCGTGAGTTTGTCCTGGGCGCAGGCAGTCGCCGCGCAGTAACATTGCGGGATAAACAACGCCAGGAGTATCGCGCGCCGCAGGCGAAATACATTGAGTCTGCGCAAAACGATCATGCATAACCAATACATTGTAACGCCGTATATAGCCAGTTCTTTCCCGTGCGGTACCCGCCGCCAGAGTATTTCAACATTTCAATGTCAAAATGCTCTAAAGGTAAAAAATATCCTGCCGATAGATAAAGTAACACAGGGCGGTATTGCCGCAAGAAGCGGCTGCATTGTGCCCCGCCCGGAAAGCCGAATATTCAGGAGGAATATCATGGCATTAATTATCAATCACAACATGATGGCAATGAACGCCGCCCGTAACCTCAGCGTTTCTTACGGAAGGCTGGAAACTTCCGTCCGCAAGCTCTCTTCCGGTCTGCGCATAGGCTCCGCCGCCGACGATTCCGCGGGCCTGGCAATCCGGGAACTGATGCGCGCCGATATTGCTTCCCTCAATCAGGGCGTACGCAACGCCAATGACGCTATCTCCATGATCCAGACCGCGGACGGCGCTTTGCAGGTCATCGACGAAAAGCTCATCCGCATGAAGGAACTTGCCGAGCAAGCGGCAACCGGCACCTACAACTCGGATCAACGTCTGATGATCGAATCGGAATATCAGGCCATGGCTTCGGAAATCACCCGTATAGCCAATTCCACCGATTTCAACTCCGTACATCTGCTCAACGGCAACCTTTCCGGCACCCATAACGGTGAAGGGATGACTTCCATCGGCGAGACGAAGATTCACTTCGGCGCGGGCAACGATTGTTCTGAAGATTACTACTATATCAAGATCGGCACCGCCACAGCCTCCGCTTTGGGCGTAGGCAACCAGTCGACGCTGGACGACGGATTCAGCATTTCCACTCAGGCCGCCGCGCAAAGAGCCATTGTGGCTCTGAACGACGCCATCATCTCCAAGGATAAAATCCGCGCTCACCTTGGCGCCTTGCAGAACAGGCTCGAAAACACCATTTCCAACCTGGAGGCTCAGGCTGAAAATATCCAGGCCGCTGAATCCCGTATTTCCGACGTGGACGTCGCCACGGAAATGACGGAGTTCGTGCGTAACCAGGTACTCAGCCAGGCCGGCGTAGCCATGCTTTCGCAAGCCAATTCGCTCCCGCAGATGGCTCTGCAACTTATCGGCTAACAGCCGCCTTTTGGGTAGGGATAATTCCAGGGCAGACAACCGGGCTTCTCAGAAGAAGCCCGGTTTTTTGTATTATACCGCAGGCAAAGCCCGCAGCCCGCCCCGCAGGCATAGGCGAAACCTGCTTCGCCGTTAAGCGACAATCTCAAGCGTAAAATGCCATAGGCGGGGGAAGAACTCCCATACAGCAAGTTTCGCCTGCGGGGCAAGCGGCAGACCCTCAAAAAAAGATCGTTTGCTTTTTCGGATAAATTCATTAAACTCCCCAGCACATAGTGAAAAAGCCGGGAAACGACTTTTTCAGAACGGCACGCCGACTCCAGGCGCCGCCATATTGTATTTCCGGTACAAAGATTCCAACTGGCTGAATACCCCCGAATTTTTCAGGAGTTTATATGCGCGGAGAACCGGTTTTCCTGGGAGTGTATGCAAAAGAGGGCATGGGCAACAGCGCCAAACGCTGGTACGCCTGGGGCCTGCCCGACGGCAACTTCATGCTGCAGGAAATAGATAAAAACAATCAGGGCAAGCCGAAAAACTCTCTTTCCGGAAGCAAATTTGAACAAAGTATTCAGCGCCTGGAAGCCAGTGAATTCTTTGCTGAATATCGCGTTTTTTCGACCACAAGCTCAAAACAGCGCCCGGATTTCCTCAAAACGCCGGCGTACAATCAAACGCAAACCGCCCGGGACGGTAATCCGCAGCCGGAGCAAGGAGTTGCTTCCAACTCCGGCAAAGACGGGGCCAATCCGGGAAGTGCGCAGCCCAATACTTCCCTGAAAGCGCCCCCTGCCCCCGCGGATCCTGAAGCCCAAGCTCAACAACGCCTGTCCGGAAACAATTCCGGCTTCGTCAATCTTTGGCAAACCAGACCTGACTCCCCAAAAACCGCTCCCTCCCGGCAATATGAAGTCCCTGCAGCTGATTCAGGAGCATACACGAAAATGCAATCGCGAAAGAAAGGCCCCGGGCATCCGGATCATACAACTGACGGCTATGGCGATGCTTACAGAGACACGGCTCAAAATCAGGACAACGGCATGGATTATACTATTGTCAAAGGGCAGCGGGACACCGCCCCCTATCAGGAGCCGCAGCGGGAACAATTTACGCCGGGCGCGGATGCGCGCCCACAATACAGGCAAGCCGAACATAACGCCAAAATTGAAGAAAAATTCAGAACAGAATTTTCCATGGCCCTCGTCCGCTTAAAGAACAAACGCACGGAAGCGCTGCAAGCGCTGGATAATCTGGCCAAAAGCCGCGGGCCGTTCAATGCGGAACATAAATTTATGTTTACAGATTGCGGGCTCGCCTTGCGTAAACGCAATCTTTATGTGCTGGCCGACCAGTTTCACCAGAAAGCCAGAGAACTTTCTCCTGACGACGAACATGTTCTTTTCAATTTGGCCCGCGTCATGTATGAATCCGGAAAAATTGACAAAGCCAGAGAATATCTCCGCCAGTCCCTTAAAATATCGCCGGATTTTGCGGAAGGAAAAGACTTTCTTGCTTTTATTGACGGAGCGGGTGTATCTTGAAAAATAAGGGAGAAACAGACTGATGAACAAATATATCACCACGCTGGTTCTGGGCGTGGTAGGCGTTGCCATGGCTCTTGTCCTGGGCATACACATGCGGCAGGTATCCGGTGACGGGCATAACGCGCCTGTGGCCGGCGGCAGTTCCAGCAATGTAAACCCCGGTTACGCGCCCCCATCCGTCACCACCGAAGAAGCGCCTCCTCCGGCTGCTTCCGCGCGTTTAAACCTCGGGCAGCCCTCTGTTCCTTCTTCTCAAGCTTCTTCCTCGGCGCCGGGCATTCAACCTCCGGCGGGTCTGGCTCTTACGGAACGGCAAAACGCCGACACGGAAACGTCCCCAAATCCACCCGGCGGGCCGGATCAACCCGCGCTCCAAGGATCGGCTCCGCCACCGGCAACCGGCCCGGCTGCCGGCGGCGAATCAGCGGGCCGGAGCAGCCCCTTGACCCCGGCAACCCCGCCGGCCCGGTCTGTAACAACCACTCCGGAAACCACTCGTGAGGCAACTCCCAATACTCCGCCCCGCCAAAACGCCGTGCGCCCGCCTTCAACTTCAGGGCAGCCCTCCGGGACGCCCCAGGCAAGACCGGCCCAAGCCCGCTCCACCGCTTCCGCCGCCTCTGTCGCCGTGGGACGCGGGAACATCCTGCAGACCAGCTTGAAATTCCGTGGGTTGGGCATGTTCCTTTCCATTGAGGCTGACAGCCCCCTCCCGGTAAAATATTTTGTCTTGTCCTCGCCTGACCGTCTGGTCATTGATTTGCCCGGCGCCTGGAAAAACCTGAAGCTGCCGGCCGTTCCGTCAAACATGCTGGTGAAAGACATCCGCATAGGCAGGCAGGCTGATTCCGACCGCATAGTCATTGACCTGGGCAGAAAGATTAAAAACGACAGTCTGATCCGCCTGAATGACAAAGCAGTGGAGGTGTTTTTCGAATAAAGCGTTAAATTGCTGTAAGCGTGATATGATAATATACAGGTTGACAAGCGCCTGTTCAACGGCTAGTACGCTGTAACACTTAAAAGTTCGTATAGAACAGCGTACTGACGCCGGGCGAGCAAGCCCGGCGCGCCGCCAGAGCATTTCAACATTTTCAATGTTAAAATGCTCTATTTATGAAAAAAGCTGGGGGAGTCCGTCAAAAAAACGGACTGAGAGTGGCAAAGGCCAGACCCCTTGAACCTGAAGCAGCGGTACTGCCGTAGGGAAGCGTGTTTTTTGCTCCAAAACCTCTCCGCTCCGGCGGTAGAGGTTTTTTTATATCGAGAAAAGTCATGACTACACAAAACATCGAAATTTACGTCAACGGTGAAATAACCGTCTGCCCTCCCGGGCAGCTTCTGGAAGCCTTTCTGACCGACTTTCTGGCCCGGGCCGGGCTAACCCCGGATAGGGTCGTTGTGGAAATCAACGGCCAGATCTGTAAACCGGAAAATCTGGGAAACCGCATACTGAATGCGAAGGATCAAGTGGAAATTATCCACTTTGTCGGCGGAGGCTAACGCATGCAAAACATTGACGACTCGCTGGTCATAGGCGGCAAGGCTCTGTCCGGCAGGCTTTTCATCGGCACGGGCAAATACGGCGATGATGCCCTGATTCCGCAAATAGCGGAAGCCTCCGGAGCGCAGGTTATAACAATCGCCCTGCGCCGGGTGGACTTATCCAACAGCCGGGGGAACGTTCTGCAGCGGGTGCCGGAATATATGCAGCTTTTACCCAACACCTCCGGAGCGCGCAATGCCGAAGAAGCCGTGCGTCTGGCCAGACTGGCCAAAGCCGCAGGAGCTGGCGACTGGATCAAAATAGAAGTTATTTCCGACACGCGGCGCCTGCTGCCCGACGGCTACGAAACCGCCAAAGCCACGGAAATATTGGCTAAAGAAGGGTTTACGGTGCTGCCGTACATGAACCCCGACCTCTATGTGGCGCGCGCCCTGGCCAATGCGGGCGCGGCCGCCGTAATGCCTCTGGCCGCCCCCATCGGCAGCAACCGGGGACTATCCACCCGCGAAATGATCGCGGTGCTTATAGAAGAAATAAAACTGCCCGTCATCGTTGACGCGGGACTCGGCCGGCCGTCACAGGCCTGTGAGGCCATGGAAATGGGCGCGGCCGCCTGTCTGGTAAATACCGCCATCGCCACGGCCCGCGACCCGGTAAAAATGGGGGCTGCCTTCGGCGAAGCTGTTCGCGCCGGACGCGGAGCATATCTGGCCGGACTCGGCCGCGTACTGGAAGCCGGCGCGGAAGCGTCCTCGCCTGAAAACGGCGCCTTGACGGGTTTTTTGAACAAAACTGCGCCTTAGCAGGAGGCATACATGTATACCGCCATGGAAGACGGTTTTTACCCCGAACTTATGCGTATTCAGGCCATGGATATTGACGCTGCGCTTCAGGCGGCGGACAAAACGGCTGTACAGGCGGCATTGGCCAAACCTGTTCTGGATGAAGAGGATTTGCTGATTTTACTTTCGCCCGCGGCTGAAAATTTTCTGGAAGAAACAGCCCGGCGTTCGCAGGCGGAAACCTTGCGCAATTTCGGCCGCAGTATGCAGCTTTTTACCCCGCTTTACCTTGCCAATTACTGTACCAACCGCTGCGTATATTGCGGCTTCAGCACAAAACGCCGGATCAGACGGCGTATGCTCACGCTGGAAGAAGTCGCGGCGGAGGCTGAAACTATTTCAGCGACAGGTTTGCGTAAAATTCTTGCTCTTACCGGGGATGATCCCAAACGTACCGGAGCGCTTTACCTGGCCGGCTGCGTAAGAGTGCTGGCCGGATATTTCAGCTCGGTGGGAGTGGAAACTCCGGCCATGACCGTGGAAGAATACCGCCTGCAAGTGGACGCGGGAGCGGATTCCATGACCATGTTCCAGGAAACCTACAACCGGGAACGTTATGCCGTCCTGCACCCCGGCGGCCCCAAAAAAAATTTTTTCTTCCGTCTGGATGCCCCGCAACGCGCGCTGATGGGCGGAATGCGCGGAGTCAACCTGGGCCCCCTGCTCGGACTGGCCGACTGGCGCGGCGATGTCCTGGCCACGGCAAGCCATGCGCGCTGGCTTATGGACAGATACCCGGACGCTGAAATAAGCGTTTCGCTGCCGCGTATGCGTCCGCATACGGAAGGCGGCGAAGCAGCCTTTAAACCCGCCGAAGTGGACAACCTGCATTTTGTGCAGATTTTAACCGCCCTGCGCTGTTACCTGCCCCAGGCCGGCATTACCCTGTCTACCCGCGAACCGGCCTGGCTGCGCGACAAACTGGCGCCTCTGGGGGTCACCAGAGTCTCGGCCGGAGTATGTACGGCTGTGGGCGGGCATACCGACACCGGCGCGGAGTCCGTGGCCGAACAGACTGAGGATAAACCCCAGTTCGACATTTCCGACGAACGCTCAGTGGATGAAATGGCGCGGGATCTTCTGCGCATCGGATATCAGCCGGTTTTCGCGGACTGGCTGATCGGCGGGCCGGCCGATGCCGCCTTGACCGGCAGTATAGCCGGGTCGCTGGGCAATCCGGCTCTCAGCCCGGATATTCAGCCGGTTTAAATTCGGGGTTATGCCATGAAAAAAATTTTACCGCAGACGGATCTCTATGGAATTTTGGATTACGGACTTTCCAGAGGGCGCAGCAATATTGAAGTGGCCGCCCGGATGCTGGAAGCGGGCATCAAAATTATCCAATATCGCGAAAAAGACAGAAAAATGGGCGTAATATTTGAGGAATGTAAAGCCATACGCGCCCTTACGCGGGAAGCCGGGGCTGTTTTTATTATAAACGATTTCGCCGACATCGTGAACCTTACGGATGCCGACGGCCTCCACATAGGCCAGGAAGACCTGCCTGTGCCCGCGGCGCGCTCCCTGATCGGCCCGGCACGCATCCTCGGCCTTTCAACGCATTCTCCGGCGCAGGCGGATGCGGCCGTGGAGGCCGGAGCGGACTATATCGGGGTCGGCCCGCTTTTCTTTACCAAAACCAAAAAAGACGTCTGTCAACCCGTTGGACTGGAATATCTGGATTATGTAGTCAAAACGCACAACATTCCCTTTGTGGCCATAGGCGGCATCAAAACAGGCAATATACGGGAAGTGGCGGCGCATGGGGCCGGACTCTGCTGCCTGGTTTCCGAAATTGTCGGGGCGGACGATATAGGAGCGGCAATAAACGAAATACGCCGGGCTATGCGGCGGTAGTGCGAGGCTGCGAACATGCGTGAATTTCCAAACATCTTGAGCATTGCCGGTTCGGATTCCGGCGGCGGCGCGGGCATCCAGGCGGATCTGAAAACCGCCACCAGCCTTAAAGGTTTCGGGCTTTCTGTAATCACGGCTCTAACCGCGCAAAATGGCGCTGAAGTGAAGGGAGTGCTGCCGGTGCCGCCGGATTTTGTCCTGTTGCAGTTGCGGGCGGTAAGCGAAGGCTTCAGAATTCATGCCGCCAAAACCGGAATGCTTTGCAACGCCGGGATTATGCTGGTTTTGCATGAACAACTGCGCAAGCGGGATTACCCCCTGGTGGTAGACCCGGTCTGCGTAAGCCAGTCCGGCTACAAACTCATTGCGGAAGACGCTGTGGCGGTATTGCGCGAGCGGATTGTTCCGCTGGCGGATTTACTGACGCCCAATCTGCCGGAAGCGGAAGAGCTGACCGGCATTAAAATCGACTCGCAAAGCGCTTTGGAGCAAGCCGTACATAAGCTTTTAAACCTTGGCGCGAAAGCTGTTTTTTTGAAAGGCGGGCATTTTGAAGCCGGAAAACCGGGCAGCGCGAAAACTTCGCTCACCGACTGGCTGTGTCTTGCCGACGGCAGCATCATTCCCTTGAGACACGCGCGTATTGACAGCAACAACAACCACGGCACAGGCTGCACGATCTCCGCGGCCATTGCCACCTTTTTGGGCATGGGCTGCGCTCTGGAAGAGGCTGTGCGCAAAGCGCAGGAATTTTTACTGCTGGCCCTGAAAAACAGCTTCAATCCCGGCATTGGCGCAGGCCCGGTAAATTTCATGGCCGGCGCCGGTTGGAGGTGATTTTATAGCATTTTGCGCTTGAGATTTTCGCTTAACGGCTAAGCAAGCTCGCCTCCGATGCGCAGGGCGAACCGGTAACCGCAATGGTCGGCTATGACAGAAACGGTAAGCGCCGGTAAGCGGGTGCAATAGGGACAGCTTCATATTTTTACTTGCCTGTCACAACAATGTGTGCTAATCCGTCTAGTCGGTTGATTACTCTGTAATTTTTGAATCAATTATCCGGACAGACGTATGCGGGTGTGGGTGAAAAGAGCATTTTTCCATTCGCGGGTTGAAACCAGCGGTTTTGGCCTGATTTTTGCATACACACACACACACACACACACACACACACACACAGCTTAACACCACAGCCATGCAACGCGTTCTCCGCCAGGGACAACGCGGTTTTGTAATTTTTCTCCGGCTCTGCTTAATTAAAGGAAGCTGGGATTTTTTGTATTTCATGCCGCGACAGGCGGGAATGGGTTTCCATTCCCGCCTGTCGCGGCTGTTTTTTTGGAAGAGGTACGCATGTCGATATCCGCGTTAATTTTTTAATGCGGATGTTTTAACCCGGCCACAAACCCAAGGAGATAAAGTCATATGGCTAAAATTTACATTACCGCGGCGATTACCGGCGCCATTCACACCCCCACGCTTTCAGAGCATCTGCCCGTGACTGAACAGGAAATTATCGAGCAGGCGGTGGGCGCCCATGAGGCCGGAGCGGCAGTCGTGCATATTCACGGCCGTGACCCCAATACCGGGCAGCCCTCTGTGGACAAGAAGGTCATCGGAAATATCCTTTCCGGTATCCGGAAACATTGCAACGTAATCATCTGTCTGACCACCGGCGCCGGCTTGGGCATGAGCCTGGAAGAGCGTGTTTCCGGCGTTCCGCTGTTCAAACCGGAAGTCGCCTCCTGCAACGCCGGCTCCTTCAACTTCTACCTGGGGCCGCTGGCTCGCCACAAAAAAATGAGCAACCCCAAACATTCCTGGGAAATACCCTACCTGGAAAACACTGAAGATTTCGTTTTCTCGAACACCTTCAAGGGGTTGCGCCACTATGTGCGAACCATGTACGAAAACGGCACGCTGCCGGAATTTGAAGTGTATGAACTGGGCATGATCAACAACATCGCCTATCTGCGTGACGAAGGCACCATTAAGGGCAAGATTTATATCCAGTTCGTCATGGGCATTATGGGCGGCATACCGTCCACGGTCGACAATCTTGTCTACATGCGCAAAACCGCTGACGAACTGCTCGGCCGGGACGGCTATATCTGGTCCTGCGCCGCCGCCGGCAGAGCGCAACTGCCTTTGGTGTCAGCCGCGCTGGCCATGGGCGGCAACGCCCGCGTCGGTCTTGAAGACAATCTCTATCTCAAGCCCGGAGTACTGGCCAGAACCAGCGCCGAGCAGGTTACGGCCATCCGTTCCATAGCGGAAATCATGGGTCATGAAATTGCCGATTCCAATGAAGTACGCGCAATTTTGGATCTTAAAGGCTCCGACAAGGTCGCTTTCTAAGGCAATTTGACTTTATACGCGCAGAAAAATTCATCAACTTCAACAGGTCAAGGAGAAAGTATGTCGCAAACTAATCAAAAAGCCGAACATACCGGCGTATTTACCCGCTTTGTCGAGTGGTTTTCCGTCTGGAGCGTCCGCTGGATCCCTGACGCGATGGTTTTCGTATTGCTGCTGACTCTGGTCATCTACGTCCTGGGGCTTGCCCTGACGGATCACGGGCCGCTTCAACTGATAAATGACTGGGTAAAAGGTTTCTGGGCTCTGCTGACATTCGCCATGCAAATGTCGGTACTTATGATTACCGGTTTCGTTCTGGCTGATTCCAGGCCGATACGCCGGGCCATCACCAAATTCGTCACCTCTTTCAAATCGGCGCGCTCCGCCATCATCTGCTATGCTCTGCTCATTGGCGTTATCTGGTGGCTGCATTGGGGCATCGGCCTCATGGTCGGCATCATTATGGGGCGTGAACTGGCCGCGCGCAATAAAGGCATGGGCCTGCACTATCCTCTCGTGGCCGCCGTCTCCTATTGCGGCATCGTCCTGGCAGGCGGCCCGTCACAGGCTCCGCCCCTGCTCATCGCCACTCCAAATCACTTTATAGAAAAACTCACCGGGGTCATTCCTGTCACCGAAACCATTCTCCTGCCTTATATGCTGACGATCAACGTGCTCCTTTTACTGGTTTTTATCGGCATGTTCGTTTTAATGATCCCGCCCAAGCATAAAGCCAAAGAAATTCCGGATGAGCTGATTGGGGAATTCACAGCCGAAATTCCCGACCCTCCGCGCGAAAACCGCACTCCAGCGCAAATTATGGACACGTCTTCTATTATCCCGCTGATCGTGGCCATATTCGGCCTGATCTGGGCTGTACAGCATTTCGGGGCCACCGGTTTCGCCGGACTTGACCTGAATTCACTCAATTTTCTCATGTTGATGCTCGGCATGATCCTGCATAAAAACCCTTACAACTTTGTGGCCTCATTAGGCAGAGGGGTGGGCATGGTCGGCGGCGTCATCATCCAGTTTCCTTTTTACGCCGGAATTTTCGGGATTATCCAGAATTCCGGGATGTCGGGAATTATTGCCGGGTGGTTCGTAAGCATCTCAACCCAGCACACCTTCCCGATCATCAACTACATCTACTCTGCCATCCTTAATATCTTCGTTCCCTCCGGCGGTTCGAAATTCGTTATTGAAGCGCCGTACATCATACCGGCAGGCAAAGAACTGGGGACTCCAATAGCTTACGTCGTCAATTCCTATGTTTTGGGAGATTTGACGACAAACCTGATCCAGCCGTTCTGGGCGTTGCCGATTCTGGGCGCGTTCCGCATCAAGTTCCAGCAGATTCTGCCTTACGGTTTTATCCTGATGGTGGCTTGCGCGTTGGTGATCATACCCTGTTTGTATTTCTTCCAGTTTATCTTCCCAACGCCGATGTATTAGAGCGTTTTAACATTGAAAATGTTGAGACGCTCCGGCTGCGTACGCCGCCGGAGCGTCTCATTTTTATCACTCATACCCCCGCCTTGCGTCCTTGAACAATAACGCCTGAGGCGGGTCAAACTTGAACGCCCAGTGACAGGCCACCAGGGAGAACTTGGGCTAATAAATGCCGGTCACTGTTGCCATTACAATCATTATGCCCGTGAGTACGAACGGAATGATCACGCTGACCATGCCTATATCAGGGTAGCCTGCCTTATGGTTTATACCGCAGAAGGTCAATATGGTGATCACTGCGCCGTTGTGCGGCAGGGAGTCAAATCCGCCCGAAGACAGGGCCGCGATCCGGTGCAGAATTTCAGGACTGAGGTTCAACTGGTTGGCCCATTCAAGATAACGGGAACCCATGGCTTCGAGCGCGATGCTCATGCCGCCGGAAGCCGAACCGGTGATGCCGGCCAGGATGTTGACCGTCAGGGCTTCGGACAACAGCGGAGTACCCGGATCGATGGACAGCAGGAAGCTTGAGACGTCCTTGAATCCGGGCAGGTTGCTGATCACGTTTCCGTAACCCACTTCCGAAGCCGTGTTCATGATGGCCAGCAGCGAACCTATGGCGCCGGCGTTGATGGCGAGCATGAGGGTATTGCCTTTTTTCAGGCGCTTCCAGCCCATGCCCGCCATGAGCAGGATGCCGGCAATCAGGGCGCAGATCAGAGCCCAGGTGGCTACGGGAGGTTTGCCGGCGGCCAGAGGCGCTTTGGCTGTGGTGGCCATGACATCGGGGCTGACGCCCTCAAACAGCTTGGTAAAGACAAAGTTCAGAATAAGCACTGCGAACAAAGGCAGGAAAGCCTGGAACGTGGACATGGGCGCTTCCTGTTCGCCTTCAAGCTTGGCCGGTTCGTTGACGCTGTCATGCATGGAATAGTAGGTTTCGCCCCTGGCCATCAGGCTCTTTGCGCGTTTCTGGAGCCAGAGGGTGCCCAGAGCCAATATTAAGACGCCGCTGATGATGCCCATGGTCGGAGCGGCAAAGGCATTGGTGCCGAAATACTGGGTCGGGATGATGTTCTGGATGGCCGGGGTTCCGGGAAAGGCGGTCATGGTCGCGGTGGCCGAACCGAGGATGACCGCGGCCGGGATAAGGCGCTTGGGAATGTTGAATTCCCGGAACATAGTGGCCGCCAGGGGATACACGGCAAAAACCACCACGAACAGGCTCACACCGCCGTAGGTCAGAACGACCCCGGTCATAATTACGGCCAGCATGGTGTATTTTTCGCCCAAGGTTCGGGCGAAAAATTTGGCGATAACATAAGCCGCGCCGGATTCTTCAACTATTTTGCCGAACACGCCGCCCAGCATGAAGATCGGGAAGAAATTCTTCACGTATACGACCGCGCTGCCCATAAACTGGTTGGTATAGGTGGGCAGAGGATCCCAACCCGCGGTTATGGCCGCGAGAATGGCGCAGAGCGGAGCAAAAACAATGACCGAAAAGCCCCTGTAGGCAATGATTGTTAACAGGAGCAATGAAATGATGATGCCTATAACCATGAAGTTCTCCTTCCTGGAACAGTTTAATAATGTTAAGGCTCTATATAAACGGTTTTGAGCCCAGTACGCGGAAACGGGCCAGATTGGCGGCAAAGACGGGTAATTTTCCGGCGGTCTGAGCCTCCTGCACCAAGGTCACAACCATATCGTTGTACGGAGTGGGGATGCCGGTCTTACGGCCGTTGGACGACACAAAACCGTTAATATACAGAATTTCACACTCCCGCCCTTTTTCCATATCCTGCAACATGGAAGCCTTGAGCTTGGCGTGCGCGCCGAACACTTCCCGGAACAATTTCCGCTTGAGCGGAACGTCCACAGGTTCGATCAATTCAAAATCGTCAATATTGCTGCCCTGCATGGGCTCTATCTTCACGCCCAGAGCACGGGCCGTCTTGATCAGCTCATCGCCGATCTGCGCGGCGCAATAAAGCGCTTCCGGATTCTCCAGCACCTCGCCGTATGTGCAGTTGAGCGCCGCCGACAGGCCGCTGAAAGTGCTGTTGATGAACAATTTGGACCAGCGGGCGCCGAACAGGTTGGTCAGAAGATGCACCGTGCCGACATGTTGCAGAACACTCTGCACTTCATACAGGCGAGGCGTAAGCCGGCCGTCCAGCTCGCCGAGTTCGCAGGCATGCTCTTTCAGGCGTTCAAGCGTTGAGGTCGATTCGGACACCCCAGGCCCGATCCAGGTCGCGCCAAAGCCCACCGGACAGCCCAAAGTTCGTTTTGCGCCGAAACATTCCGCCACCGAAACTTCCGGAACGCCGTTCTGCATGGCTACAACGGTTGAGCTTTCATGGATATGAGCCATAATGACCGGAAAAGACGCAGCATTGTTTACCTGCTTTGTCAGCAGCAAAACCAGATCAAAAATCCCCTCAAGCTTGTCCGGTGTACAGGCTTTGACCGGAACGCATATTTCAACCGACCCGGTAACCCGCGCGCCTTTGGAATTCAACGCGTCCACATTGTCCTGCATAACATCCGCCAGAGTCACATCGACACCGGCTTGAGCCAGATGGGCGCCGAAAATAATGCCGAGTGAACCGGCGCCCATAATCATTGTTCGCATAATCAATCTCCTGGTTGTTAAATTGTGGAAGCGTCAGCCCGGAACAGTCTGTACGGCGCAGAACCGGATATACCCGACCCTGCCCCGGACAGTTCGTCAAAGGAAACCTCGCTCTCCAGGTCTTGCTTGACCGGAACTTCGGCCTGTGCCGGGATCATGCCGCCGGCTGCCGGGCTTCCTTTCGAAAAAAAGAAAAGCCCTGTTCTTTTTAATGGAGCAGGGCCGGATAAAAACGACAAAACCGCATTGTTCCTTGTGGAAAATGCGTTGCATGGCTGAGGTGTTAAGCTGTGTGTGTGTGTGTGTGTGTGTGTGTGTGTGTGTGTGTGTGCAAAAATCAGGCCGAACATTCCATCTCAAGACAGAAAAAACATCTTTTCTCACGTTCTGCCATCTCCTGTAACGTTATGCACAACTGTAAACACGCCATGGCCACACACACCAGTCTCCGAAGTTACCCTTAACCCATGCCGACGCGGGCGGTCAAGTTTTTTATCCGGGACGACGGATTTCTGGCCGCAGCCCTCGGGGCAGTGCCGCAATGAATTCTACTGATATCCGCATTGAAAAGTAAACTTTTCCCTGCGGAGAATCGTCAACCGAAAACGTGGTTTTCGGTTGACTTTCGCCGTTTCACGGCGACATCAGCCGTACGGCTGATGTTCAGATTTCCATGCGGAAATCTGTAATTCATTCGATTGCCTTGGTCTCTGTTCAAAAACAACTGTCCAAAAACAGCTTGTCTGCCGCTGTAATATATGCTAATTGCTCTTACTCGTTTGATTGCTTTATATTTTTTGAATCAATTATCCGGGCAGACGTGATGCGGGTATGGACTAAAAGAATATTTTTCCCTTGTGGTCATTGGCGGCTTGAAACCAACGCTTTCGGCCTGATTTTTGCTTACATATTGACAACACCGTTTTGTAACGCGCTTTCCGCCGGGAACAAAGCGGTTTGTCGTTTTTATCCGGCTCTGCTTCCTTAAAGGAAAGCAGAGCTTTTTTTTGCATTTCACGCCGCAACTGTTTTTTTGGAAGAGGCACGCATGGCGATATCCGCGTTAATTTTTTAATAAGGAAAAAATCATATGGCTAAAATTTACATTACCGCGGCGATTACCGGCGCCATTCATACTCCCACGCTTTCAGAACACCTGCCCGTAACTGAACAGGAAATTATCGAGCAGGCCATAGGCGCCCATGAAGCCGGCGCGGCAGTCGTGCATATCCACGGCCGTGACCCCAATACCGGGCAGCCCTCTGTGGACAAGAAGGTCATCGGAAATATCCTGTCCGGCATCCGGAAACACTGTAACGTGATCATCTGCCTGACCACCGGCGCCGGTTTGGGCATGAGCCTGGAAGAGCGCGTTTCCGGCGTTCCGCTGTTCAAACCGGAAATCGCCTCCTGCAACGCCGGATCCTTCAATTTCTATCTGGGGCCGCTGGCCCGCCACAAAAAGATGAGCAGCCCCAAACATTCCTGGGAAGTACCTTACCTGGAAAATACTGAGGATTTTGTTTTCTCAAATACCTTCAAGGGTTTGCGCCACTATGTGCGAATCATGTACGAAAACGGCTCGCTGCCGGAATTTGAAGTGTATGAAGTGGGCATGATCAACAACCTCGCCTACCTGCGGGACGAAGGCACCATCAAGGGCAAGATTTACATACAGTTCGTCATGGGCATTATGGGCGGCATACCGTCCACGGTCGACAATCTTGTCTTCATGCGCAAAACCGCTGACGAACTGCTCGGCCGGGACGGCTATATCTGGTCCTGCGCCGCCGCCGGCAGAGCGCAACTGCCTTTGGTGTCGGCCGCGCTGGCCATGGGCGGCAACGCCCGCGTCGGTCTTGAAGACAATCTCTATCTCAAGCCCGGAGTACTGGCCAAGACCAGCGCCGAGCAGGTTACGGCCATCCGTTCCATAGCGGAAATCATGGGTCATGAGCTTGCCGACTCCAATGAAGTGCGCGCAATTTTAAACCTTAAAGGTTCCGACAAGGTCGCTTTCTGAAAAAGTCTTAAAACAATATCTAAATGAAAGGATGGGCAAAACTTATGAAAAAGAACAAAAAATCCCTGGTCATTTTGTTGTCCCTGGTATTGTCGCTTACTTTACTTGCCGGTTACTCCGCGGCTGCCACAGCGGCGCAGCCCCCGATCATCTGGAAAGTCCAAGGCTATACATCGGCCGGAACGCTGTATGACGTCTACGGCAAATCGCTTGCCGACAACATTAACGCCATGTCCGGCGGACGGCTTGTAATAGAATGGTATCCGGCCGACTCCATCGTTCCTGTAATAGAAGGCCCCACCGCTGTACGCGACGGCATCCTGGACGGCGCGTGGGACTACGCCGGACTGTGGGCCAGCATAGACGCCGGTTTCCCGCTCTTCTGCTCCTCTCCCGGCAAATTCTCCGACCCCATGGACATGGTCGGCTGGTATTATCAAGGCGGGGGTGAGAAGTTGCTGCAGGAAGCAGCCGATAACGCCAAGTTGAACGTCAAGATAATTCTGGCGGGTATCCACGATGGTGAAGACTTCATGTGGTCAAACAAACCCATTACCGAAATAGCCGATATGAAAGGCATCACCCTCCGCATGATGCCGATTATGGGCGATGTTTTGTCCAAAAACGGGCTTTCCGTGGCCTTTATTTCCGGAACGGAGATCGTGGCCGCCATGGAGAGAAAAGTCGTTGACGCGGGCGAATACTCCATTCCGGCTCTGGACAAAACCTTCGGTTTCCAGGACGTGGCCAAATTTGTCGCCCGCCCCGGCCTCCATCAGCCCACGGCCGTTCAGCAACTCTATGTCAACAAGGCGAAATGGGACAAGCTTCCCGACGATTTGAAGGCGATTGTCCAGGCTGCCTGTAAAAACAGCATCGTTAACATGTTGACTGATGCAACCGTCCAGAACGTCGACGCGCTGGAGTATTTCAAGTCCAAGGGGATCACCGTGACCCAGCTTTCGGATGACGCCATCGCGACCATGTTGCAGTGGGTTGACAAATACTATGAGCAATTCGCGACCGAAGGCACGCTGATGAGAAAAATCGTGGATTCCCAGAATGCCTATTTAAAAAAGGTGGCGGCCTATAAAGACAGTTTGCGTATGCCGTATCCTGACTGGGCCTACAAATAATCCGACACCCGGGTTTTCCCGTAGTGTCGCTTGACGCGACATGATAGCAGGCGGCTCGCGGGTTTTTGTACGGCGGGCCGCCTTGTTTGCTGACCGATTTGTCACGGAAAGGAGGGCAGATGGACATTTTATGGAAACTTGCGGATGGCGTCACAAATGTGAACAGGCGTATTTTCAGGGCCTCCGCCTGGCTGATTTATCCCTTGATCTTTGTCATCATGTATGAGGTGGCCATGCGCTATGTAGTGGGCCGGCCCACCAACTGGGTTTACGACATGACCTGGATCCTTTTCGGGGCATTCTCTTTTCTGGGCGGCGCTTTCACCCTGGCCGAGAAAGGACACGTAAAAGCGGATATCGTTTTAACCCTGCTCCCGAAAAAGGTTGCCGCGGTTATCACCACCTTATCCTACCTGATCTTTTTCTTTCCGTTGATGTGCTTCATGGTTTACGCCTGCTCAAGATATTTTATGAATTCTTACGGTATGGGGGAGATTTCGCCCTATACCAGTTGGGGCCCGCTGCTGTGGCCATCCAAACTGATTCTGCTGATATCCATGACCATGCTGTTGTTGCAGGGCGTGGTCGAATTTCTGAAAACTCTGCGCGTACTCTTTAAAGCAGACGGAGGCGGTAAATAATGTCACCGGAAGTGATGACCATTACGATGCTTTTTGCCGTGCTCGTCGGCGTGTTTTTGGGCTTTCCCATCGCCTTTACCTTGGGCGGGATGGGCTTGGCCTTCGGCGCCATTTTCTGGGGGCCGCAGACTATTCCGCTGCTGGCTGCCAGAGCCTTCAGCGTGTACAACAACTATACTTACGTGGCCATCCCCCTGTTTATTTTTATGGGGACGATGCTGGACGCCTCGGGCGTGGCGGACACGGCCTTTGGCGTGCTGAACCAGTGGCTGAAAAAATTCAAGGGCGGTCTCGGCGTGGGCACCATCATCCTGTGCACCATTTTCGCGGCCTGCACCGGCGTGGTCGGCGCATCCGTAACGGCCATGGGCCTTTTGGCGCTGCCCGCCATGCTCAGGCGGGGCTATAAACACAGCCTGGCCTGCGGGATCATCTGCGCGGGCGGCAGCCTGGGCATCCTGATCCCGCCCAGCATCATGCTGGTTCTGTTCGGCCCCATGGCCAACGTCTCGGTGGTCAAACTTTTCTCCGCAGCCATTATCCCCGGCTTGGGGCTTTCCGCTTTATACATCGTTTACACCATTATTTACACCCGCGTCAAAAAAGACGCCATTGTGGAAACCCCCGAGAATGAGGAGCAGGAAGTCCACTACACCGCCATCGACGGCATCAAGGCCTTTTTGCCTTTCCTGTTCTTGATTTTCATGGTGCTGGGGATGATCCTTTTCGGCGTTTGTTCCCCCACCGAAGCCGCTGCCGCCGGTTCGTTCGGCGCGATTTTGCTGGCCGCTGCCTACCGGAAGATCAATATGAAGGTTCTGGTCAACGCCGGCCTCAGTTCCCTGAAAATCAGCGCCATGGTCATGTTTATAGCCACGGGCGCCAATATCTTTACCAGCGTGTTCTTCGGCGTGGGCGGCAACCGGGTCATGACGAATTTCTTCATGGGCCTGGACATCGGCGCCTGGGGAACGCTTGCCTCGGTTCTGCTGCTCGTTTTCATTTTGGGAATGCTGATCGACTGGGTAGGCATCCTGCTCATCGTCATCCCCATCTTCATGCCCATCCTGAATGCGTACGGCTTTGATACGCTCTGGTCTTCCATGATGATCATCGTGATGCTCCAGACCTCCTTCCTGACGCCCCCCTTCGCCCATGCCCTGTTCTACATCAGGGGCGTTGCGCCGCCGGAGGTTTCCACCGCTTCCATCTACCGGGGAGCCGTCCCTTTCATTCTCATTATCATCTTTATGATAATCATGATGGGTTTTTTCCCGGGCATTACCACCTGGCTGCCAAACAGAATATAAAAGGAGGAAGAAAGTGCGAACAGCAATCATCGGAAGCGGGGCGCAAGGAACCATCCTGGGCGTGCTCGCCACTCTGCGGGGCGAAGATGTCGTGTTGGTTGACACCAACAGAGAACACATCGACGCCATGAACGCCAACGGCGCAACCATTACCGGCCAGATGGATTACAAAAACATCCGGGTCAAGGCCGTCACGCCCGACAAAATGACCGGCCTCTACGACCTCGTGGTTCTGATCTGCAAACAGACGGCCAACAGTGTAGCCATACCCCAGGCAGCCAAATTCATCGGCCCGGACAGCGCGGTTTGCACGCTGCAAAACGGCGTGCCCGAAGAGTATGTTGCCGGCATTATCGGCGCGGAGCGCACGGTGGGCGGCACAGTTATGTGGGGCGGCGAGCAGCGTGAGCCGGGCAAGGTTATCTGCACCACCGGCGGGGAAGCGTATATGAAAATTGATATAGGAACCCTGTCCGGAGAATATACCAAAGCGGCCCGGATGACCCACGAGTGGCTCAAGTGCCAGGGGAAAGTCGAATTTTTCCCCAACTTCATCGGGGCGCGCTGGAGCAAGTTATGGGTCAATTCCGGATTGAGCGGCATGTCCGCCGCTACCGGCTCGACCTACGATGAGATATGCAACAACGAAAAGGCGGTGTTGTGCGTCGCCCACATCGGTAACGAGGTGTTCAGGGTGGGCGAGGCTTTGGGCATCAAACTGGAAAAGGTCATGCCGCTGTACGAGTGCAGCGAACTCAAGTTTGACGATGCCAAGGGGCGCGCCCACGCTGTGGCGAAAATACGCGAATCCCACACGCAGATTGGCCAAAGGGCCAGCATGCTGGTGGATATGCAGAAGGGACGGCCTTGCGAAATTGATTACATCAACGGCCATGTGTCCGACAAAGGCAAACAGGCCGGCGTTCCCACCCCGTTCTGCGATACGGTTGTGCGCATAGTACGCGAATTTGAGGCCGGCAAGCGCCCGCTGCCGACCATGGCCTGCCTGGACGAATTCGTGATCCCGGATTTGAGAGCATTTTAACATTGAAAATGTTGAAATGCTCTGGCGGCGGGTACCGCCGCCCGCCCCGCAGGCGTAGGCGAAACTTGCTTCAGCCGTTGCTGCGCAGCAGCTTACGGATGAAGACA
>JAISBT010000028.1 GCA_031266055.1 Deltaproteobacteria bacterium
GTACCATGTATCGCTTAAAACTACGCATGCGCTTCGTTTTAAGCGATAAGACCGCAAAGCAAAAAACGTGGTTTTTGCTTTGCTCCGCCGCCTTAAGGCGGCGCGCCGGGCTTGTTCGCTCGGCGTCAGTACGTTGTTCTATACGAACTTTTAAGTGTTACAGCGTACTAGTGCCGTGTCACGCTTAAAATTTCGCTTCGCTACGATTGAAGCGTGTTGAAATGTTCCGGCGGCGGGCGCAAGCCTGCGGTGGGGAGCGTTTCAAGCGTAAAAGGCTGTAGGAGTATAAAATGATCCAGGTTGAATCAAGGCTTGAAGTGGCGGATAACTCCGGCGCGAAGGAAGTGGCCTGCATTAAGGTGCTGGGCGGTTCCAAGCGCCGCTATGCCACAGTCGGCGACATTATAATTGTGACGGTCAAAGACGCCATGCCCCACAGCAAGGTTAAAGAAGGCGAGGTTATGCAGGCGGTTATTGTACGCACTAAAAGAGCGATCCGCCGGATTGACGGTTCTTACATCCGCTTTGACAACAATGCCGCCGTTCTGCTGACCAAGCAGAACGAGCCGGTGGGTACGCGTATTTTCGGGCCGGTGGCGCGCGAGCTGAGAGCCAAAAATTATATGAAGATTGTTTCCCTCGCGCCGGAAGTTCTTTAGAGCGTTTTAACATTGAAAATGTATAAAGCGCTCTGCAAGGATTTGCCTGCAAATCCTTGCCGCGTGATTGTCGCAAGGCGAACTTGCTTCAGCCGTTGCTGCGCAGCAGCTTACGGATAAGACAGCAGCGATGCTTCGCCGTTAAGCGACAATCTCAAGCCGTAAAATGTTATAGGAGCCAGTAATGCAACAGACTCGCATTCGTAAAAATGACCGCGTGATGGTCACGGTGGGAAAAGATAAAGGGAAAATCGGCAAAATATTGCGCGTGTTGCGTAAAAAAGACCGCGTGCTGGTGGAAAAAATCAATCTGGCCAAGCGCCACACCCGCCCTAACCCTTACAAGCAGCAGGCCGGCGGCATTGTGGAAAAAGAAATGCCCATCCACGTTTCCAATGTAATGGTCGTGTGTGACGCCTGCGCTTCCCCGACCCGCATCGGTTACCGTGAAGAAGGCGAAAAAAAAGTTCGCTTTTGCAAAAAGTGCAATAAAACTATCGGATAAGGTGAGCGCCAATGACACGCCTTGAAAAAATATACCGCGAAAAAGTTGTTCCTGTCCTGCATGAAACCTTTGCCTATAAATCAGCCATGCAGATTCCGGGGCTGGAAAAAGTCTCGCTGAACATCGGTCTCGGGGCGGCTTCCCAGAACAACAAGCTCATGGAAGAAGCCGTTACCGAACTCTCGGCCATTGCCGGGCAGAAAGCGGTGGTCACCAGGGCAAAAAAATCCATTGCCGCCTTCAAAGTGCGCGAAAACATGCCCATTGGCTGCCGGGTTACTTTACGCGGAGCGCGCATGTGGGATTTTCTGGACAAGCTTTTCAATTTCGCGCTGCCGCGCGTGCGCGACTTTCGCGGCATACCGGATCGCGGTTTTGACGGCAGGGGCAACTTCACCATGGGCATTAAAGAACATTCCATTTTTCCGGAACTGGACGCGGACAGAGTGGATAATGCCAAGGGCATGAATATTACCATTGTAACAACGGCCACCACGGATAAAGAAGGCAAGCTGCTGCTCGAGCATCTGGGCCTGCCTTTCAGAAAGTAAGGAGATAAACCTTGTCTCGCACAGCTCTTGAAGTTAAAGCCTCCCGCAAGCCGCGCTACGGCACCCGCGCATATAACCGTTGTCCTGTTTGCGGACGTCCGCGTTCATATTTGCGCAAATACGGCCTTTGCCGCATATGCTTTCGCAAGATGGCCTTAAGCGGCGAATTGCCCGGCGTTCGTAAATCCAGCTGGTAAGAGCCGGCTTGAGTATTTAAATCTGTAAGGAGTTTTAGCATGACTGATCCCATTGCCGATATGCTGACGCGTATCCGCAACGCACACATGGCCCTGCACAAGGAAGTAAGTGTGCCGCGCTCGAAGATGGTCAAGGCCATTGCCGCCATCCTCCGGCAGGAAGGGTATGTAAATGAGGTCACGGAGAGCGACAAGGAAATCAGGATAGCTCTCAAATACCACAAGGGAATCCCCGGATTTGGCGGACTTAAACGCATAAGCAAGCCCGGCCGCCGGGTTTACGTGGGCGCCCTTGATATTCCCCGCGTTCAAAATGGACTTGGCATTTGTATTCTTTCCACCTCTTCCGGAGTCATGGAAGGATCCACAGCCCGCGACAATAAAGTGGGCGGCGAACTTTTGTGTGAAATCTGGTAGGTGCCGCGATGTCAAGAATAGGAAAACAGCCGATTTCCATCCCCGCGGGAGTGGAAGTCAAGATCGGAGCGAGCAGTATCGAAATTACAGGCCCCAAAGGCCGGTTGTCCACCCCGTTGTGCGCCTGCCTCAACTACGAACTGCAAGACGGAAGCGTCACCATATCCCGCAAGGATGAGGAACGCTTTACCTGCGCCCAGCACGGTTTGCGCCGTACTTTGCTGTTCAACTGCATTGAGGGGGTAACCAGGGGTTTTTCCAAAACCCTGGAAGTTATCGGCGTAGGCTACAAGGTGGCGGTAAAAGGCAATACTCTTGAATTTGCGCTTGGCTATTCGCACCCTGTGCTGGTGGAGCTGCCCGAGGGTTTGGGCGCCAGGGTTGAAGGCCAGAAGCTTACCCTGTCCGGCAGCGACAAGCAGCAGGTGGGGGAAATGGCGGCGCGCATCCGCCGGCTGCGCGAACCGGAACCGTACAAGGGTAAAGGCATTAAATATGAAACCGAACAGATTCGCCGTAAAGTCGGTAAATCCGGCAAAAAATAGAGGCAGGTAAGCCATGGCCAACAAAGCAAGCAAGGCTGAAACCAGGCAAAGCCGTAAAATACGTATTCGCAAAAAAATATCCGGCACCGCGGAGCGCCCGCGGCTGGTGGTTTTCCGCTCAAATACGAACATTTACGCCCAGATAGTGGATGATGACCTCGGGCATACGCTGGTTTCCGCCTCTACCCTTACGTTAAAAAAATCCGGCGCCGAAGCGCGGGCGGACAAGGCGGGCGCCACGGTGGTGGGCGGAGAAATTGCCCGTCTGGCTAAGGAAAAGAATATTGCCCGAGTGGTTTTTGACCGCAACGGCTACATATATCACGGCCGCATAAAAGCTGTGGCAGACGGAGCCCGCGAAGCCGGGCTTGAATTTTAACCGTACAGGTATCCGCATGGAACAAAATGAACTCGGTATGGTTGAGAAGGTTGTTTCCCTCAACCGCGTGGCCAAAGTTGTCAAAGGTGGGCGCCGCTTCAGCTTTTCCGCCCTGGTGGTGGTGGGCGACGGCAAAGGCCGTGTCGGCTATGGTCTGGGTAAAGCCCAGGAAGTGCCCGAAGCGTTGCGCAAAGCCTCTGAACGGGCGCGTAAAAACATGCTTGACGTCCCGCTGGTTGAAGGAACCCTGCCCTATGAAATCCTGGGCCGTTTCGGCGCGGGCAGCGTCATGATCAAGCCCGCCTCGCGCGGTACCGGCATTATCGCCGGCGGAGCGGTGCGCGCGGTCATGGAGGCGGTGGGCGTTTCCGATGTGCTGGCCAAAGCCATAGGCACGAGCAACCCGCATAACGTGTTGCGCGCGACGGTCAACGGACTTTCCTCCTTGCGCAGCGCCGTCGCCGTCAGCGAAGTGCGCGGTAAAACCCTTTCCGCCCCGCGCAAATAAAGGCTTTATCCGGGCGTCCAACAAGGTTGAACCGCTCCGCATAACCGGCTGCAAGCAGCATAACATTTAAAACCGCGTTTTAAATGTCGGGAGCGTTTCAAAATTAAATTGCAGGAGTTATGATGAAGATTAAACTTGTTCGCAGCAAGATAGGGGCAAGCCCGAAACAGCGTAAACTTGTGGAAACGCTTGGTCTGCGTAAAATACGCCAGGTTAAAGAGGTCAAGGACAATGCCGCCACCCGTGGTATAATTAATCTTATTCCGCACATGATTGAGGTAATTTCCTGATGCAACTGCACGATTTATATCCTTTTGCGGCAGAACGCAAAAAACGTAAACGTATTGGGCGCGGTTCCGGCTCCGGCTGGGGCATGTCCGCCGGTAAAGGCGGAAACGGCCAGAAGCAGCGTTCCGGCGGGGCTAAAGGCCCGGCTTTTGAAGGCGGGCAGATGCCCTTGCAACGCCGTTTGCCCAAGCATGGCTTTACCAATATTTTTAAAACAGCTTACCAGGTTGTTAATCTGGATCAACTGATCAAAGCCTTTGCCGGGCGGGAGTCGATCTCCCTTGAGGATATTTATGCCAGAGGGCTCGCCAAGCCCGGCTCTGCGGTTAAAGTGCTCGGCAATGGCGACGTGGCCTTCGGGTTAAAAATTGAAGCCCATAAATTCAGCGCCGCGGCCAAAGAGAAAATCGAAAAAGCTGGCGGCAGCGTAAACGCACTGGAAGGTTAAGCTGTGGCGGGAAATGCGGACAAATCAAGTTCCGGGCTGGTCAAAAAGCTCTTCTGGACTTTTCTTTTGCTGATTTTTTACCGTGTAGGCGTGCATGTGCCTATTCCCGGCATTGATACCGCCGCTCTTGCCGACTATTTCAAAGAGCTGGAAGGAACCTTGTTCGCCCTTTTGGACATGTTCTCCGGCGGCAGCCTTTCGCGGCTGTCCATCTTCGCTCTCGGCGTAATGCCTTATATTTCTTCCTCCATTATCATGCAGCTTTTGCAGGTGGTCAGCCCGGATCTTAAGCGTCTGGCAAAGGAAGAAGGCGCTGCCGGGCGTAAAAAAGTTACCCAGTATACCCGCTACGGCACCGTGCTCATCAGCCTGATCCAAGGGTTGGCCATGGCCAAGGTGGCCATGGGCATGACGAGTCCGGTAAACGGCCTGCGGGTTGTGCTTGACCCCAGCACCACCTTTATGCTGGTGTCCACGCTGACGGTTACCGCCGGCACCATTCTGGTGATGTGGATCGGCGAGCGTATTACGGAAAAGGGCATCGGCAACGGCATTTCCCTGATCATTTTCGCGGGCATTGTGGCGAATATTCCCGCAGGCATCTACCGTATGTTCGAGCGCGTCTCCAGCAACGAAATGTCGCTGATCGCCGGGCTGGTTATCGCCGTATTCATGGCCGCGGTGCTGATTTTTATCGTGTTCATGGAACGCGGCCAGCGCCGTATTCCCATACACTACGCCAAACGGCAGATGGGCCGTAAAATGTTTGGCGGGCAGACCACGCATTTGCCTTTACGGGTGAATACATCCGGGGTTATTCCGCCCATTTTCGCCTCCAGCCTTTTGATGTTTCCGGCGACCATCGCCCAGGTTTCCACTTCCGAACTGCTCAGGAGCATTTCCGACTGGTTCAATATCAACGGGCTGGCTTACAATATCATTTATGTGGCCCTGATTGTCTTTTTCTGCTTTTTCTATACGGCGATTATTTTCGATACCAAAGATATTTCGGAAAATCTTAAAAAACAGGGCGGTTTTGTTCCGGGCATAAGGCCGGGGGAAAAAACCCAGCAATATATCGATAAAGTACTTACCCGCATTACGGTTTGGGGCGCGACTTATATTTCCTGCATCTGCGTGCTGCCGCAAATTTTGATCAGCGAATTTAACATCCCCTTCTATTACGGCGGCACCAGCCTCCTTATCGTTGTGGGCGTGGCCATGGATTTTATGTCGCAGGTTGAATCCCATCTGATTTCCCGGCAATATGAAAGCTTGATGGGAAAAACACGCATTAAGGGCAGAAACGGCTAGTGAAAAAGGTCAGAGGGGTTTTTATTAAAAACGATAATGAATTGGCCATAATGAAAGAGGCCAACCATATTGTTTACGAAATTTTGCTGGCCATGGCGGCAGCCATAGCCCCGGGCGTGGCCACCATGTATTTTGAAGAAATCGCGCAGGATTTATGCAAAAAATACCACGTCCGCCCGGCCTTCCAGGGGTATAACGGCTTTCCCTATGCCCTGTGCTGCTCGGTGAATGAGGAAGTTGTGCATGGTTTCCCTTCCACCCGGCGCAAGCTGAGGGAAGGAGACCTGGTAAGCTTTGATATGGGCGTGGTGGTTGAAGGCTTTCACGGTGATGCCGCGCGTACTTTCCCGGTGGGGGAAGTTTCCGCCGAAGCCGGAAAACTGCTGCGGGTCACGGCGGAAAGCCTGGAACAGGGCACAGCGGCCGCCCAACCCGGAAACAACATTAAAGATGTTTCCGCTGCGGTGCAAAAACACGCTGAAGCCAACAAGCTGGGCATTATCAAGCGTTTTGTGGGGCACGGGGTAGGTCTGCGTCTGCACGAAAAGCCGGAAATACCGAATTTTACCAGCGCCGCCGCGCAGGAATTGCTTTTGCAGCCGGGCATGGTGCTGGCGATTGAGCCTATGCTCACCTTGGGCACGGCGGAAGTTGACATTTTGGAGGACGAATGGACGGCGGTTACCCGCGACGGCAGCCTTTCCGCGCATTTTGAACATAGCGTGGCGGTTACTCCCAGAGGGCCGGTGATTCTGGATTGTTGACAGGCATCTTGACTGGTGCCGGACATTGTGTTAAATTTATAAGTTCCAGTTCAGTTTTTTGTCAAAATGGAGTAAACCATGAAAGTGAGACCTTCGGTCAAACGCATTTGCCCCAAGTGCAAAGTGATCCGCCGCAAGGGCGTTTTAAGAGTGCTTTGCGAGAACCCCCGGCACAAGCAGCGCCAGGGATAATATAAAGCAGGAGATTAAACTGTGGCCAGAATAGCTGGAGTTGATTTGCCCAAAGGCAAGAGGGCGGATATAGCGCTTACTTACATTTACGGGATAGGCCGCGTAACCGCGCTGCAAATCCTGGATGCCACCCATGTGGACTGGACTCGCGGCATTGATGACCTCTCCGCGGAGGAGATCAATGAAATTCGCAAAGAAATTGAACAAAACCACAAGGTTGAGGGTGATCTCAGGCGTGAGTTGGGCATGAATATCAAACGCCTGATGGATATCGGCTGCTACCGCGGAATGCGCCATCGCAAGGGGCTTCCGGTAAACGGCCAGCGTACCCATACCAATGCGCGTACGCGCAAGGGGCCGCGTAAAGGCGCAACTCCCAGGAAGAAAACAGTTTAAATTTGGGTTCCGGTTCAAAGTGGAATAAAAACCTCAATCTGTTGAGAGTATGAAAAATGGCCAAAGCTAAACGCGCCTCAAAAAAGAAAGAAAAAAAGAATATCCCGGTGGGGCTTGCCCATATCCAGGCTACTTTTAACAATACCATAATAACCTTTACCGATACCCGCGGCAACACGGTCAGTTGGGCCAGCGCCGGCCAGTCCGGGTTCAAGGGTTCACGCAAATCCACCCCCTTTGCCGCCCAGGTGGCGGCGGAAATGGCCGCGCGCAAAGCTCAGGACAACGGCATGCGCACGGTGGGCATTTATGTAACCGGCCCGGGTACGGGACGGGAATCGGCCATGCGCGCCGTCAGTTCCGCGGGGTTTAAAGTGGCCTTTATGCGCGATGTGACGCCAATTCCTCATAACGGTTGCCGGCCTCCCAAACGGCGCCGCGTGTAAGGCGGAAGGAGACAGTCTTGGCTAAATATAATGAATCCAAATGCCGCTTGTGCAGACGTGAAGGCAGCAAACTTTTTCTCAAAGGTGACCGGTGCTTTACGGATAAATGCGCCTGTGACCGCCGCCCTTACGCCCCCGGCCAGCATGGCCGCGCCCGTAAAAAAACTACCGACTATGCCACCCAGATGCGGGAAAAGCAAAAAGTCCGGCGCATCTACGGGGTGCTTGAGCGCCAGTTCCACAACTATTTTTTAAAAGCGGCTCTGGCCAAGGGTGTCACCGGCGCAACCCTGCTGACCACTCTTGAACGCAGGCTGGACAGCGTAGTCTACCGCCTTGGTTTTGCCAATTCCCGGCAGCAGGCCCGTCAACTCGTAAGACATGGTATTTTCACCCTGAACGGACGTAAAGCCAACATTCCCTCTCTGCTTGTACGCACGGGTGACGTGCTGGAGGTTCCGGAAAAACACAGAAAAATACCCGTACTGGCAGATGCCCAGCAGGTTGTGGCCCGTCGTGGCCTGCCCGCCTGGCTGGAAGTGGACGGCGCTGCATTCAAAGGTATTATTAAAGCTCTGCCGCAGCGTGAAGACATTCAGACTACCATCAATGAAAATCTGATTGTCGAGCTTTACTCCAAATAAATGGAAGTGAGTATGCTCATTAAACAAGGTGAAAAGCTTATCAATACAAGGAATTGGGGGGAACTGGTTCGGCCTGAACAGGTTTTGCGGGAAAGTTCCAGGAGTGAAGGGGGCATGTATGGCCTGTTTACTTGCGAACCGCTGGAGCGGGGTTACGGGACTACCATAGGCAACGCTTTGCGCCGCGTATTGCTGGCGTCTTTGCAGGGGGCCGCTTTCGTGGCGGTTAAAATTGAAGGCGTGCAGCACGAGTTTACAACCATTACCGGTGTGCTTGAAGATGTCACGGACATAGTGCTTAATCTGAAGCAGGTTCGCCTGGCCATGGATACGGACGAAGCGCAGCGCCTGGAGCTTGTCGCCTCCGGCAAAGGCCCGGTCAGCGCGGCCCGGATAAAAACCAACCAGCATGTCGAGGTGCTTGACCCAAGTATGCATCTCTTTACGCTTACCGATGATGTGACCGTCAAGATGGAACTGGAAGCGCGCATGGGTAAAGGTTATATGCCGGCGGACATGCACGGGGGGCTGACTGATGAAATCGGACTGATCAAGCTGGACGCCAGTTTTTCCCCTGTCCGCAAGGTGTCTTACCGCATAGAGCAAGCCCGCGTCGGCCAGATGACCAACTATGACAAACTGCTTCTGGAGGTATGGACCGACGGTTCGGTTACTCCGGATGACGCGGTGGCTTACAGCGCCAAAATTCTCAAGGAACAACTTGCTGTATTTATCAATTTTGACGAACAGATTGAAAATGAACAACAGTCTTTGGGCGGCGGCAGTTCGGACTGGAACGAAAGTCTGTTCAAATCCATCGACGATCTTGAACTGTCCGTGCGCGCGACCAACTGTCTGAAAAGCGCTAACATTGCCTATGTTGGCGAATTGGTGCAAAAAGCCGAATCCGACATGCTGAAAACCAAAAATTTCGGGCGTAAATCCCTGGATGAAATCCGCCGGGTGCTTTCGGAAATGCATTTGGATTTCGGTATAAAACTGGACGGTTTTGATAAGAAACTTCAGGAATGGAAGAGGAAGAACCAAAATGAGGCATAGAAACTCCGGGCGTAAACTGGGCAGAACCAGAGAACACCGTAAAGCCCTGTTCCGCAATCTGGCTACGGCCATTCTGGTGCATGGCCGCATTACCACCACAGAGCCTAAAGCCAAAGAAATCCGCGGCGTGGTTGAACCTCTCATCACCATGGCGCAAAGCGATACCGTTCATGCCCGCCGCCAGGCTTACCGCGTACTGGGCAACCACCAGCTGGTGAAAAAGCTATTTGATATTATCGCTCCGGAATTTAAGAGCATACCCGGAGGCTATACCCGGCTGGTCAAACTGGCTTTGCCCCGCAAAGGCGACTGCGCCCCCCTGGCGATTATCGAGTTGACCAGGGGCGGACACCTGAATGCCGTGTCAGAGGGAGACAAGGACAAGGGGACAGCGGAACGGGTCGCCGGAGCAAGTTCCGGCAAGACCAAAAAGGCCAAAACGCCAAAAGTTACGGCTGCCAAGTCCACGGCCAGAAAAAGCAGCAGCTCCGGCGGCAATAAGCCCAAAAGCACACATAGAAAAATCGGCAGTTGAAGCTGAAAGTAACTTTAACAAAAAAATCCCGCGAGTCGCGGGATTTTTTTGTTGGGTAAGCCGGCCTGCCTCCGCGCGTAGTGCGCGTTGTCCGGGTTTATTTTTCAGCTTTCCGCAAATCGGCCACAAGCCCCAACAGTTCGCCGGCCTTACGCACAAGGCCTTGCAGCTCTTCATCCGCTTCCGTGACCAGCGCGGTGTTGGCCGAGGCAATGCTGCTGACCTCTCCGACCAGGGCGGCCACTTCGGAACTTGACGCGGACTGTTCTTCAACCGCCGTTGCGATGGACTGAACCTGCGCGGCCGCTTCCTTGACCATGCCCTGAACTTCGGCCAGCGCGGCGACGGTTTCCTCGGAAAGCCCGCTGACGCGGTTCATGGAGGTCATGGCGGCGTCCATGCTGGAAATGTTCGTTTCCGCCAGGTTCTGGACGGCAAGGATGGAGTCCCCGACCTCCCGCGTGGCCTGCATGGTTTTTTCGGCGAGCTTGCGCACTTCACCCGCGACCACGGCAAAGCCCCGCCCGGCTTCGCCGGCGCGGGCGGCTTCAATGGCGGCGTTCAGCGCGAGCAGGTTGGTCTGATCCGCGATATCGTTGATGACGTTGATGACTTGGCCGATATTCCGGGACTGCTCACCCAGCTTATGGATATTCTTCGTCAAGGTGTCGGTAAGGGAGCGCATTTCGTTCATGGCCGTGCCGGACTGTTTGGCAAGCGCGGCGCCGGATTCGACCTTCACCCGCGATTCCTCGGTCTGCCGGGAGGCGGAAGAAGCGCCGCGCGCAACCTCAAGAACGCTGGCGCTCAACTGTTCCATGGCGGTGAGTATTTCGTGGATGCGTCCGTCCTGGGTTGAGGTTCCTTCCCGCACGCCGGCGGTACTCCTGGAAATGTTGCGCGTGAAAGATTCCATCTCATGGGCGGCGGTTTCGAGGCGGGCGGCGGCCTGCATTATTTCCTCGTTGGCGGCGTCCGCCTTGCGGCTGGCTTCCTGAGCCAACCGTACGGCTTTCTGGGCTTCATCCGCCTTGGCGAGCGACTCGGCTTCCTTTTTGCGGATTTCGGTAAAGCTCTCGCGCAGGTTCTGGGCCATGCGGAGGAGCGATTGCTGCAACACCGTGACCTCATCCTTGCCGTCCGTTTCCAGGTGGACATCCAGGTTGCCCGAAGCGATCTGCTCCGCGGCCCTGGTCGTCGCCCTGAGCGGGCGGGAAATGGATCGGAGCGTGAAGATGCAGAGCGGCAGCAAAATGCAGAGAACCAGCGCGAGCACGCACCCGATCACGATGAGCATACGGTTGAACAGGTTGTCGGACATGCGTTTTTCCATGCCCGCCTTGTATACGTCAATGTTGTCGATATAAATGCCCGTGGAGATCCAGAGATCCGTGCCGGGGATCATCTCGACGTAAGCGAGTTTCGGGGCGTTGGCCACGCCGCCGCCGGGCTGCGGCTTGCCGAAAATAAAGGAAACAAAGCCGCCGCCCCGCTGTGCCGCCTTGTTGAGTTCGCTCACATAGTACACGCCGTTAGCGTCCGGCGTGGAGCCCAGATCCTTTCCGACCAGAGTGGGCTGAATGGGGTGAACGAAAACCGTTGTCCCGCGGTATACGAAATAATAGCCGGACGCATCGGCCTCGAAGCGGATGTCGTTGATGTGTTTGCCGATGATCGCCGCCTGCTGTTCCGGATCCGTAACGCCTTCCAGCGCTTTGCCGAGCGATTTGGCGATGGTGTGGGTGCCCAGTGCGATTTTCGCGCGTTCCCCTTCCAGCATTACCTCCTCGGCATCGGCTATGCCGTGGTCTTTCACGCTGTCGGCGGTCAGAATGATGGTTCCCACCAAGCAGGCCATGGCCAGGATCAGTATGCTGATGATGGCGGTGATGCGCATTCCTATGGAAAAATTACGTAACATGTCAAAAGTCCTCTTTTTCTGCAAAATAGTCTGTCTTTTGGGCACGATGGCGCCGCGCAGGACTGAAAAGCCCGCGCCCCGGACAGGCCCGGACACATACGTGGAATTTGATATATTAGCAAGAAAAAAACGCCGTAACAGAATCACGCTCCAGCCCGGATCACCTCCATATGGATGCAGTTTTGATGTGGAAATGGAATTATTTGATATTATCCAGCATTTTCATGGCGCTGACAGCGCCCGGGTGCCCGGCCTCCGCTGCCTGTTGCATCCATGTTTTAGCTTCCGCCAGGTTTTTTTCCACTCCGGCTCCATTCAGGTACATGCTGCCCAACTGGTATTGGGCTTCAGGGTGCCCCAATTTTGCCGCCCGCGTATACCAGCTTGCGGCGAGCCGCATATTTTTGGGCTGGCCCTCACCCGTGCGGGCCATGCCGGCAAGAGAATACATGGCGGTTATATGCCCGTGTTCAGCCGCTTTGTTCCACCATTCCAGGGTCTCGGCAAAATCTCTTTTGGCCGGGTCGGTGCCGTCGCCGCCCTGTTGCACCCCCCGGTAATAAATCAGGCCGAGGTTGTATTCGGCTTCAGGGTGTCCTTTTTGCGCGGCTTTCTCCCACCATTCGCGCGCTTTTACATAGTCCGGCCGCCCAAGGTCACCGCGCGCCTCCATCAGACCCAGGGCGAAAGAAGCATCGGCATTGCCTTTTTGCGCAAGGGGCAGCAGCATATTTCGGGCTTCGTCATACTTTTTCCGGTCATAAAGCTGTCCGGCCTGGAGCAGAAGGTTTTTATCCGGATCCTGCGCGGCTGATCCGGGCCTGGCCGTGACGTGCCGTTCCGCGCCGCCCGTCTGGGCCGCATAAACTCCGGCGGTAAAATCCGCAGGCAAAAAGGCGGTTAAAAAAATCGCCAGAGCAATCCGTCCGCCCCGCTGTATGTTCAAAACGCGCCTCCCTTGAAAATACGCTTTACAATGCAGGCGTATGTGTTATCACCAAAAAGCATTTGAAACAATAGCACGGGGCAAGCATATGGATGCAAGGCAGTTTGAGCCGGGTGACCTGAATTTTTCCGAGCGGAACAGCCTCGGCCGCAGCTTGAAAACAATGCGTATGCTCGGCCTGCTTGAGCATACCCAGTATATCTCGGGCTTGTTTCACTTTGGTCTTAAGCCGGATTTTAGCGGCTGGTGCGCGTTCTGTAAACGCGTTTTCAATTTGCTGGGCCTTTTGCTCTTTTTGGTCGGTCTGGCCATGTTTCTGGCCTGGAATTGGATAGCCATGTCCGTGCCCCTTAAATTTGCCATTTTTGAACTGGTTTTCGCGCTGTGTTCGGTCATGGCCATCTGGCGCTGGAAAAGGGAATCGGGCGCATACTGGCTTTTTGGGGCAGGCATAAGCATCGGCCTGCTGCTTGCGCTGTACGGGCAAGTTTATCAGACCGGGGCCAATGCCTGGGAGCTGTTCCGCGTATGGGCGCTTGCCGTATTGCCGCTGTTCCTGCTGGCGCGGACTTCATGTTTGGGCCTGCTGCTCTGGCTCACGCTTTCGCTTTGGGTGGCGCTGTATTCGAGGGAATTCAGCTTCAGCCTGTATGACGCCGAAAATATTTTTCTGCGCGGCAACATGCTGCTTTATCAGCAACTGGCCTGCTGGTTTTTTTGCGAGTGTCTGCATCAGATAGCTGGAAAACTGAACCTGCCCGCCTTTGATCCCGCGCGCCGGCTGGTCAGATTTATCGGGGCCGTTGCCCTTACTCTGCTTACAGTCAAGCTGATGGCGCTTGTGCTCCTCGCCGGTTACTACTACCGCGGCGTGGACATGTCTTTCTTCGGCAACAGCGTTGTGCATGTATATCTGGCCGCGCTGGCGGCAATTTTCATCTTTTACTACAAAAAAAAGCCGGATTTGTTTTTCATTTCTCTCGGTTGTTTTTCAGCGGCCGGCATACTGACCACAATGATCCTGCGTTCACTGTTCAGAGTGTCTCTGGACGAAGGCGGAGCCTTGCTCACCGCCGGTCTGCTGGTGGTGGGCATGTTCATTGGTTCCGGCCTGCTGATTTTACGCATACGCGGGGCGCTTCTATCCGCGCAGCGCGCGGATGCTTTGCCGGGACAAAATAACGCGGAAGCCGGGCCGGACAGAGGGGGCAAATTGGCCCTGCTCCTGAAAAACTGGCTGGGCGACCGGCCGGATATTCAGGACGGCTTAATTGCCGATGTCCTGGGCACACATGCGCGCGAGGAAGCGGGAAGGCAGCCTTGGTACTTCAAGCTGCCCATGTCTCTGGGCATATGGATTGGAGCGCTTTTATTGGGTGGAGCAATTTTTATAGCCTCAGACGGCGTTTTGCTGGAGGACTTCTGGGTGTGCGTACCCCTCATCGCTTTGGGGGCTTGGCTGTTCAGATCGGACAATTTTTCCGTGCAGCAGCTTGGCCTTGTGTGCATTCTGAGCGGTCTGGTTCTTGGCATACCCGCCCTCGACGATCACCCCCGGACTGGGCTGTTGTGTTATGCCTTGATCTTCCTGGCCCTGTGGGCCACGGTGAAATATCCGTCCGCCAGGGTAATTTGCATGGCCGCGGCCCTGGGCTTCCTGTTTTTCTATCTGGACTATTACAGTTATATGGAGCAATATTCCTATTACCGTTATGCGGATAACGCCGGATACGTCAGGCACGGGGACGGCGCATTTATGGAAAAGCTTGCGCAGGTTCCGCCTTTGGGTACGGGTTTCTTTGCCCTGGCCACGGCCTTCAGTCTGGCGGTTCTGGGGACTGGCCGCAAAAAAATCAGCGCCGGCACGCCGTTTTTGGAAAGCGCTGCCGGCGGCGCCTTGCTTTTTGTCATGCTTGCGGCCGGGTATTTTTTTTGCCTGAATGCCGTTCTGCATATCCCGCTGGGGGTGCCAGCCTGGGTGGATTGCTTATTTTACGGGGTGCCGCTCGGCATATTATGCGGAGCAATTTTTTTGCTGTGCGCCAATACCGGGCCTGCGTACGTCAAACTTGCCTGTATTCCCGCCATCCTGTTTTTAATTGTAATCGGATACTCTTCTCCGGTCAGCGCGCTCGGCCTTGTGCTGTTATTTTTCGCCAAGGGCGGAAGGGATCTGGTGCTGATGGGTTTTGCCTCGGTCTATCTGGCTTTGGGCATAACTTTTTTTTATTATAATATTCAATTTGCCTTTGTGCGGAAAGCCGTACTCATGATGGGCAGCGGGGTTACGCTGCTGGCGCTTGCCGTAATCGCCGCGACGGTTTTGCCCGGGCTCGCGGCGGGCCGGGGCGACGGAGTGAGGAAGACATGAAAAAACCAGCTTCATGGCCGCGCATTCTTTGCTGTCTTGCGCTGGCGTTCTTTCTGGCCGGGTACAATATATCCATTGCCGCCAAAGAAACTTTACTTGAACAAGGCACAGTGATGCTGCTGGAGTTGCGCCCGGTGGATCCGCTTTCGCTGCTGCAGGGCTTTTATATGGCCTTGGACTATGAGGCTGAACGGGAGATTGTCCGGGAGATGAAGGAGCTTTTCCGGGATGAAGAGTTTCAGGAACGCCGGGAGCGGCATCTTGCGGTTATGCGCGACACCGGAGACAGAGTATATGAATTTTCCAGGCTTTATTCCGAAGGGGAAGCTTTGGCGCCCGGAGAACATCTTTTAGCTTTCAAAATCGTCCACGGCGGATTTGATCGTGTGAGCATCGGCGCGGGAAGCTATTTTTTCGAGGAAGGATATGAAGAGCTTTACAGCCGCGCAAGTTACGCCGAATTCCGGGTGGACGAGAAAGGGAATTCCGTGCTTGCGCAACTGCGTGATGACGACCTGCGTGTAATCGCCCGACCCGAAAAGTCCGACTGACCGGAATACGGATTATGCCAAGCCGTTTCCCGACTTTTTCAGCATTGACTAAGGCAATTTAACTTTGAGACGATCCCTCCGGCGCTTTACGGCGAAACATCGCTGCTGTCTTCATTCGTAGCTTCCTTCGTCGCAACGGCTGAAGCAAGTTTCGCCCACGTCTGCGGGGCGGGCGGCGGTACCCGCCGCCAGAGCATTTCAACATTTTCAATGTTAAAACGCTCTAAAATACTGTAACATGGGGTTATCATGGCGGAAATAACTTGGGACGACTTTGAAAAAATTCAAATGCTCGCCGGAACCGTGGTGAAAGTGGAAGCGTTTCCCGAGGCGCGTAAACCGGCCTGGAAGGTTTGGGCGGATTTTGGCCCGGAAATCGGCGAACTCAAGAGCAGCGCGCAAATAACCGTGCATTACCGTCCGGAAGACCTCATAGGTAAACAGATTGTGGGCGTGGTCAATTTCCCGGCCAAGCGCATCGGGCCGATGCTTTCGCAGTTTTTACTCACGGGTTTCCACGATGCTGACGGCAATATTGTGCTGGCTACCCCGGAGCGTCCGGTTCCCAACGGATCAAAAATCTGCTGACGCAGGCTGGAATGAAAGGAGGATTTTCATGGAAAATACCGAACTTGCCGCGGAATTTTATGTGGATGATCACGCTCTGCTCTTTGCGGCGCTGGCAAAACATATTCTGGAATCCACAGATGAAAAGCAGGGGCTCGCCATAGTCCGCCAGGGGGTCACGGAATACGGGCTGGAACGCGGCCTCCGTTACGCCGGGCGTTGCCTGGCCAATGGCGATGAACTGAATGTCGCGAATTATATGGCTTATTCCGAACTTGTCGAGCCGAAAGGGTGGAATAAATCCCTCACCCGGGCGCTTGCTCCGTATAAGTTTGATACTGTGGCCTGCGGCTGGGCGGCGACCTGGAAAAAGTACGGGATGCTGGAATACGGCAAGCATTACTGTACCTGGATTGACGCAAGCCTGGTGCGCGGCTTTAATCCGGAAATAGAACTGGAAGTGAACCCCATTATGTCGCATGGGCATGACTGCTGTTCGTTCACCTGGAAAAACTTCAGTTTTGCGACGCAAGAGGAAGCGGATAAGGTGGCCAAACGCAGGCGGGAGCTTTTACCCGGGGTAGGGCGGGATTTTCTGTACCACTGCGCGCATCTTTTTTCGACTATGTGCCGGGCGGTTTATTTTGCTTCAGGCGCAGGCGTTGGTCGTAAAATCACTTCGGACAGCCTGGATGAATATGCCGTTGTGTTCGGCAACCGGAAAAAAGAGGCCATAAGGGCGAACTGTAACCGGGATTTTTTGGAAATATGATCTGCGGAACTCCTGCAAGGGGTGTTATTTCAATTCCAAATCCCGGCAATTTTACAAATGTCTGGACTTAAGGTGCGCCGCATGAATGAAGAAGGCGATGAAGTTTTCAGCGCGCCGCTTTACAAACTCGCGGGTCAGCAGAGGCGCCCCACGCGCATTTACTGCGAATATCTGAGTGATAACGCATTGTGTCGGTATTTCTATGGTATCAGTGCCGTTATTCTATTATTATACCGTTTCATGTTGTTAATGCAGGTATATGTATTTATAACGCGTTGAATTTCAAAATTAAAACTGGTCATTTTATTGCATCAAAAATAGGAAACGCTATTATTTCCATTTCATTTAGTTTATTTAATTTTCTTGTTTCATATATTATATTGACAATTTTTTCCCTGAATTTATTTGCGTCGACATTTGCTATTTCTTTCAATTCATTGACTCTGCGTTTTAATTCAAGCATCCATTGGATACCGTTATCAGTTACATTCAATAATCCATCAAAATATTCATTCAATTTACGGATATTTCCCATCAGCCCGGACATCACGCCTCTGTGATAATTTCCCCATAATTCATCACTTGTAAATTTGTGTTCTGATATTGTTTTCTCGGAATTTTTCATCGTTTTCAAATCATCCCTGTATTTCAGTACTTTTTCTACTGCCTTTTTGCATAATTTATCCACATTTTCAATAAATTCTTTTTCTTCAACACATTTAACGAATTCGTTTTCTCTATATCCAATGTCAAAAGAAAAATAATCCTTCAGATACCAGTTGAAATTGACACCGACATTTAAAAAAGTTCCTTTGTTATATGTATGTGGTTGAAATTCAACTATTATTATGAACCAGCCGTTATCATCTATAAACGACCTGGACTGACCTTTTCTTTTAATCCCGTAAGGCTTTAACACTGCCGTTGCGGTTTTTTTTATAATTTTGTTGTGGTCTATTGCTTCCATATTTTTTCCCGGAACCCTGCAGAGCATGTCAAGGATGAAACGCTCTATTTTTCTCCGGCGTACCAGAAAGGCCGCAGGAAGGAGATGCCGCAGGCTTCGCCCGCTTCCGGGCCGGGGGCGCGCCGTCCTTTTTGAACCCGCAGGGTCTGTTCGCCCGCCTTGATCTGGTAATCCACGATTTCGCCCAAAAAAGATTTGCGGACGACTATGCCGCGCAAGCCTCCTTCGGCAGTGAAATTGATTTCCGAAGGCCGGCTGGCCAGCACAAAATTTTGCGCGGCCAGCAGGGTTTCCGGAGGCTCGTTGCCTTCACCCGGCGCGTCCTGCTTTTTTTTTCGGGGCAAGGCGTCCCGCAGGGGGCAGTCTCCCCGGCAGGTGCGCAAGTTTCCGTCCCGCGCAGCCACCTCCAAAAAATTGGACAGGCCGATGAAACTGAAGACAAAGCGGTTGGCCGGGTTGTTGTACACGTTCAGGGGCGTATCCACCTGCTGGATCTCGCCCTGCTTCATGACCAGAATGCGGTCGGAAAGCGCCATGGCTTCCGCCTGATCGTGGGTGACGTAGATGATGGAGAAGCCGTAGGCGCGTTGCAGGTCTTTTATTTCAAAGCGCATTTCTTCGCGCAGATGCGGGTCAAGGCTGGAAAGGGGCTCGTCAAGCAGCATGACGTCTGAATTTATGGCCAGGGCTCTGGCCAGGGCCACCCTCTGCTTGCCGCCGCCGGAAAGATTCTCCGGGCTGTCCTTGGCCGCCGCGAGCAGATTGGTGGAATGCAGGGCGTCTTTGGTGCGCCGGTCGATTTCAGAAGCGGAGAATTTGCGGATACGCAGGGGAAAAGCCACATTTTCGTATACGGACAGGTGCGGCCAAACCGCAAACGCCTGAAAAACCATGCCGAAGTCCCGTTTTTCCGGGGGCAGATAAAATTTTTTCCGGGGAGAGGAAAAGAGGCGGTCGCCCACATGGATTTCCCCGTCCGTGAGGTCTTCAAAACCGGCCAGCATGCGCAGGGTGGTGGTTTTACCGCAGCCTGAAGGCCCAAGCATGGAAAAGCATTCTCCCTTGGCTATCTCCAGATTCAGGGCATTGACCGCGGTGACCGAGCCAAAGCGTTTGGTCACGTTGATGAGACGTATGTGCGACATACGGAATTATACCCGCTTGGTTTTGGTGAAGTGATTGATGAGGGTCTGCCCGGTGATGATGAGAATAAGGGCTATCCCGGCCAGCGCCGCGGAAACGACGGTTTCGCCGTCTTCATTCAGGGTGTAGATGGCCACGCCGATTGTTCTGGTGGTCGGCGCGTAGAGCATGATGGATACGGTAAGTTCGCGCAGGGAGGGCAGAAAGATGAGAAAAAAAGCCGCCAGCATGCCGGGGCGCACCAGGGGCAGCACAATGTCCCTCAAAGTTTGCCACATGGTGGCGCCGCAGGCCCGGGCCGCTTCCATGAGCGAATCATGCACCTGCTCCAGGGCCGCGGAATTGGCCTTGAGCGAAAAGGCCATGTACCGCGCGATATAGGCCACCAGGATAATCCAGACCGTATTGTAGAGGTTGATGTTGAATTTTCCGCTCCAGGCCAGGATTACTCCCAGCGCGATCACCGAGCCGGGTACGGAAAAGGGCAGCATGCCCAGAAATTCCAGAATACCCTTGCCGCGCACTTTCATTTTTACAATGACGTAAGAGATCATCACCCCGGCGAACATGGTGATGAAGGCCGCGCCCAAGCCCAGGGCAAGGCTGTTCCGGATGGCGTCTTTGGTGACTTTGTAGTCAAAGAGGATAAATTTGTAGTTGTCCAGGGAGAGATTTTCCCAGGTAAAGGGCAGGCCGTAGGTTTTCAGCCCGCCGACCAGAAAAATCACCACGGTGGGCAGCACAATGGTAAAAGCGATGTAGGCTATGCACAAAACCAGCAGCGGGGTGCGCAGGGCGCGTAATTTCAGTTCCATGGGCCGGAAGCTTTTGCCGGCGATGATCTGGTAGCGCCCTTTGGAGAGGATTTTGCCTTGCAGCCAGATGATGAAGGCCGCCGTAACCACCAGCACTGTGGCCAGAACCGTCCCGGTGCGGATGGAATCGAAGCTTCCGGCGCTTTGGTGTATGCGCTGGTAAATCAGCGTCGGAATGTTGAAAATGCCGTTTTCAATGCCCAGCACAGCCACGGTGCCGAAGTGGGCCATGGAATAGAGCATGATTAAAAGCGCGCCGGAAAGGATGCTGGGCATGACCAGGGGGATGGTGATTTTACGGGTTATGGTGAAGAGCCCGGCGCCCGAAATGCGGGCCGATTCCTCCAGCGTGGGATCCATACGCTCAAGGGCGCCGCAGACCTGGATGAACACAAAGGGAAAGAGATACATGATCTCCACCATGATAATGCCGGCATAACTGTAAATATTGAACAACGGCCCATCAAAGCCGAAGTTGGTCATGAAAAAGCGGTTGATAAATCCGGCCCGCGGCGAAAGCAGCATTTTCCAGGCCAGAGCGCCGATAAAGGAAGGCAGCATGAAAGGCACCAGGAACATGCTTTTCATGAAGGGTTTGTAAGGAAGATCCGTACGGGTCACCAGCCACGCGAAAAACGTGCCCACCACAGTGCTGCCGAAGGTGGTTCCACTGGCGATGATCAGGGAATTGACCAGAGCCTGATAGGTATCCGGTTCCCGGATGGTGGCGATCACGTCCCGGATATTGAATTCGCCGTGTACCCAGAAAGCGTTGAAAAAAATGAGCAGCACCGGCACCGCCACCATGACGACCAGGATGGCGATGGACAGCCCGAGGATGATCTGCGCCGCGCCGAAGCCGCTTTTTTGCACAATGCCGTTCATGCTTTCACCACCTCCGCAAGGGTGCGGGCGTCAAACCAGAGCAGATGGTTGAAGCTGATTACGCAGGATTCTCCCTGCGTGAACATCATTGCTCCGGATATGGCTTCAAAGGTTTCAATACTGGTGCGCAGCCAGGCGCCGTCCACCTCCACCAGATAATCCACCACCGCGCCCAGGAAGCTTGCGCGTTTCACCACGCCGCGCAGTCCGGCGCCCGTGCGGGAAATACGCACATCCGAAGGGCGGAAGCCGGCTACCCATTCCGGCGCGTCTCCTTGCGGCTTTTCCCAGGGCACGGGCTGCTCGCCCTTGCCTACAAGATAGGTTTCTCCCACCCGCCGTACAGGCATGAAATTAGCTATACCCATGAAGTTAAAAACAAAACCGTCCACAGGGCGTTCGAAAATTTCCCAGGGGCTGCCGGTCTGGCGCAGTTGCCCGGCATCGTCCATGATGGCCACGCGGTCGGAGATGGCCAGGGCTACTTCCTGGTCATGCGTGACATACAGCACGGTGATGTCGAGCTTGCGCTGCAGCTCCTTTATTTCAAAACGCATTTCTTCGCGCAGATTGGCGTCCAGGTTGGTCAGGGGTTCATCCAGCAGCATGATCGAAGGCTTGGCCGACAGGGCTCTGGCCAGGGCGACCCGCTGCTGCTGGCCGCCGGAAAGCTCGGAAGGCATTCTTTTTTCCAGCCCGGTCATGCCCACGAGGCCAATGGTCTCCATGACCCTGTCCCGCAACGCCGGCTTGGGCATTTTCGCCAGTTTCAGCGGATAGGCCACATTGTCGAAAACCGTCATATGCGGCCAGACCGCGTAATCCTGAAAAACAACGCCCAGTCCCCTGCTGTCCGGGGAGATATTGATTCCCGCGGCCGGGTCGGATACGCAATCCTCGCCAATGCGGATGCTGCCGGCATCAGGAGTTTCAAAGCCGGCGATCAGCCGGAGCAGGACGGTTTTTCCGCAGCCGGAAGGCCCCAGCAGGGTAAAACATTCTCCGTGCCGGACAGACAGGGTAAGCGCCTTATGCACCTGGTGCGCTCCGTAGCTTTTGGCCACGCCTTCAATCTGAATCGTCGCCATGTCGCTTTTATTTCCCCTGCAAGGTACCGGTGAATTTTTTTATCGTCGCTTCCTTGGTGGCCATCATCTGGAGATAATCAATTTTGATGGCGCGCTTCAGAGCGTCCGCCGCCAGGGGCAGTTTGTGCTCGGGGCGATTGGCCACATCCGTGCGTACGGAGAGGGTGCCTTCCGCGGCTATGAGCACCTGGGCGTCATGCGAGAGCAGATAGTCCACAAATTTTTTGGCCGCGTCCAGGTTGGGGCTGTTTTTGAAGACGGCCACCGGGCTGGGCGCCATGAGCAGTTCCGGCGGATAGATCAGGGACAGGTGCGCGCCTTTGGCTATCTTGTCGTTGGTGATGTAATCCACGGCAAGGCTGGCCGAAAGTTCGCCGGAAGCGGTATCGTCCACAACCTGGCCGGAACCTTTGCCGATTCTCGCCTGGTTGGCGCGCAGTTTTTCAAAAAATTCCCAGCCGAACTGCTTGTCCAGAAGAGCCACACTCATGTAGGCAGTGCCGGAAAGGGCGGGATCCGCAATGCCGAAGGCGCCCTTGAACTCGGGTTTGAAAAGATCCGACCACTGGGTGGGCGGGGTTTTGACCAGATCCGTGTTGATGGCGATGCCCAGCGTACCCAGCCGGGCAGCGGTGAAAAAGCCGTCGTAGTCGTCAAAGGGGTTAAGAATTTCACTGAACAGGGGGGTGCGGTACTGCTCCAGCAGGCCCTCTTTTTTCATATTGTAAAAATCCGGCACTTCACTGGTCCAGATGATGTCGGCCAGAATTTTGCCGCTTTCCCGTTCAGCGGCTATTTTGGCCATGAGTTTGCCCGCCCCGGCGGACTGATAGTCAACGCCGATGGCGGGATATTTTTTGACAAAACCCTCCACAATGCCGCCAATCAGGGATTCTTTCATGGAAGTGTAAATAATCAGCTTTTGCTCGGCGGCATAAGCCTGGCTCACTGCGCCCGGAAGCAGGCACAACCCGAGAATCAGGGCAAGGATGCGGCTACGCATGATGGTTCCTCCGGAATTTAGTGTTTATATTCAAATTGATATAATTATACGCCAAAATCGGCTTTGTCCTCCCTTACGGCCTGTTGCGCGGCTTTTTTACGGCGGAAGCGCCGGAACAGGAAAACCGAGGTGACGAGCAGGATCAGACCGGCCAGGATTACGTATTTGGCGTGCGGGAAGGCAGCGGAAAGTTCTTCCAGCAGTTCTCCAAAGTAATAGCCGCCAAAAGCGAAACTTGCAGCCCAGACGCAGCCCCCGATCATATTAAGGGTAAAAAACTTCAGATGTTTCACTCCGCTGATGCCGAGCAGGATCGGGGTGATGTTGCGCACTCCGTAGATAAAGCGAAAACCCAGAATAAGGGCGTTTTCGTACTTTATCATCAAATTGCGGGCCTTTTCCGTATTTTTGGCCAGCCGGGGAAAGCGGTGCAATACCGTCGGGCCTTTATATTTTCCCAAAGCAAACATCAACTGGTCGCTGCAGAAGCTGCCGGTAAACGCGCACAGGGCTATAAGCCAGGGGTTGAGGTTTAAAAGTCCCTGCTGGGCGAGCAGACCGGCGACAATAACCACCGTTTCACCCTCAATGAAGGTCCAGCCGATGATAATCAGGTAGCCCCACTGTTCCAGCAGAAGCCGTATGCTTTCAAAATCCATGCGTAAGTTCCTTGCGGCTTTTTTCTGTTTAGAGCATTTTAACATTGAAAATGTTGAAATGCTCTGGCAGCGGGCACCGCTGCCCGCCCCGCAGGCGTAGGCGAAACTTGTTTCGCCGTAAAGCGCCGGAGGGAGCGTCTCAAAATTAAATTGCCTTAGCGGCTTTTCAGACCGAGCGTGGCGGCCACCGCCCGGGCGGCCTGCTCTATATATTCTTCTTCCGGGAGGCTTGCTTTGCGGTCGGCGCTGAATATGGAAAGCGGAGCGTTTTTAAGATCCCGGCCGGGAGTTATTTCATATTCCGGCGGAAAGGCGTCCTCAAAATACAATTGCTGGAAGCCAGCGAACTTGAGGGCATGCGCGGTGGAATTCAGCACGGCGAATTCATCCGGGCCAATCAGCGCGTGACGCAGGGCAACGCGCAGCCCGGCCAGGGTTTCTCCACCCTGTGTGCAGACAATATGCCCGTGGCGGTTGGCCATGAGCATACAGTCCATAATTTCCTGTTCCGTAACCTGCACTACCTGAAAAGCTTTTTCTCCGGCTTGCGGAACGTACCGGCGGCAATAGAGTTCCACCAGGCGGCGCACCCGGGGAAAAGAAACCGGATTCCCGATCATGGCGGCCTGGGCCACGCTGGGGCGAACCTGCACCGGCGCGAAATCCCGCCCGCGGTTATAATATTGGAAAATCGGGTCGGCGTGGGCGGACTGCACCCCGAAAATGCGGGGCAGACCGTCGATGATGTCCAGAGCGCGCAGCTTTAAAAAACCGTTCAGAATAGCGGTGATATTCCCGGCATTGCCTATGGGGACAAAGACGCAAAGCTTGCGCATGTCCCAATTGCGCCATCCGGCAAGCTCATAGGCGTAAGACTCCTGTCCCAGGATACGCCAGGCGTTTTTGGAGTTGAGCAGGGCAACCCGGTAATTCCTGGACAGATTTTCCACCACTTTCATGCAGTCGTCAAAAACTCCCGGCAGTTCAATAACCGTGGCGCCGTTGCCCAGAGGCTGGCCGAGCTGCTGCGGGGTAACTTTGCCCTGCGGCAAAAGCACCACGGATTTAACCGCCCCGCCCAGATAGGAGGCGTAAAGGGCGGCTGAGGCTGAAGTGTCGCCGGTAGAGGCGCAAATGGTCAGAATTTCTTCCCGGTTGTGCCTGCGCGCCAGAGCTTGCAGATAACTGAAAGCGCAGGCCATGCCGCGGTCTTTAAAGGAAGCGCTGGGGTTTTGCCCTTCATTTTTAATGGCGAAGCGCAGGCCGATTTCTTTTTGCAGTTCCTGGTTTGCCTTGATGATCGGGGTATTGCCTTCGCCCAGATAGATAATGTCTTCTTCGTCAAGCACCGGGGCAATGAGTTCATAAAAACGGAAAATGCCGCGCAAGGCGTCAATTTTGCAGGCCGCCCGCCCGTCAAAGATCTCCTGCCATTCTTTGCCGCTTTTCCGCCCGAGCAGGGAAAAATTTTTATCTTCCAGCAACAGTACGCTGCCGCAGGTCGGGCAGGTGTACAACAGTTCGTTGATGTCAAAGCGGGCGTCACAGCCGAGGCAAAAATATTCCAAATTACCCCGGTACAGCGGAAAATGGTCGCACATAAAAACCTCGTGAGCGGTTATTTTACGCCCAGTTTAAGTTCCAGTTTGACGCCGAAGCTTTTTTCCATTTCGAGCAGCCGTTCTTTTTTCTGGTTCAGCAAATACAGAACCAATTCCGGCAAATTGCTGTAAACGGCCGTGCTTGCGCCGCTTTCGCTCTGTTTACGCAGCAGGGAGCGAATTTCGCGCAGGGCTTGCAGGGCCTGCCACTCCATGTTGCGGCGTTGCCCGGTGCCTTTGCAGCAGGGGCAGGGCTCGGAGGTGACGGATATGGCTGAAGAGCTGAGGCGCTGGCGCACGATTTCCAGCAATCCGAAACTGCTGATTTTTCCTATATCGTGGCGCGCGCGGTCTCCCTTCATGCCGTTGCGCACGGCTTTTTCAAGGTCGCGCCAATGGGAGCGGTCGCGCATTTCAATAAAATCTATGACCACCTGCCCGCCGATATCGCGTAGACGCAGTTGCAAGGGTATCTGCTGGGCGGCTTCCAGATTGGTTTTATAGGCGGTATCCTCAAAATTGTTTTTCCCGACGGCCCGGCCGGAATTTATATCAACGGCCATCAGGGCTTCGGTATGATCAAAGACCAGCCTGCCGCCGGAGGGAAGGGTCACTTCGCGGGAATGGACTTGCTCCAGTTGTTTTTTCAGGTTGAAATGTTCAAAAAGGGTGTGTTCCAGGTCGGTATGCAGATGCACGACGTTTTCGCGTTTGGGGAAGAGCAGGGTGACCAGTTCGCGGATCTGTACGGCCATTTCTTCGTCATCCACCCAGAGTTCGGTGATTTCTTCGGTAAGATAGTCGCGCACGGCGCGGGTATCCAGGGCCATTTCCTGATAAATCAGGCTTGGTGCGAGTTCGGTGGAGCCTTTTTTGCGCACTTCCTTCCACACCCGCTTGAGTTGTTGCAAATCCCGCTGCAGGTTGGTTTTCGTGGTGCCGGCGCTGACGGTGCGCACAATGACGCCCAGACCCTCGCCCGGGTTCAGCCCGGACAATAGTTCGCGCAGCCGGGTACGCTCTTCTTCGCTCTCCACCTTGCGTGAAACGCCGATTTGTTCGTTGCCCGGCGTGAGTACCAGAAAACGTCCCGGCAAAGAAAGATAGGAAGTAAGAAAAGCGCCTTTGGTGCCTGAAGGTTCCTTGACCACCTGAACCAAAATTTCCTGTCCGGGTTTCAACACTTTCTGGATCAGGGGATATTTGTGCGCCTTGGCTGTTTCATGCGGGGCAAGATAATATTCCGGGTGAACCTCATCTATCTGTAAAAAGCCGTTTTTGGCCGCTCCGTAAGCGACAAAGGCAGCCTGCAAGTTGGGATCGACATTGTGAATGATGCCTTTATAGATGTTGCCCTTGATTTTTGCCTGATGCAGCAGTTCTATGTAGTATTCCTGCACCAGCCCGTTTTCGGCTATTACAACTTCCACCTGCTCGCCCGGAAGGACGCTCACAAGCATTTTGCGCTTTGCTTTCGCCTGTTCTCCCGCAGACGCGATCCTGGGCGTATTGTCCTGGCCGGCCGGCTTTTTGGAAGAAGGCTTCCGTTTTTTGCCGGGAGCGGTTTTATCCGCCCGCTCGGAGGGTTTGTCCGCGGGTTCGTTTTCCTTTTCCGGTTCAACGCCGGCGCTTGCGGAAAGTTCTTCCGGCTCGGCTGCGTCCGGCAGGCGCTCTTCGGGCGCTTGCCAGTCCGTCCGCGGATCAGGCTGCGCGGGCGGGAATTCTTCTTCACGCGGGTTTGCCGGGGAAGCTTGCGCCGTGTTCCGGGGAAGCTTGCCCGGCGGAACTTCGGCTTGTTCCGTGCTTTCATCCGTTGCGGCTGTTCCGTTTTTTTTCGCGCTGCCGCTTTGCCTGGATGCGCCCGGCCGCCGGGAGCGGCCTGTAGCCGAGGTTTTCGCGGAACGCTTGTTTTTGAGGGTGGAAGCTTCCGCAAGCGCAATTTCCGCGGATCCGGGCGCGGACTCCGGAACCGTTTCAGTCAGAGGCGGCGCTTGCAGGACGGGTTGCGAAGAAAGATCCGGGACGGATGCCGGATCCGCCGGGCTTTTCTGGGGTTTTGCGCGTTTGCGCGGACGCTGGGTTCTGGGTTTTGGCGTTTTGGCGTTTTCAGAATTATTGTTTTCAGCCGGGTTTTCTTCCGCAGGTGTTGCATGTTCCGGATTGTCTTTCCGGGCGGCTGCGTCCGCGGCGGAGGTTTTGCCGGGTTTTCCGCCCGCGCGGGGGGGGCTTGTTTTTTTGGCCGCGCGGGGAGACGCTGCTGGTGATTCATTCATATATATAACCTTTTGAAAAATTGTACTTCCCCAAACGCCGGGAAAACCCGTAAAACAACTTGTTACCATGTCACACTTAAAACTTCGCTTCGCTACGTTTGAAGTGTGAAGATCGCAAAGCAAAAAACGTGGTTTTTGCTTTGCTCCGCCGCCTTAAGGCGGCGCGCCGGGGTTGTTCGCCCGGCGTCAGTACGCTGTTCTATACGAACTTTTAAGTGTTACAGCGTACCAGGCGTGAAACATACGCCGGGTTGGTTTTCAGCATAAGCGGTGGGGCGGAAATTTCTACGCTGTCCGTGTAATTCCATTTCTACATCAAATTCTCAATCAAACATAAAAACATGTTTGATTGAGAAACGGAATAATTTGGAATAAAACCAACGGACGCGCCAAAGGGCATAAGAACGGTTTTTCAGAAAAAAAGCAACCCTTTTTAAGCGCATTCAATCCATACGCAACCGCCGTCCGCGTCTGCGGGGCGTGCGGCGATTATTCCCCGGCCGGATTGGTTCCTGAGCTGCCTTGGCCGCGCCATTGACGGCGCGGGCGAGACGCTGGCCGCAGCACAAGCTGCGCGCTGGCCGTTGAATAAGGCGCGCCAAGGACTCATGCCCGCCGGGCTTGATTTTTCGCCTCCCGTGAATTAATACCAAGTTGCGGCCAACAGGGAGCAAACCGGTACCGGCTGCCGGCAAAGCAAAACTGCATGGATGCGGTTTTGCTTTGGAAATCGAATGAAATCCGGGCGGAGGAGATTGCCGGCATGATCATAAACATCCACGGGTTCACGGGCAGCGGCGACAACACGAAGTACCGGTGGCTGAAAGCGAATGTTCCGCATCACGAAATTCATTCGCCGACCTTTGATTATGCCGCCATGAGCCCGGAGAGCATTTTAAGGCAGCTTGCGGATAAAGTTTCGGCGTATATGGAGGCGCAGCCCCCCGGCGCTGCGGCGCTCCATGCGCTGGGCAGCAGCCTGGGCGGTTTTTTCGCCCGCTGTCTGAATCTGCTGTTTCCGCAACTCACTACCGTGCTCATCAATCCGTCGCTCGTCCCTTTTCTGACCCTGCGCGGCTATATAGACTGCAAGGCATATCTCGCCCTGCTCGCGCGCCTCGCTTACAGGGACGATACCCTGGCCGGGGAACAAAGCAGGCTGCGCGTTATTATCGGCGACTCTGACGAACTCATCAACCACGAACTCCTGACCAAACCTCTGCTGCCGCCTGATTTCCGGCAGCTTTACATTATCAGGGGAGGAAGGCATCAACTGGAACTTACCCCTGAAGTGGGCGGCATTCTGAAGTCGATTCTGGAATAAACAATACCCTCGGGGACGTATGCCGTTCGGCGCGCAGGCGGCTGGGGGGAGGAGGCCGGGAGTGGATGCAAGAGACTGGGAAATAATAGCCGCTCTGTACGAGGAGAAAAACGTCACCAAAGCCGCCAGGAAGCTGTTCATGACCCAGCCGGCCCTGTCTTTGCGCATCAAAAATATCGAACGGTTCTTTGATGCCGCGCTGGTTGTGCGCGGGAACAAGGGCGTTCAGTTTACCGAGCAAGGCGAATTTTTATATGACCTTGCGCGCAGCCAGATAAAAACCATAGCCGATGCGCACGACAAGCTGGCCAACATGCGCTCTTCAATCTCCGGACTTATCCGCATAGGCTCAACCAACTATACCACCAAATATTTTCTCCCGGTTATTCTCCGCCACTTCAAGGAAGCATACCCCCTAGCCGAGTTCCACGTCATCACGGGGGTCAGCCAGGATATTGCGAATCTGGTCGGGCGGGGCGACGCGCATGTCGGGTTTGTCAGGGGCAAGGTGCAATGGGAGGGAGAAAAACAGCGCCTGTTCAGCGAGAAAATGCTTCTCGTCAATGCCGATCCGTTCGAAATGGCAAGCCTGCCTTCAATGCCCATGATTCGATATGCGGTATCCCCGCCCAACCAGGAACAAATTGACCGCTGGTGGCGGGAACGCTTTGCCGGGCCGCCTTCCATCGCCATGGTTGTGGATCGTGCGGACACCTGCTACGAACTTATTGCCCAGGGGTTGGGGTTCGGTTTCCTGGCGGAAAGTATTTTCGGCGGCCAGGAAAAGCTGCCGCACCGGGAAATGCGCTACCTTTCCGGAGAGTCCGTGGAACGGGTGGTCTGGGTGATTCACCACAAGGAGGCAGCACAATTGAAACTTGTATCCGCCTTTATGCGCACAATCTCTTCCTTGAACTACCAAACTCTTTTCTTTTCCTGAAGCTGCGCGTCTACGCTTGAAATCCTTGCAGAGCGGCGCAATTTTTCAAAGTTGTACCGCTCTATCCCTCTCTTCTTTTGCAATAAAAAAAACTTATTGATATTAATAAAAACATAAAATTTTACTTATTTTACACCGCAGCATAGTAATTCCTGAATCGGAGATTTTTCCGGCACCCTGCAGGAGCAGTTTGATTTTGAGGCGCTCCCTCCAACATTTTCAATGTTAAAATGCTCTGGCGTCTCGAAAAGACAGCCTGCGGATCAAAACTACGAGGGGGTTTTATGAGTAACCGTTTGCGCATGGAAGTTGTCATTCAGGGGTTTCCGGGCAAAACCCTGTTGGGCTCTTTAAGCTGGAGTTCCGTTGTTTACGTGGAAGCCGGAAAGCATAAAATTCTTTTTGACACCGGCGGGCCCAGCAAGCGCGGCAGGCTGAAACAGCACCTCGGGAATATCGGCGTTGCGCCGGAAGACATCACCATGCTCATTCTGAGCCATTTCCACGACGATCACGTCCGCAATTACGACTACTTCCCGCAAGCGGAAATCGTGATGCACGAGAAGGAATACGAGTGGGGGCGCAGCCGCCCCGTGAGTTCTTTCGCCTTTCCGGAAGTATATTTTGAGGTGATTCAAAAAACCCGTCGCGTCAGTCTGATCCGCAAGGACGAGGAAATCGCGCCGGGCGTGTGTACCCTCTTCGCGCCCGGACACACTCCCGGCAGCATGGCGCTGGTGCTGCGCGTCCCGGATATGCCGGTAACGGTTCTGGCGGGAGACGCCGTAAAGAACATGGCCGAACTGGCAACCGCCGCCGTGGACATGAGTTTGGACAACAGCCTGAGCTCCGCTTCCATCCGCGCAATACGCGACATCGCCGAGATCGTCGTTCCGGGGCATGATCGCATCCTCAAGGTGGAGCAAAACGCCATTTCCGCCGTTACCGAAGCGCGGGAAGGTGTACTTGTGCCTCCGGACGTCATGGAGCCGGGCAAAAAAGTGCTGCTCGACCTCGTCGTGCCGATAACGGCCATGCCCATTACCCCCTGTATCCCAAATTGCCCCTGTACCCCAAATTGATCCGGAGAACCTTATGAACAGCAAATACTGTCTGAAATGGGGCATCGTCATAGGCGTGCCCGCTCTTATCCTCCTTTGCCCCGTGCCTGAAGGATTTTCCGTTGAAGCGTGGCAGTTG
>JAISBT010000066.1 GCA_031266055.1 Deltaproteobacteria bacterium
AGCGAGTCTGCCGTATACGCCTGAACCACTTCTTTGGCCGGGCCGACCATGCGCACGGTTTTGTTTTCAATCCAGGCGGCGCGTTCGCACAATTTCGTCACGTCCCCCAGGCTGTGCGAAACCATGATAATGGTCACCTCTGGGTTGTTGCGAAAATTTTCAATCACCCTGGCGCATTTGCTCTGAAAGGCAATGTCGCCCACAGCCAGCACTTCGTCCAGCAGCAATATTTCCGGCTTCAGCGTGGCCACAACGGAAAAGGCCAGTTTGGCGAACATGCCAGAAGAATAAGTACGCACCGGCTGGTTGATGAATTCTTCCAGTTCGGAAAAATCAATAATTTCCTCTTCACGCTCCAGCACTTCCCGTTTGCTCAGCCCCAGCAGCACTCCGTTGAGCAGAATATTTTCCCGCCCCGTAAGCTCCGGGTGAAAACCCGAACCCAGCTCCAGCAGCGGCGACACTCGTCCGTTTATTTCCACTTTGCCCCGATCCGGCGAAAGCACGCCCGCGATCAAGCTCAAAGCGGTGGATTTTCCCGCCCCGTTACGCCCGATAAAACCGAAACGTTCGCCTTTGTGGATGCAAAAATTTATGTCTTCCAAAGCCGTGCGCCTGCTGCGCAGTTCCCTGATCACCGAGGGCAGATGAAAAAGAAAACTTTTTATGCCTCCGGTAACATGGTAATATGATGGATAGCTTTTCCATACATTGGTAAAAGCCACAGCAACGTCGCTCATCACATCACCTCCGCGAAGCGTCTTTGCAGCTTGCCGAAAACCAGAGCGCCGCAGAGCATGAAAAGCGCGGCGTAGCCCAGAGCGGCGGGCAGGAAAAGCATATTGATTTCATTATCCACAAGCAGGGAGCGCCAGCAGATGATCATCGGGGCAAAAGGGTTCAGCTTGAAACACCAGTGATATTCCTCCGGCACCACGGACATGGTATACATGATGGGCGCGGCGAAAAAAGCCATCTGCGTAAGAACCACAACCAGGTTGCCGATATCCCGTAAAAAAAGATTCAGCGCGCCCAAAAACAGACACAGGCCATATGCGGAAGCCAGAGTGACCAGCAGCAGCAGGGGGATGCCCGGCAGCCAGACCAAGCCCGGGTAAAGCCCGTCCTCCAGCATGAAACAGGCATACACCGGCAGAGCCAGGATGAAATGCACCATATTTTGCAGGTTCATCACCAGAGGTATGGCCTGCCTCGGAAAAGCCACTTTCTTCACCAGCGTGGGATTGGCGGCAAAAGTGTGCGGCCCTTCATTCACGCAACTTGAAAACCACTGCCAGGGAAAAAGTGCGGCCAGCAGGGCCACCAGAAAGTGCGGCACATTAAAACGCATATACACGCCAAACACCAGATAAAAAATGAACGCCTGGGACAAAGGGTTCAGTATGGACCACAAAAAACCCAGTACGCTCCCTTTGTAACGCACTGTCAGATCCTTGTGCAGCAGCACCAGGACAAGATCCCGGCGCCAGATCCATTTCGGGGAAAACTTCATACATCTTCTCTCAGTATATAGGAAAACTTGCCGCGTGCGCCCACAAAAACCAGTTCGTCAGCGCCAATCCGGCGCAGCGGCACAGAGGGGAAATTGGCCCGCACAGCCCGGGCTATGCCTTCCCAGTCTTCCCGGCTGGCCACCAGGCGGAATTCCACGGCTTTGCCTCCACGAACCAGAATTTGAAAATCTTCAATGTAACCGCAACGGTCTAAAATATCCTGAATGTAATGCGTGGGGTACTCCACACCGTCAATCTCCGCCACGTCATGCGTTCTGCCGGTTATTTCCGTGATCCGCCAGCCATCGTCACCCGTAACGAGTTTTCCCAAATCCCCCATACAGTAGCGGATGAGCGGCATGACCCGGTTGCGCAGATTGGAAAACACCAGTTCCCCAATACCGGCCATATCCGCATACCCGTCCGAAGATGAAAGTTCCGGCGGGCGCATTTCCGGCCAGACCAGAGAATCGGAAACCAGCAGCTCATGCTTGGGGTCAACGGCCAACTCCTGCGCCATCACCCCAAATTCGCAGGCCCCGTAGCGGTCTGACACCCGCGCTCCGAACACTTCCTCAATCAGCGCGCGCTGGCGGGAACTAATCATTTCCCCGGTGGAGACGAAAATTTCAAAGATCCCTTTCCCGCTGATGTTTTTGGCTTTAAGGTAACGGGCCAGAGCAAAAAGCGAAGAAGAATGCCCCTGCACTATGCGGGCATGCGCGGCCTGCAAATCCTGGAGCAAAATCTCCTGGGAGGCGCCGTCAAAGCCGCCGGTGTATACATTGCGCCGGTTCAGCACCAGGCATTTACGCGCCTCAAACCGCGAATCTTCCGGCGATGGGGGAGACTGAAAGCGGGTGGACAGATGCACTTCGCGGTCATAGCGGCGTTTGCCGCCCCAGGCCAGCATGAGAATATTCTGGGCCGCCGTCCAGTCCAGGGCTTCCTGATCATAATAAATGACCACGGCCGGCCCGGTGGAACTGCCGGTTTTCTGCTCGCGGACAATGCCGCAGGCAAGTTTTTCGTTGACCAGCCGGCGGCCCTGCTCACGCAGAATATCCTTGGTAAGGTAAGGCAGATCTTCCAGATAGCGTTCATCCCGGCGCAGCTTTTCCGGGATGAAACGCCCGGCGGCAAAAAGATCGCGGTAATAGGGCACGTCCTTTCCGGCCTCTTCCAAAACCCGGATCAACCTCTCCAGGGCCGCGGCCTTGCGCTGCGCAAAAGGCAGGGCCGTTTCCCTTTCCAACACGCGTAATCTTGGGGTAATGGAACGGCGTGTATGCCGCTCGGCATAACGATACAGCGGCCCGGAAGCAATTAAGCCCCACAGGCTGTATCCCAGACGTTTCAATGCATCATCCATTCAAATAACTTCCTTTTACAGATTTCCGCATGGAAATCTGAACATCATCCGTCAGGCTGATGTCGCCGCGAAGCGGCGAGAGTCAGCCGAAAACCACGTTTTCCGGCTGACGATCCTCGTTAAAATGCACTACTACGCGCATACGGCTACACCTACCAGCCGGTTGATGTGTTCCGCAAGCTTGCGCTCGAAAACCGATACATCAAAGCCTGCCGCCCATTCTGAAACAGCCTCCGGCACAAAATCCGCATACCGCGCTTCCAGCCGATCAAT
>JAISBT010000095.1 GCA_031266055.1 Deltaproteobacteria bacterium
TATGCGCTAAACTTTGAGCCTTAGTTGACATATGAACCACCTTTTCAAAAGTTTTCTGGGGCTTGAACATCCCAATAATATTGAAAAGGTGGTTCTTTGTATAACTTTATGTCCCCACCTGCATAGCGGGTGGCCCATTGTTTCACTCGCTTCGCTCGCTCAACTGGCTAAAGCCTTTGGTTGCCGCGCGGCGCGCGCGAATGTTACTACCTCAGCGAGCTTGCCAGAGTGAACTTCATCCAGGCAAATTCCGTCATGTACCGCTGGCGCTTTCGCGAAGGCCTGCCCGCATGGTTTCACTCCGAACTGACGCAGGGCGACTGGTACTGGCATCTTTTACATGCGGAAAAAGGAAAAATAGGCTTCATCAATAAAATTATGTCCGCGTACAGGCGTCATGCCCAGGCGCTATATACCCTGGCGGAGACGAACAGGCAGGCGCACCGCCACAGGCTTGGGCTTGGAGAATTACAGTCATATCATGTCATGAATGAACATTTTAACGGCCGCTTCAGGGATAATTTTTTCCGGCTGGCCGATGGAGTGATCTCCGATATTATGCTTTATGCGCGAAAGACGGGCGATGCCAAAATCATTGACGACATTAACGATAAATATCCCGCATTCGCCGGTCATTTCATGAAAACCTTGCAGGCGGTAAAATCAAGTATGGACAATAAGAATGAATAGAGCAGTTCGACTTTTAAAAACTGTACTGCTCTGCGGGGATTTGTTCGCAAATCCTTGCCGCAAAATGCTTGCAGGCGGGCGAAAGCTCGCCGTCAAGCAAGCATTTCAAACATAAAATGCTCCGGCTGATGACATGAGGGCGCATCAGTTTTTTCCATTGCGGTTACTTGAATTTTAAGCAAGAAAATCTTATATTTCGTTTATAGAGCAGTTTAATTTTAAGACGCTCCCTTGTCGCTTAAGGAACAACACAAGATGGAACTAAAGCCGCTTTCGCCTCGCTACGATGTAGTCTTCAAAAACGTGTTCGGGGAGAAGAACATTGGGGTTCTGGCGGACTTTTTGAAGGCCGTTCTCGACTTGCCTGCGGAGGAGTATCGGGACATCCGCGTGATCGACCCACATCTGTTGCGCAGGCACAAACACGGCAAACTCGGCATCCTTGACCTCCGGATTGTGACCAAAAGCGGCAACTCTGTTGCGGTGGAACTCCAGGTTGCTCCCCAACCGTCCATCTGGAAACGCATGGAGTATTACAATGCAAGACTCCTGACCGATCAGGTGGATTCGGGTGATGACTATGACAAAATCAACCGCGCTATAAGCATCCTGATTTCATATCCGATTTTGATCAAGGAAACCAAGGAATTTCATCACAACTTCATCAGGCATGATAAAAGGACAGACATCACGTATCCTGATTCATCGGAGATTCATGTGCTTGAAGTGCAAAAAGCGAAAAACGCGGATGAGTCGCCCTTGGCAAACTGGCTGCGCTTTTTCGCCGCCGAAACCGCGGAGGAATTCACCATGATCGCTCAAACAAGACCCGCCATAGCCGAGGCCTGGGGAGTTGTCCAATACCTCAGCGGCGATGATGAAGCCCGGCGTCTGGCCGAATATGAAGAAATGGCCCGCAGAGACGAGGCGGACAGGCATAAAGGCGCATATAAACAAGGACGGCAGGAGGGATTACAGGAAGGACGGCAGGAAGAAAAGTTTGAAGTCGCCCGGAACCTTTTGCGAGAAAAAATGTCTGTGGACGTAGTTTCCAGAGCAACCGGCCTGTCCCTTGACAAAATAAAACAGCTTGCTGCCGACCTTTCGTAGCCGCCGCACAGATCTTTCCAGATACGGGCAATGCCCCGCCGCACGTGATTCCGGCTGGGCATTGCCGTCAATTCTCTATGTGCTCACGCTCGCCGGAAAAGACACTCGAAGCGACTATTACCATGTCACACTTAAAACTTCGCTTCGCTACGTTTGAAGTGTGCGGTGCGCCGGGCTCCGCCCGGCGGCCAGTACGCTGCTTGATACGCATTTTTAAGCTGGACAGCGTACTATAATATATTATTTGCCATAAGCCTTTGCAAACGCTGCGGCGTGCTCGTCAAAATTGGCAAATCCGGCAGCGCGCAAAGCATCCAGAACGGTTTGATCCCAGTTCCAGGCGGCATAAATGGCCGGTTTATGGAAAAGATTGCGGAAATGCTCCATTTCCTGCCTGTAGAATTCCTCTTTGGTGCTTTCAATATTTTCCCGCAAATTTTCCTGTAAGCGCCAGAGCTCTCCTTCATACCACTCCATAAGCTCCTCGGCCTTGGTATATTTTTTAAGAATATGCCCATAGCCTTCTTTTTCCAGCAATTTCTTCACTTTGACCAAATGCTGTTCTTTCAGCCATGGGCCAAGTTTGGAACAGGGGATACCCTGCTTTTCTATGGCGTGTACATCCAGTTTGGTCTGAAAATATGTATCCGGCACAACCGAAGCGGAGGCAATACCGGCAATGGCGACCAGACCCCGGATAACCAGGCTGTTGGAAACGCCCTGCCCGCAGAAGCCCACTTTTTTACCCAAGCGCAGACCGGTGAATACAGTAGTCAAAATAGCCCAGACCACCGCCGGATCTTCCTCGTCATAAATATGCTGCAAACTTGCGTTATCACGATCCGTAGCCAGCACCATCTGGGTCATGTCGTTGGAGCCAAGAGAAAATCCGTCAAATTCCGCGATAAACTCTTTGGACAAAATGGCATTGCTGGGTATTTCGGACATTTGAATAATTTTCAGCCCATCAACCCCGCTTTGCAGTTTATGCACCTGCGCAAGGTAACGGCGCATGCTGCCGGCTTGCTCCAAGGTACGCACGAAGGGCAGCATCAAATGCAAATTCTTGCCGCCGTAAACATCACGCGCCAACTTGAAAGCCCCCAGTTCCCAATCGTCCAGGTTGCGGGAAACGCCGCGCCAGCCGAGCATGGGGTTGTCTTCATGCTGCTCATACAACACGCCGCCAAGTAAATTGCGGTATTCGTTTGATTTAAAATCCGTGGTGCGATAAATTATGTCGCGCCCGTAAAAAGCCATGCAAAACAGGGCAAGACCCTGAGCCAGGGTTTGCACATAATGCTCTTTGCCTGAACGATAGCCGCGAGAACGGATCAGGTTTTTAATTTTTCCGGGAATACCGCGCACAGCCTCTATTTCTTTGTCCATACCATTGCGCATGGCGACTTCCGCCCGCAAGGCCCTGATTTCTTCCAATGATTGCTGCACAAAGGGAATTTGCGCGGAACGCTCCGCAATACTCCGGATTTCCGCTTCGATTTCATCCCGGCGGGAAACGTTTTCCGGTGAATTTCCCGCAAGGTTGGCCAGTTCGTCATCAAAGCCGAAAACAATCCGCACATGGGTAGACAGATTTGCGGAAGTGCTTAAAATGTCAATACGTTTAGCCGCCTTGCCTACATAGTCATCCAAACGGTTTTCCAGGTCGCGCAATTTCCTCTGGTTTTGCCAGGTTTGCTCGGTACCGCGTACTTCCTGCTCCAAAAGAGCGGAAATTTCATCCATAAGCCCGGTAAGGCAACCCACATATTCACGCAGACGGAGCTTGCCGTTGATCAGTCCGGCATTATACTGCGCCCGTAGGGTTTTGTTGAGTTCTTCCTCCAACGTGCCCAAATGCGCATTCACGTCCCTGTCCAGTTCTCCGTGGTCATAAGCCGCAAGCGCGGCGGGATGTACGCCGATGTTGCCCAGCATGAATTCCGCGCGCAAAAGCCCTACCTCAAAATCCGCCTGGCCGCGCAGACGCGACAGAAACATGGCCTGGTTTACATCGGCCAGAATCAACCCGACTTTGGTCTTGTTAACCGGCAAAGCGGAAAGATCCATTTCACCGCCAACGTCTTTCAGCGGCAAAAGCCCCTTGTAAATCCGTCCCGTGGTTCCGTCCACCGTGACTTCCACATCATCCAGAGCCCGCAGGGCCTCGCTGCGCTGAACGCCTATGACCGCCGGAATGCCCAGCTCGCGGGAAGTGATGGCCGCATGGGACGTGTCGCCGCCCACATCGGCAATAATGGCCGAAGCCATACGCATGCCGGGCACCATGTCCGGGTCGGTGCGCTCAGCCACCAGAATATCGCCTTTATTGATTTTGTTCAGTTCCAAAGCGGAACGGAGAAAGCGCGCGGTACCCTGGCCCGCGCCCCTGGAAGCGCCGTTTCCTTCCAGCAGCACTTCAGCGCCGGACAGATATTTTTCATCCACCTCTTTACGGCGCATATAAACAGTATGGGGGTGCAATTCAAATTCTTCATTCCAGCGGGTTTCCGGACGCGCCTGCACGAACCACAGCTCATCCCCGGCGTCTATGCAAAATTCGGAATCCATGATGATACCGCCGTAGGCCCTGCTTATACCGCGTACGCCTTTGGCGACTTTCTCCGCCTGACTCAGAGAAAGCGCCCAACGGTAAATTTCCGCCTCCGGCACTTCCACACGTTTGGTGCCGCCGCCGACTTCATAGACAATTTTCTTGTCTTTGCAGCCCATTTGGCGAATCACAACTTCCTGCCCGTCATCACGCTGAAAAACATAGTATTTATCCGGAGTGACCATGCCTCCGACCACGGCTTCACCAAGGCCATAACTCACGTCAATGGAAACAAGATCGTTGCGGACAGTGCCGCGGCAACCTGTGGCGGTATCAGCCGAAAACGCGGTGCCGGAAATAAGCGGATTGATCATGCGCATCAAACAGACGGAAAGAGAGGTGTTTTCTATGGCCCACTCCTGCTTCGCCTGGGCGGCAAGGCTCTCGTCACCCGTTTCTTCCCCCCTGGCTATGGCATCCAGAATGGCCTCACGCCTGTAGGTCATGGAACGAAGATTATAGGCCGAGGCACAATCCCAATGATATGCCGTGGCCACCTGATCGGGGCCGTTCATGTTCAGGTAGGTATCCTGCAACCCGGCAAAGGCTTTTTTGCGCGAATCTTCGCCGGCGGCGGAAGAGCGCACGGCAACAGGCACATTATCCTCTCCGGCTTCGCGGCAAATTTCGGCATAACCGAACTTGACGGCCTCCACGACCTCCGCCGGAAGCTCCACGGACAAAATCGCCGCCTGCACCATCACGGAACGTTTGCGCAACTGGTCAATGCTTTCCGGAGAAGTGGCAAAACCATCCACCACATTGTTGATAAAAGTACGCAGCTTGATTTTGTTTTGTCCGCCCTGAGCCTTGCTGGAAGCTTCATCCCGGATGATTTTACCCAAGGTGCGCACAAATTTCTGCAAAAACTCCGAATCGCCGCTGATTTCCGGATCCGACCAGTCCACCCGCTTATACTCCCTTTCCACAACAGCCCGAACCAGGGCGGCATTCAGGCTGCTCTCGTCCAGCACTTTATGGAAAGCCAAAGAAGAAACCGCTCTGAACTGCGGCGCCCGGATGCCCTCAACCTGGCTGATTATAGCGGTATTATAATTTTTACCTCCCACAAGCAGTTCAGCATCCGCGCCTATGGCGACAATCCCGGCGCCGTCCAGAATCAGTTGTTCAGTCAGTTTCGCAGACTCGGAGCTGCCTTCGGGCGGCACCATTCCGGATTTGTCGAGTTTTGCTTTAGCCATGTGGTCTCTCCTTGTATCTCAGGATTAATTCCATTTCCAAATCGAACCAGCTTCAGAGCATTCTACGCTTGAAATGCTTGCTTAACGGCGAGCATAGCTCGCCTGCAAGCATT
>JAISBT010000154.1 GCA_031266055.1 Deltaproteobacteria bacterium
ACCGGCAATATGACGAGCTTGCCCGGGGCGTGGTAAAGACCGATACCCGGTACAGCCATATTGTCATAATGGACGCGCGGACGGCGGAAGGGCGCGTACTGCGCCAGTTGTATACGCCGCCGAACCTCGTGCAGTCGGCCATGTATCTGGATGCGCCCGATGCTCTCGCCTTGTCCTATACCCGGCATTACGCCCTGGCCTGGCGGCTTTTGCCGGAAGCGGAGCGCTTTTTGATGCTCGGAGGCGCGGGGTATTCCATTCCCAAATATCTGCTGCGCACCAGACCGCGGATCCGGCTGGACGTGGTGGAAATTGACCCGGAAGTCACGGCGCTCGCCCGGGAGTATTTTGCCCTTGCAGACGATCCCCGGCTGCATATTTACCATGAAGACGCCCGTACTTATCTTAACCGCTACCAGGGCGGGGGGTATCATATTATCATGGGCGATACCTTCAGTTCCGCCTACAATATTCCTTTTCAGCTCAGCACGGTGGAATGCGCCGAGGCAATTCACGCCGCCCTGAGCGAGGAAGGGATTTTTATCAGCAATATCATTTCAGCGGTTACCGGAGAAAAAAGCGAGCTTTTACAGGCCATTACATCCAGCTTTGCCGAAGTGTTCCCGGAGGTGCATATTTTCCCGCTGGCTTATCCGCCCAAGGCGGACAGGGTACAAAATGTGATGCTGGTGGCCTTCAAGCGGCCGACGGTTTTGCCCCGGCCGGAAGAATTGCGGAAACCCGGCGCGTTGCCGGAGTTTGCCGTTACGGAACTGGATACGGCAAGCTTTATGTTGAAAAATGAATGGCGCATGCGCCTTGCGCAAACACTGCCCGCCATGCGTGACGACTTTGCGCCTGTGGAGCGCTATGCGTTGCCTTTGCTGGATTAACCCGGATTTTGCGTGGAAGAGGTAATACCGGATGAGGAATTCAGCCGTGAGTTTTGTTCTGATATGTCTTTCCCTTTTGTCCTTGTCGCTGTGCGTTGGCGTGGCCGCCGTACAAGCCGCCGGCAAGGACTTTGCCAACAGTATCGGGATGGAGTTCGTTCCGGTTCCCGCCGGGTCGTTCACCATGGGCGCGGACAAGAACTTTATGGAGATTGTTAAACACGCTCCTTGACCTTGATAACGAATTTGTTATATATATTCACTGTGACAAAGGAAGCGTCCTGCATGTTTGAAGTGAACTTTTACGAAGACAGGTACGGCGAACAGCCGGTCAAACAAGTTCTGACAGAGTATCGGGACAAAGCGCAAACCAGCAAGGACGCTCGCATACAGTACCAGAAAATTCTGGCGTACATCCGGGCGTTGGAAGTTTTTGGAACGCGGGTTGGAGAGCCGCAAGTCAAGCACGTTGGCGGCAATTTGTGGGAGTTACGGCCATTAGCCCATCGCATCTTCTTTTTCTACTGGCGGGATAACAAATTTGTTCTTTTGCACCATTTTATCAAGAAATCCTACAAAACCCCGCCAAAAGAGATTGAACAGGCCACCCAAAACATGAAAGATTTTCTTGAGAGGAAGAGCCGACATGATTAGCAGCAAATTCAGCGACTTCTACAATGATGACAGCAATGTTTCCCCTTCTGAACGCGCTCGAATTGAATTTGAGGTTGAGCTGATCGGCAGGCTGATTGAAGCGCGGGAAGCCAGGGGGCTGACTCAAAAGCAACTGGCCGAAGCCGCCGGAGTCAAGCAATCCGCTGTCGCGCGGTTGGAAACTTTGAAAGCCACCCCGCAAATTGACACTCTTTTTAAGGTGCTCACTCCAATGGGCTACAAGCTCGCGATTGTACCTGCTGATGAAAGAGTTTGACTGTACTGTTTCAAGTATGGAGCGTCTCAAAGTTAAATTGCCTTAAAGTTAAACTGCGCTAAAATGTCAAAAGACAATCCATGACCGCGTTTATGTTGTTGGCCCTCCTGTACGGCCCGCTCGCGGCGCGGGCAAGAGCGGTTCTTTCTTCCGGGTTTTGTTCAAATGCAAGCAGGGCGTCGGACAAACCCCGCGCGCTGTTCTCGCGCATAACCAGGCTGCCGCCGCGTATTTTGCCCGCTTCATACTCCATGTATCCTCCTGAACCGACTATGGCCGGAATACCCAGATAAAACGCTTCCTGCAGCACCTGCGACGGCCGGTAATGGTGGTACACCCGCGGTGAAAAAGGCAGCAGCAGGGCGCTGAACTCCTGCAGCAGGGCATAATAGTCGTCCTGCCGGTGCAAGTGCCGCAACACCAGCCTGATCCGTTCCGGGCAGGCGGCGCGCAGGGCGGCAAGCCGTTCGATTGTCCGGGAAGCCTCCGTATCCGGGTGGGAAAGCTGCAATAAAAAGTTTCCCCTGCCTCCCCGGGCCAGGTAATGCTCCAGAGCCTCGGGCAGCAGTTCAATGTTGCGCTCCTGGCGGCCTTCCCCGGCAAAGCCGAATACCGGGGGCTTACCGCCGTCGGCGAAAACCGTTTGAACCGGCGGCAGACCTTGGAAGCCGGCGGCCGGAATGCAGGCCGGATCCGGAAAGGGTATGGGCAGGAGCCGGGCGGGGCGGCCGGCTTGGGCGAGCAGTTCCGCCATGTGGTCGGTAACGCAGAACCAGCGTACTTTGTCCGTTTTTCCAAAAATACGCGCCGCGCGGGCGTAGATTTGCCTGGTCAGATCCGTGGGCAAGGCAAAGTTGAAATGCGCGTTCAGGGCGAGCAGGGGCCTTTGTTCCGGCGCAAGACCGCGATACCACAGGGCAATGCCCAGGATGGCCGGCGCATCCAGCGTGTGGCCGAAAAGCAGGGTTTGCTCCCCCGCGGGCAGCGCCAGCTTTTCAAGGTCTTTACGCATGTATTCGGCATGGGCAAGCAAAGGCCGGGCGTTGTCCTGGTCTTCGGGCACCCTGCGGTAAAAATTAAAGATAAAATGCGCGCGGGACTCCGGGTAACAATCCGCAAGTTCCGGTCGCGACAGCCGGTAAAACAAAAATTCGTGTTCCAGGCCGCGTTCCGTAAAAGCATTGCGCAGCGCGGTGTTCCACATGTGGTGATGACCCGCCGGCTTGCGCATCCCCGGATCAAGGACGAGTATTTTCATAAGCGCTCCCGCTTCAATTTTGAAATGCTCCGGCCGTTACAGTACGCCGATTTTCCAGTTAAACCCGCCGGTTCTGGGGTTTGCGCCGAGCTCTTTAGGCGGGCGCTCGTCCAGGGTAATGAAAATGCTGTACCCGGCTTTTTCCAGCCGTCCGCGCTGGTCAGTCAGATCCAGGGGCCAGGCCGGGTAAATCCAGTTGTTTTGTCCGTATTGGCGCAGCCAGAAGCCTTCACGTTTGGGGCTGCTGAAAATTTCGTTCTGTTTCAGCGGTTCCGCGTTATGCCTTGAAATGCCCACAGGCCAGAACCCGCTTATTACCATGCCCAGGGGCAAAGGGCTTGGCGCGGGCAGAGCCAGGTAATCCTCCTCGCCGAGTTCCGGACTCACGATGGCCTGGTTGAATCCGAGCCGGGCAAGCGCCTCCAGCGCGTAGATGTTGGTGATATTGCAGCAGGGCCCGGCAGTGAGCGAAAGCCCTTTTTTGTCGGGGAAAAAGGCTTCCTGCCAGGGGGCGTTACAGACAAAATGTCTGGCGCCGTTACGCATGGCTTCCCGGACATTACGCAGGCAATGTTCTTCTTCATCGGGCCAGATTACCGGGGGGAGCCACCAGGAAATCCGGTCAAAGAGCGTGCGTGAAATTTCATTGAGCGCTTTGGGAGAAAGCCAAAGTCCCTGTACGCTGCCGGGGCGTATGCCGAGCTTGCCTTCCCGGCCGGCAGGGATGCTCCCGCGCAGCGTAATATCCAGTTTTCTGGCTGAAGTGGAGGTTTTTTTCGGAGGCGCGGGTATAAACTTCATTAAATTATGGTCGGATTTCAGCACGGGCCCGCGCTTGTCAAGTTTGCCCCGCCAGGTTTCCAGAATTTGCAGAAGCTCCGGCTCCCGCCGGTCAATAAGAAAAACCGGGGTATTGAGCTTGGGAGTTTTATGTTTGGGCAGCTTCAGGGTAAGGCTGCCGCCTTTGGGGATGCTGCGGCTGACCGGCAGGGTTTGATGCCAGGGTTCGTCTTCCCGGCCTATGCGCAGGCGGTCTTGCGGCAGCAGAGCCATGCGGGTTTTGAGGATGAAGCTTTGCGGGCTGCTTCCCGGAATTATTTTGCCGCACAGGAGGCCGGAACTGGTACGCAAAGGTTCTTTCCTTCCGGCGTCGGTTTGCGGGGAGCCGGCGCCTTCTGCGGAGCCGTGCCCGAAAACGGTAATGCTCTTGGCGCGCTGGGGCAGGAAGCCCGCGTGGGTGACGGATCTGGACAGGGCCATTTCCAAAAGGCCGACAGCTTCCCGGCGCAGGGCGGGGTCGTTCTCCCGCAGCATCTTGTAGGCGGTGGTCACATAGTAGACATAGTGCGGCCCTTTTTTGCGCCCTTCAATTTTCCAGGCGCGTATTCCGGGTATATCCAGCAGGGTTTTGGCCAGTACATCCAGAGACAGATCCAGGCTGGAGAAAAAACGGCCTTCTCTGCCGCCCTGTTTGTAGACCCGGCGGCATGGCTGCACGCAGCGCCCGCGCAAACCGCTTTTGCCGCCCATATAGCTTGACCACCAACAACGCCCGGAGACGCAGTAACAAAGAGCGCCATGGACGAAAACTTCCAGAGCCAGCCCTTCCGGCCTGGCGGCATCCATAGCGCGAATTTCGTCAACGGAAAGTTCGCGGGGCAGAATTATGCGCGAGGCGCCGAGTTTTTTGGCGGTGTACATAGCGCTTTGGTGGGTGCAATTGGCCAGGGTGGAAAAATGAATTTCCCCGGTAAAACCGGCTTGCCCGGCCAAATTCGCAATAGCCAGATCCTGCGCGATGATTGCGTCCGGATGCGGCCCCAAAAGCATGCGCTTGATCAACCTGGCTACGGAATCTTCTTCGCCGGGTTTAAAAAAAGTGTTCATGGCCACATAGATTTTGCGGTTCTGGTTGTGAGCCAAATCGATCAGCGAGGCTAAAGCGGCGCTGGAAAAATTTTCGGCCTGCATTCTGGCGGAAAAATGTTTCAGCCCGAGATATACGGCATCAGCTCCGGCGGCCAGGGCAGCCAGGGCCGAGGGCATATCTCCGGCGGGCGCCAGGATTTCCGGCCTTGCGGCGTAAGAAAAATTTTGCATGTTGTTCATTTATTTGCTTGTTTGTTTCAACCCGCAAACGGCTCCATCCGCCGCCGACTTCAATCCCGGCGGTTGGGATCCGGGCGGATTGTCTTTCCCTGTAATTCCGTTTCTACATCAAAACTGCATCCATGCAGTTTTGCTTTGTCGAAGGAAAGAGTCAATTTTTTTGCCTGCTTCAATAATCTTTTTTCCAGCCCAGGCCGACATCACTGGATTGCATGGTGCTCCGGCCCTGGAGCGTGAGGTTGTTTTTCAGTTCCACTTCCACCCGGATCCCGGTGCTGTCTTCCGTAACCCCCTGTTCCACGCCTACATAAATGTTTCCGGTAATATATTTCCCGGCTTCCAGCCTGGGCGCGGCATCGTCCTGCGCGGACGAGGAGTCGGCAGTGGAAGCTCTGCCCATGCCATCGGCTCCGATGCTGCCGTAAGTATTGCGCTGCCGGGCTCCGGCGTTGCCTCCGCTTATGCGGAGCATGTCTACCCCGAGGGTTTTTCTGGCTGAACCGAGCAGATCCAGGCTTTTGCCGCCGGAAAGTTCATTCAGGCCGCTGGCCAATTGTATGGCTTCGTAGTGGCTCAGAGAGGTGGCGTCTTTGCCGAAAAGCACTTCCGCGAGAATTTGATCCTTGGGCCGGGGCGGAAGGCTGCGGAAAGCCAAAACCGGTCTGGCGGCTGTGCCGGTGATGTCGGCGAAAGCGGTTATATTCGGCCCGGTATGGCTGAGTTCCAGGTTCAGAATCGGGTCGATTTTTTTGCCTCCGCCCAGAGCGATGTTGCCGCCGGAAAAGGCAAAAGGTTTGGAGAGCAGGTTAAAATAGCCGCGTACCGGGCGTATGTCGCCGGAAAATTCCATTTGTCCGGGTAATCCTTTGGCGGAAATTTCTCCCGCCCATTCGCTGTCCAGCCCATATCCGCGGATGAAGAAACGGCCCGGAATCCGGAGGGTGGCGTCAAAATCTGGGCTGAAAGCCGGCGTTTGCGCATCGGTTTCCCGGGTTGCGTCCGCTATTTCCAGAGTGGTTATGCTTGCGCCGGAGGAGGGGATCAGCGTGTATTCTCCGCGTTCAATTTCAATATCGGCACTTAGTTTGGGAGTGTCAAGCGGCCCGTTCAAACTCAGGAGGCCGGAAAGCTGCAGCATAAGGTCGTCACGGTGCAAGGGGCGCAAATGGCTGATTTGTCCGTGTACGGCTATGCTCGGGCCGGCGTTGTCCGCGCCGCTCCGCCGGCTCTGGCCGGGAGTTTTTGCCGCGGGCAGCAGGGCGCCCTGCAGACCGATTTTACCCCCCAGCCCGTCTCCGGCGGACAGGAGCAGGCCAAGCTCGCTGCTGTCGCCTTTGGCTTCCAGGGTGATGTCGTCAAGCAGCAGGCCGATGATTTTATCTTCGTAACGCCCGTCGATCAGGTAGGCGCTGCCGTGATATTGCGGATCCCGCAGGCTTCCCAGCAGTTCCAGGGCAATGCGCCCGTAGCCGCTGAAATAGCGTTCGCCCAAAGGTAAAAGTTCCCATAAGGGCCCGGCCGGGCCCTGCCAGTTGAGGCGCATGCCCAGGGGAAGAGCGGGTTCGAATGTAAGGGCGTCCTCTGCGCGGAAGGGCAGGTCGAATTCCAGGCTGCCCTCTTGAGAACCCTGGGGAGCGTCGGCATAATAGCTGCGCCCCTGCCCGCTGAGCCGGACGACGCCGTCTTGAGGTTTGAGCTGCGGAAAAGCGGGGGAGGGCGCCCGGGAGAAAGCGGCGGAAAGCTGGAAAAGATACGGGCAGGCCACGGGCGCGGTTTTCACCGTCCGGTTTTTGCCCTGCGCCACGGCGTCCGTGTTTTGAGCGCTTTCTTCCAGGCGTCCGTCCGCATCGCCGCTTTCATCACGGCTCTCATTCCCGGCAGGGAGAAGACTGGTTTCCGCCAGTATATTTCCGGACAATTTCCGTCCGTCCCGGAGCAGGTCAAGGTCAAGGCTGAAGTTCCCTTCCGGCAGCGTTGCCGTTGAAACAAGGGAGATAATGCCGAGCGGGACGTTTTGTATTTTGAGCTTCAGATCGGATTTCGTCCCGGACAGATCCGCCGAGGCCAGTATTGATCCTGTAAGCGTATCGGCATGTCCGCCCGGCGTTATGGGAGCTTTGGCCGCTGAAAGGAGCAGGCTTAATTTCGGCAGTTGCAGTCCCCGGCTCAAATTAACCAAAGCCGGCTCCTGAAGCTGAATTTTACGGGCGCCGCCCCTGGAGCTCAGGCTGAAGGCATTCACCGTGAGCGACAATGGTTCAAGCTTGAAGACGCCGTTCAAGGCCAGTCCCTGGGCGTCGGCACCTATGCTCCGGGCGTTCCGGCCAGCCCGGCCGGCCTGGTTTTGCGCGGCCGCTTCGCGTTGCCGGCCTTGCAGAGTCAGATTGAAGGAACCGGTTTTTTGCCTGGAAACGACCGAAGCTTCGCCGGAGCGCCAGGAAAAATTGCCGGCTTTTCCTCCGCCAATCCTTGCATTCATGGTTATCTGGGGGGTGTTGAAGAGATTGGCGATGTTCAGGTCTCCGGAGGAGGAATCCAGGGTGAACAGGAGGTCGCGCGGATTCCGGCTGTCTTCGCCGGCAAAATTTATCCCCAGTTTGCCGAATTGCCAGTTTGCGCGCAGCGTTTGCCCGTTTTCCTCCAGCTTGATCCGTATTTTAGCCGGCGACCCGCTCAGGTTCAGGCCGCTTATAAGCGACAAGGAGCGCCAGTTTTCAATCTCCAGCAGGCTCTCCCCGCTGAGGGCGTCGGGATCGCTTGTGTATTCCAGGCCGGCTTGCAGCAGGATGCCGTCGGTTTTGATTTTAAGCTTGCGGATGGCGGCGCTGAGGGAATTGTTCCGGCCGTGGGTTACTTCCCAGTCCGCGTTCAGGTTTACGGGTTTGCTGTGGTTTATGGTACAGGCCAGTTCCGCCTGCCCTGAAAAGCCCTGGCTTGTCCTTTCCGCGTTCAGGCTGGAATTTATGTCGTCAATGAGCATGCCGGAGGCGGAGCGTAAACCGCCGGTTCGGGTTTGGACGGAGAATTTCAGAGCGCTCAGCGGCCCGGAGGTCTGAATTTCGGCGGTCAGTCCGGGCGGATTGGGGAGCGAACCGGAGCCATGGCCGGGATTTGAGGAGTCGCCGCCCGTTGCGCCGGGAGTTTCCGGAGGTCTGGGAGAGCCCGGAGTTGCGGAGGATTTTGACGGAGCGGACAGCTCGGTGAAGGCGTTTCCCTCCAGAAACGGGGATAAGGAAGCCAGTTTGAAGGTAAAATTGGAATGCAGTCCGGGTTGCCGCGTAATGTTCTCAATGTTCGCCTCTCCCCTGAGGCTGACGAGGCCGCTTTCCAGCGTTTTCAGGCGCAGTTCGTAGCTTTTTCCGCTGCTTCCGGTTAAATCCGCCTCCAATCTGAAATCGTCCGCCAGTACCCCCGGAGGCGCGGCGGCGGGCCAAAGCATTTCCGAGCCTTCAAGCCGCAGGGAAGCCGCGCTGATTCCGGATTGGGTCATTTCATCGGACTTGGCGGACAGATTCAGGGAAAGCCGCCCGGCGGGGAGAGTTCCTTTCAGTTGGAACGCCCGTTCGACAATGTCCTGCCAGGGCGCGTTTTTCTCGCTGAAAACCTCAAGCAGGGTTTCCAGCCCGCCGTCATCCAGATTCAGGCTTCCCCGGGCCAGGGCCGTGAGGCCCATCCCGTCAATGCTCAGGGCTTTGAGGTCGGCCAGAGTATTGATAAGCGATGCGTCCAGATTGTAGTCGAATTGCAGTTTTTCTCCGCTGATGTCGGCCTCCGCCCGGCCTTGCAGACCAAGCAGAATATCGGCTGCGGGCGTTTTTTTGCCGATTTGCGCGGATATGTCCGCGTCCAGTTTAATTTTCTCAATAAAATTCAAGGCAGCGGCGTGATCCTCATCCAGGCTGAGACTCTCCAGCGGCGTGGAATTTTTCAGCAAAGCCAGCAAGTTTCCGCGCAGGGACAGCTTGTCCTCCCGGGTAAAATCGGCGCTGCATTCTTTAAGCGCCAGCAGCCAATCCGTGTTTTCAAGCGTGAGCGTTTCCACGCGGGCGGCGTTTTTTTCCAGGGAGGCCAGCGCGGCGAGATGCAGGCCGCTGCCGAGTATACGGCGCGGCGTTTGCGGGGCGGAAGAGCCGGGTTCCGCCGTAAGTTGCAGCCTGGCCGTCAGCCTGGTATCCATAATGTGCGCGAAGTCAATTTCAGGTTTATCGGAGCTTAAGGCAAACATTCCGTTCACTTCAAGCAGGCGCTCTTTTTCTTCTCCGGCGGTGAAGCGCATTTTGCCCTGCCAGTCCCGGGGCGGGCCGGAAGCCTCCGCTTGCAGGGCGTAGGCAGGCAGATCCTCCTTGCCGGTAAGCCAGGCCAAAATTCCGTTTTTTGCTTCGTTCGCCGCAAACTTGAAGTCCAGGTGGTCTTCCGGGGGGGCGGCGGCAGCGTCAGGCAGCGCGCCGCGCATGGACAAGGTCAGCCCGGAGCCGTCCGGGTGCAATAAAGCGGCCTTGAGGTCGGCGCTGAGACCCTGTGCGGAAAGATAGGCGCTGCCTTCCACTTCCAGAGACATGGAGGGAAGGGGGGGCTGCATCCGAACCTCTTCCCGCGCGTCCACTGCTGTATCCGGCCCGGCTTGTCCTATTTTTCCGTGGACAAGTTTTATGGCCTCAAGGCGTATATCCAGGGGCAGGCGCAAAGGGAGCGCGCTGTTGCCTGTTTGCGCGGCGTCTGTGGAGGCGTCCGGCTTTGCCCGGCTGTCGGCGGAGCTTGTTTGGATTTCCGGCAGGCGGGTTAATTCGGGATTCTCCAGGTAAACCAGGGTAAAGCGCAGCTCGCGCCTGAGCAGAGCGGGCAGGTATACCTGGATGCCCATTTCCCGCGCGCTGAACCAGGGGCCGGCGGAGTCGGACAAGGTGAGTTCCCGGATGTTGAGTTTACCGGGTAAGGGCCCGGAAAAACTCCGCATCTCCAGCTTGATCCCCTGTTCGTTCAGGATGTCGGTTAAAAGACGCGCGATGACTCCATCGGCATGGGCGCTGCGCAGCCATAACATCAAGGCCGCCGCCGCCAGCAGCGCCAGGAAGAGCAGAGCGCCGGAAATTTTGAGCGCTGCGATGAGAACGTTTTTGGTCAAAAGCTTTGCCCTATGCTGATATAAAGCTGGATCAGCGCATCACTGCTTCTGGCGTTCAAAGGAGTTGCCACATCAAAGCGCACCGGCCCTATAACGGTATAATAGCGCAGGCCGAGCCCGGCGCCCCAGCGCAGTTCTTCCGCAAGATCCGGAGCCGCGCTGTGGTAAACCATGCCGCCGTCGATAAAAGCCACCACTCCCCAGGTCTGGTCGATTTTCCAGCGCGCTTCGGCGCTGCATTCGAATATGGACGCGCCGCCGAAGGGGTCGTTGTTCCTGTTGCGCGGCCCCAGGGACTGGTATGCATAGCCGCGCACGGAGCCGCCGCCTCCGCTGTAGAAACGTATGGTCGAAGGGATCTTGTCCGAGTTTGCCCCAAGTACGCTCCCAATGCCGGCTTTCAGAGCCATAACCAGCTTGTCGTCGCCCTTGTCCGGCATAAGCGGCAGGTAGGCGGAAAAGTCAATGCGTCCGCGCAGCGCCGTAAAGTCGCTCTTGTAGCTTCCGATGTACGGGGCGGCCAGGAGGTTTATTTTAAATCCCTCGCTTGCATCCATGAAATTATTGGAGTGGCTGTAAGTGAGGCTTGCGGGTAAACCAAACATCCAGTAATCGGTTTCCTCCTCTTCATCCGGAGTTTCCAGCTTTCCTCCTTCTCCGCTCATTTTTACGCTTCCGCTGAGCCTTCTGGAAAAGCGCCGTTCAATGCCCGCGGCGGCGGAAACGGAGCGCAGAGAATAAGCATCGACATTTTCATCGCGTACAGCCCCCTGCGCCACAAAATCCTGGCTGGTGTCCCCAAAAAAAGGCAGGCGATATTGGGCGAACAAAATTTGCATATCCTGCCAAAGGGGCAGTTCAAGGTTAAAGCGATCCCCGTGCCCGGTGAGATTGCGGTGCGTCCAGGAAGCCTGCACGCCGGCGCCGAAATCGGAATTGTATTTCAGGGCGCCGCTGACGGTGCGTTCCGGAGCGGGGGAAAGCTCCAGGTTCACTGTAAGCAGCCCGTGCTCATCCGGGGCATCCTCCGGTTTCAGGTTGATGGTCTGGAAAAGTCCGGTTTCGCGCAAGGCGGAACCGAATCTTTCCAGGGCGGCATCGCTCCAGATGCGCCCGGTTCTCCAGGTGCGCAGGGATTCGATATATTCCGGGCTGACATTGTATTCGCCGCTTATTTTGAGCGTCCCCATGCGGCATAAAGGGCCGGCTTCGGCCGTAATTTCCGCTTCCAGGGTTTTTTGGTCATAATCGGCAATATATCTGGTTCCGGTTATTTCGGCAAAGGGGTATCCGTTATCGTGCAAAAGGGCCAGCGTCCGGTCAACGGCGCTCAAGATATCCTCGGCTATGGCGAAGGAACCGTCGGGAAGCCCGACGTCAGCCAGAGAGTCCAGTTGGGTAGGCCTGGCCGCGTTGCGGGGGCGGGCGGGGATGTCTTTGAAAATTTCCGCCGCATCTTTAAAAATTATGGTGCTTTTGGCCAGGGTATAGCGCGGCCCGGGGCGAAAGCGCATTTGCACCGTGACGTTTTTACGTTCAGGCTCCCCTGCCTGTCCGGATGCGTCCGGAGCCGCGGCTCCGGATCCGCTTTCGTCATCATGCCGGATATATCTGTAATAGGCTGCCCCCTCGTAATAGCCCAAAGCGTCAAGAACCTCGCGGGATGTTTCAAGGTCGGCCTTGACGCGCATATCGAGTTTGGTCATAGACTCGGGAGGATCGTCCCGAAGCTGTTCCAGCAGGCTGGCGCTTCTGAAGAGAGCTTCAATTTCCGGCGCATCGGGTGCCGTTACTTCGACTTTGTAAGCATAGACCGCTGTTACATCCCGGTCATGTTGCGCGGCATCAGTCTCGGCCGCGTATTCCGCATACCTTTGCGCGTCCAGGCGCAGCGGTTCCGGTATCCGCGGCAGGGGTACCGGGCCTGCCGGGTCTTCCTTTACCAGCCTGGGAGTTTCGCTCAAGCTTTGCTCCTGCAGCGCGTCAGGCCAGAGGGAAAGCTGCTGATCGGCGCATGACGCAAGCGGCAGGAAAAACGCAAGTATCCAAAAAAAAAGTTGATTGGGTGGCATAATTAGGTGTACACATACGTCATACTGATCAAAAAGTCAGATGCTTTATGTGGAATACAAAAAAACATGTAACATATATTAGAGCATTTTAACATTGAAAATGTTGAAATGCTCTGGCGGCGGGCACCGCCGCCCGCCCCGCAGGCGCAGGCGAAACATCGCTGCTGTCTTCATCCGTAAGCTGCTGCGCAGCAACGGCTGAAGCAAGTTTCGCCGTCAAGCGCCGGAGGGGGCGTCTCAAAATTAAATTGCTTTAAAGCATTTTAACAGTATGCATCTGCCCTGGTAATTTGGTATGGTAGTCGTTTGTGCTGTTGTCCGCAACCTTAAATAACCAAAATGCGGTGACCCTGAGAACTATGCCTGATGATAAAGAATTAACCCAGTTGATGATTGAGCATTTCAAGAACCTTTTGCTGGCGTCTCAACCACCTGAAATTATGCCTGAATTTGCTGACGATCAGGATTTTTGCAATGCGCATGGAACTTTTATGGCTTTGCGTGAAGTTTTGTTGAATTTTTCCCGGGGGCTTGTGCGCGAACCCATTCCGAAGCGCGGTTTTGTCTTTGGCGCCATGAAAGCCTTACAAGCCAATCTGGAGCATATGATCTGGCAGATCCAGCAGGTAGCGGGCGGCGACTTTACCCAGCGGATGGTTTTTATGGGCGAATTCGCCACCGCTTTTAATTCTATGGTAACCAGCCTTGCCGCGGCCAGGGAGGATCTGGTCGTGCGGCAGAATGCCCTTGCCAAGCTGATTGCTTCCCTTACCGAGGAAATCCACCTGCGCAGCGCCAACTTGCTGGCTTTACGCGAGAGTGAGGAAAAGTTCAAATATCTTGCCGAACATGACACTTTAACCGGGAGTCTGAACCGCCGTTCCTTTTTCGGACGGGTTGAAATCGAGATCCAAAAAGCTGTTTTCACCGGCAAGCCTTGTGCCCTGGCGATGCTGGACGTGGATTACTTCAAACATTTCAACGATACTTTCGGGCATAGCGCCGGAGATGCCGCGCTTAAACATCTGGTAAAGGTGGCGGACAAAAATTTGCGTTCGCCGGATTTCATGGGGAGGCAGGGCGGAGAGGAATTTGTCTTTTTTTTCGCCGACGCCAATGAAAAAGATGCCCTGGTAGCCGCGGAACGTGTGCGGAAAGCCGTTGAGGCCGATACCCTTGTGTTTGAAGGCACCCCCATGCCCATGACGGTAAGCATAGGCGTATGCGTGCTTTTATCTTCTTCGGGCAACGTGCAGTCGGATTTATTGTTCGAGATGATGTTGAACGCCGCCGACGCCGCTTTGTATCAGGCCAAAAAAGAAGGGCGCAACCGTTGTATCGTGACGCCCATGAGCGGAGACGCCTGCGTTCTGGAATTACCCCCGAACGAGGAGGGCGAGACGGAAGCGCGGACAGAGGCCGCGCAACCGAAAAGTTATCTTGAGTTGAGCAAGGCGACAGGGTCGGCGTCTCTAACCGCGGCGCTGCAGGCTCTGGATGTGGTAAAAAAAATGCAGCCTGCGGCTGCGGCAGCGCCCGTGGCCAGCGAGGGCAGTCCGCCTGAACAGCTTTCAAAGAAGCCGGCAACGCAGGAAGAGGACGAGTTCGCCTACTTTAAAGACTTTGAATGATATCATAAAAAGAAAGCGTCTCAACATTAAGGCAATTTAACTTTGAGGCGCTCCCTCCGGCGCTTTACGGCGAAACAAGTTTCGCCTACACCTGCGGGGCGGGCGGCGGTACCCGCCGCCAGAGCATTTCAACATTTTCAATGTTAAAATGCTCTAAACTGCTGAGACGCTCCTTCTGCGCGCAATGAAATGCTCTAAGGCTTAAGCCTTTTCCCCGGACTATCCTGGTAATATTCGCTGTCCGTCTGGACGTCGCCCGAACCGTATGGACTCCCGCCGCTTTTAGCGGCATCGTAATCGCCGGACTCCGGGTCGGCAAGCTTACGGGCCGTATTTTGCGCCGCGGCAATAACCGCCCGGTTGATTACCTGATATGCGTCGTCTCCGTCGCCGTCCAGCATGTTCTTTGCCGCGCTTTCAGCGATAATGCTTTTGGCCGCTTCCCCGGCGCTCATGCCGGAAAAAGACCTGGAACTTCCGTCTGTGGCCGTGAGGCGGAAAGAACAACGAACCTGCGCCCTTACGGAACTCATTTTCCGGTCACCGGCCTGAATCGCGGGTTTTAGTTCCGCTTGCAGGAAAACTATGCTAGCGGTGAGGACATAATCATATCCGCCGGCTTTGGCCAGTTCCATCATGGTCAATTCCGCCGCGGGAACCGTCTCGGAATCCGCGGTGAGAGGAGGCGCAACTTCTCCGGAAGCGGGGAGGTCAAGCTTCAGGCTTCCGTCCGAAACAGCCTCGGCGTACTGCTCCGCGCCAATGCCGTAGCCTTGCAGAGCGGCGGCGACACCGGCTTCCAGAGTTTGCAGAAGACCCTCCTGAATGGCCTGGTATTCTTCCTGCTGGATTTTGCTGCTGAAGGGCAAAACCAGCACCTGTTTATTCGCTTCAACGATCGGCCTGAGCTTGACTGCTCCGGAGGCGTGAACGGGGATGGCGAAATACGCCAGAATAAAGCCTATGGCTATTGCGACAGAGTGTTTTTTCAGCATGATCTTGCCCTACCAGCCTATTTTGGGCGTGGTTGTGCTTTTGCTCAGCTCTTTTTCATCGGCCCATAAAATTTCGCCGCTTTGCGGGTCAACCAGTTCCATGGTGATCTGATAAAAAACGCTGGCTGCCTGTTTGGTTGTTTTGCGGATGGAACGCACAGTGCCGGTGACTATATAGTCGGTGTCGGCCATAAGTTTGTTTTCCGTCCGCCTGGTGGCCGCTTCGGTGAATTGCCGCTCGGCGGCAACTTCCCCCAGGTTGGCGGTATCGGCCAAAAAGCGCACTGCGCCGGATTTGAGCAGCTGTACCCGGATTTTGTCGGTAATGGATTTGGTGTCAATATGTTCGGAGGTGAGATTTCTTACCTCGCGCAGGCGGACTTTGGGCGGCTCGGCGGCATGCATGATCCACCTGGAGTCCAGAAGCGACTGGGTCATGCTTTCCGCCGTAAGCTGCAAGTCGGTGGAACCCCAGGCGCTGGTTATGGTTTCAACATCATTGGGATCCCCGTACTGGGTGTCTCCGCCGCCCTGCAGGCGTCCGGTTCTCGGCCCGGTACACCCGTCCAGGAGCAGAAGCGCAAGGCAGAGCAGAGCGAAAAGCGCAAGCGTATGGCTGGAAAAAATCGTTTTTTTGTTCATTAAAGTTTCCTTTATGGTCTGAAACCTCTCCCTGTTCAGGGAGATTTCCGCTTGATTCCCGGCTTTGCCGGGAATACATTCAACGCGCGTCATTGGAAATGATTACGGTTGCGGCCTGAAACAAACATTCAACGCGCGTCATTGGAAATGACTATGTTGGCTTTGGTCGCTCCGGGTATGGTGGAACGCTCGCGCACATGCACGGCGGCGCCGCCTTTCACCTGGGCCGGACGCCAGCTGGTTTTTTCCAGCAGGATGTCATCGTCGTTGTACCACTCCACACGGTATACGCTGTTATTGACGTCATCGTCATCATCATTGCGCAGGGTGGCGTAAACAAACAGAAAAGCGCCTTCCTGCCTGTACTGTTTCGTATCGACATAAACGTCTTTGTTGTCGGTATACTCCACGCTCACCGGGCTGCAAGCGCTCAAGGCATACACGGACAACGCCGTGATGAATATTTTTACACTAGTATGCCACATAATCGACCCTCATTTTTGCTTTTGCTGCATGTGATACAATGATAATTACTCCGTTTGCCTCCTGAGGTAAATCTATTTCCACCATTTCCCGCTCAATTTGTATGCGCACGCTTTCGCCTTTCCGCACCTGGCCCTGGGACAGGTACGCCTCCGCCGGCAACAATTCCCAGTTGCGCACATTCTGCGAGGCGCCGGAGGAAAATAAATCCATGATGCCCGTGGCCAGCGCCCCCAAAAGCGGGGCGAAGCTCTGCGTGTTTTTGTTGCTCGCGGCAGCGGCGTATGTCGCGCCGGCGATGGCCGCGCGTGAAACCGCGCGCGCAATGGCGGAACCTACCTCATAGCGCAATTCGTCCTTCAAGGTGCGGTAGGCGAGCAGGTCTGTATGCAATAAAGCATACAGGGGCAAGCCTTGGCCGGTTGAACTTTCGACCGTGGGTGTCCCGTATTGCAGGGGCGGAAAAAAGGCGGGCAAATCCACCAGCACGTAACCGATATAAGGCGCCGGGATGCGGACGCGTTCCATGTGCAGAGCCGGAGCCAGGCCGCAAAAAACAATCACGCTTATTTCCTGGCTATTTTTACCTTTGGCGTCTGACGAGGGCTTAAGCACGTTCAATACCCGGGCAAGGGAAGGTTGGGCGGAAGGCGCTTTGGGAATGACAGGCTCCCACTGGCCGGCTGTGATTTTACCTTTGCCCCAGGCGGCGCTGAACAGGATCCGGGCATTTTGATCCAGCAGGGCGGCCCGGCGCAGGCTGATTGCGGCATAGTCCGGGTCGCCTGCCAGACGGCAGACGATCGCGCTCAAACTGTAAGAAAAGGCATCCTGGTAGGATCTGGCGACAGCCTTTGTCCGGGGGTCGTTTAAAAGCGCGGTCATGGTGTAATTGGCCGGCAGCCCGCTCAAATCGTCATAGTTTGCGGAACTTCTTTCGCGCAGGTCTTCCAGGTGTTCCTGCAAACGACGCTCTTCCTCGGCCAGCCAGAGTTCCTGGCGTTGCTCCATTTTGCGCATTTCCACCATAGCGCCGGTAAAATCGCCCAACATAAGGTAATTCAGGGAATTGAACGTATGCAGCAGGGTACGCTCATAACCGGTGCCGAAATAATCTTTGCTGCCCCGGGCGATTAAAATTGAGCCGACCGTGCCCAGCGCTTCACGCAGGTTGATAATGGCGCGTTGTTCATATTCTTCCAAAATGCGCAGGCCGGAATCATACAGGGCGATGGATTCCCGCCAGCGGCCCTGCAATTGATAAACCCGCGCAAGGTTAAGGGCGGTGACAAATTCCTGATGCTCCTCGTGGGCCGTTTGCATTTTTTCCTGCAAATCTTCATAATTGCCGGCATTCAGACTGGAGCGTATGTCCTCCGTGCTGACGCGGGCGGAACAGGCGCCCAGAAGAAGGAAGCAGGCCAGAGCAAGGGCTGAGCCAATTTTTTTGCCATAACTGCGCATATGAATTTTTTTATTCCAAAAGCGCAGGCAAAGCAAATATATTTCAAATATGCTATATGCTTTTTAAGGGCCGGCTATTTCCGCACCGTATAATCGCCATGGGCGATCCATTTATAGGTGGTAAGCGCTTCCAGGGCCATGGGGCCGCGGGCGTGCAACTTTTGAGTGCTGATGGCGACTTCCGCGCCCAGACCGAATTCCGCGCCGTCGGTAAAGCGGGTGCTGGAGTTGACGTATACGGCGGCGGAATCAACTTCCCGGATGAACCGTTCGGCGGTTTCCATGTTTTCGGTAAGAATGGAATCCGAATGTCCGCTGCCGTGCCGGCGGATGTGCCAAAGCGCTCCATCCAGATCCGGCGTGACAATCACGTTCATATCCGGGGTCAGCCATTCGCGCTCCAGTTCGCTTTCCGCCAGCGGTCTGACCGGGTAGGGGCAGTCCGCGGGAAAATACGCCTGCGCGCCCGCGTCCGGATGGAACGACGCTCCCCGGCTGCCCATATAAGCAAGCATTTTGGGGATGAATTCAGCGGCAATGTCCGCATGGATGAGGACGGTTTCCATGGAGTTGCACACGCCGGGGCGCTGGAGTTTGGCGTTGGCCAGCACCGGCAGGGCCAGATCCTGCCGGGCGCTTTTATCGACAAATATATGGCAGAGGCCTATGCCTCCGCAAATTACCGGGATGCGCGAATGTTCCCGGCAAAATTTCTGCATTGCGGCGCCGCCGCGCAAAATAAGCACGTCCACGTCCGCGTCAAGCCGCAGCAAAGCTTCAAGCTGCGCGCGGCCGGGGTCGGTCAGGCTTTGGACGGCCTCGGCCGGGAGCTCGTTGCGCAGGAGAACCTGCCGGATGATTCCGGCTAAAACCCGGTTGGTATGCCCGGTTTCCCCGCCGCCGCGTAAAATTGCCGCGTTGCCGGTTTTCAGGCACAGCGCGGATATATCCACCGTCACGTTGGGGCGGGCTTCATAAATGGCCGCCACAACTCCCAGCGGCACGCAGCGGCGGAACAGGCGCAGGCCGCAGTCCAGGTCGCGCCCGTCCGGCACCCGGCCCACCGGGTCTTCCAGATCGGCCACGTGCCGCACACCGCCTGCTATGGCGGCCAGGCGCTCCGGGGTGAGCAGCAGGCGATCCAGCATGGCTCCGCTCAGGCCCGCATCTTCGGCTTCCCGCATATCCACGGCATTGGCCGCGCAAATTTCCGGGGTTTTTTGTTCAAGCAGGCCGGCCAGTTCGCGCAGCAACCGGTTCTTGCCGCCCGTATTCAAGGCGGCCAGTTTATACGAGGCTTCCCTGGCCTTCCGCGCAATTTCACGCAGCTTGCCAGCGTCCGCATTATCAGGTTGCTTGCTGTTCATTTTTTGTTCCTTATAATAAAATTGCAGGGCGCAATTTTTATTCCGAATCCGCATACAGATTTCCGCATGGAAATCTGAACATCAGCCGTACGGCTGATGTCGCCGCGAAGCGGCGAGAGTCAACCGAAAACCACGTTTTCCGGTTGACGATCCTCCGCAGGGAAAAGTTCACTTTTCAATGCGGATATCAGTAATTTGCCCCGAGCAGGATGAGATCGTCGCGGTGTACGGCCACCGGCCCATGCTCATAGCCCAGAATGTCCGCTATTTCATTGGAATATTTTCCGGCGATGCCGCTCATGGCCTCGCTGCTGTATTGAGCAACTCCCAGAGCCAGTTCGCGGTTTTTTTGATCGACAATGCGCACCACCGCCCCGCGGGTGAAGGTGCCGCTTACTCCGGTGATGCCTTTGGGCAGGAGTGAACCGCCCTGTTCTTTCAAGGCTTTGGCCGCGCCCGCGTCAACTTGCAGTTCCCCGGAAGGCGAGGCTCCGAAAAGCCAGTGTTTGCGGTTTTCCAGCGGGCTTGCGGCCGGCAGGAAAGTTGTGCCGATATTTTCTCCGGCGATAATTCCGGCTATAAGTTCCGGTTTGTCGCCCAGAGCGATTACGACTTTGATTCCGGCCCGGGTGGCCACGTCGGCAGCCTGGATTTTTGTGCTCATGCCTCCGGTGCCCAGGCCGGAAACGCTTTTCCCGGCCAGCAGGCGCACTGTATCGTCAATTTTGGCGATTTCGCGGATCAGTTCGGCTTCCGGGTTGATGCGCGGGTCGCCGGTAAACAGCCCGGGCATGTCGGTGAGCAGAAGGAGCTGGTCGGCGGAGGCCAGCACAGCGGCCAAGGCGCCCAGAATGTCATTGTTGCCCACCTTGATTTGGGTAATGGCCACGGCGTCGTTTTCATTTATGACCGGCACGATCTGATGTTCAAGCAGAGCGTTCAGCATGTCGCGCGCGTTCAAAAAACGTTCCTTGTCTTCCAGATCCGCCCTGGTAAGCAGCATCTGCCCTATGTTCAGGCCGTAAATGGCGAACAGCTGTTCCCAGATGTGGATAAGCCTGCACTGCCCGACCGCGGCCAGCATTTGCTTGCTGGAGATGCCGCCGGGCAGATCCGGAAAGCCGAGATGCTCGCGCCCGGCGGCCACGGCTCCGGAGGTGACCAGAATGATCCGGTGTCCAAGTTCGCGGGCCAGGAAGCATTGGCGTACAATTTCCACCATACGCGCCCGGTTGAGCGATCTGGTTCCGCCGGTCAGCACGCTGGTGCCCAGCTTTATGACGATGGTCTGCGTTTTTGCTTTCAGCATGGTCAACGCCGCCCAAGCCAGCCTGCAACCGCCGCCGACAGGCCGGATTTCACGGCATCCACGGCGATAAAGGGGAAGAAACCCTTGGCCGCCGCATCCAGCAGTGTGGCCGGCTGCCCGGCGGCTTCCAGCCAGCTCCATATCCACAGCGTGCCCGGCATGAGCACGAGGACGACATCGCAGGCAAAAATCAGTCCCCACAGCGGGAGCCAGCGGCAGCGGGCCGGATCGGCGGTAAAAAAGCTCAGAACCGCCCCTTCAAGCACAAAACCCAGCAGGTATCCGGCTGTCGGCCCGGCGAATACGGCCGAACCGCCGGCTCCGCTGACCGTCCAGGGGGCGCCGAGGGCGATGCAGGCTATATAGACGGCCATGCAGGCCGCCCCCCATCCCCGGCCCATGGTCACGGCGGCAGCCGCCACGCCGAAAGTCTGCAAGGATAACGGCACCGGCGTAAAGGGCAAGGGGATGGCGATCCGCGAACACAGGCCGATGCCCGCCGCCGCTGCCAATATGAGGCACAGGCGTCCGATGGGGCTCATGCCGTCACGCCACTCGTAAAAGGATCGGCGGCCGCGCCCCGTCAGCCCTGTCCATCTCTGCCATACATGCGTCACGACCTGCGGCATGGAATACTCCTTTCAAGCGTTAAATGCTGTAAGCAATACATGGTTTTAATTCCAGATTCCGGGTTTGGGCTTAAAGCGCAGGAGCAGATCCAGCGGAACCAGGCAGGATTGTATTCCTTCAGAATAAGGAGCAATCTGATAGGGAGGGAAAATCAGCACCAGGCCCTGGGGATTTAAAACGAAGCTGCTCAGGTTTTCCGGTTCGGCCTCCAATCCTTCGGCCATATCCGGGTTGGCGTCCCAGAATGCCCCCAGAGTGGGACGAAAAACTTTGCGCGCGTGAGCGGATAAAAAGCTCAACAGCCCGCGGGTATCCGCGAAAATATCGCTGTAGGCAAGTTTCTGCCCGGTTTGGGAATGGAAATTCATGGTCACGACTTCCGTGACGGGGTGCGCTCCGCCGGTATAAGTGCTGGGCAGGAAAAGCACGGAAATGACCCCGCCGGGGGTGCTGCTGGTTTCGTGGGTTACTTCCAGGGAATAGTCGGGCTCGCCGTAATTTGACCGGACGGAGCCGCTCCGGGCGGCGCAAGCCTTGGTGAAGCTCCGGGCGGCGTCATTGCGCAGGGCTTCTTCCCAACTGCCGATTTGCTCGTCTATAAGCTCATTGCCGGTGAAGGGGGCGCGTAACTCCAGCTTGAAACAGGAGTTGGAAGTCTGGTACAGTTCTTCCGGGAAGTTGGGTCCGGCGGGGTTTTGCGCCGGATGATCCGGCGGGTAATCCGCTCCGTTTTGCGCGGGCAAAGCCGCGGTATTGCCGAGTACGGAGTAAGCCTGCGCCGGCGGGGATGTATCTTCCCCCGCGGCTTTGGGGTTTTGCGGAGAACAGGCCGGGAGAAAGAGCAGAGCCAGCGACAGCGCTGTCAGCACAGCCCGGACAGCGGGATTGATTTTGGCTGAGGAGTGTTTTTTCATCGAAGTTTCCTTTATGGTTTGAAGCTTTTACCTTTAGGGGAGATTTCCGCGTGGTTCCCGGCTTTGCCGGGAATATATTTCCGTCACTCCTTCCTGCGGGGAGGGGCAATCCGTTCGCTTCCCGTCCGCCGGATCCGGAGCCGGTCGGCTGGCGGAACAGGTTGCGGGTTGAAACGTTGTGTCGAAATCCACTTTTATTTTATACATGCCGGAGGCGGGCAGGTTAAGTATCCGCACCCCGGTTTCTTCTTCCAGCCCGCGCAGGTCGTCCAGAATATCCTCCCAGGCCGGGGCTATCACCGTGAACCAGACGTTATAACTGTGGTCGCGCAGGTAATTATGCGTGACGTGCTTCAGGCTGTTCACCGCATGGATGAACCCGGCCAGTTTGTCTTCAGGGACTTTGGCCGCGCAGAGGGTGCTTTTGAAACCGAGTTTGGCTGAGTCAAAGTTTGCGCCCAGCCTGCGGATGATTTTTTTGGCGTACAGGCTTTGCACTATTGCAAAAACTTCCTGTTCATCCAGATGCAGGGTTTTTCCCAATGCGGCGTAAGGGCGTTTTTCCAGGGGAAACCCGGATTGAATGAGATTCAGACAGCGTCTTTCCGGTTCAGTCAGCAAGGTTTTTCCGTCTCTTTGCGTAATTCCCCGGCGCGCTGTCCGGGAACATACCGGCATAAAGGCTCTTCCGCCATGTATCTTCCGGTCAGGCTGTAAGCCCTGGCCCGGCAGCCGCCGCACACTTTATGATATTCGCAATATCCGCATTTGCCTTCATATTCAGCCTGGTTGCGAAATTGCAGAAAAGGCGCGGACGTGCGCCAGATTTCCGGGAAAGGCTGTTGCAGCGCATTGCCGCAATGCAGGTCAAGGTATCCGCAAGGCTGCACGTCTCCGGTATGGCTTATGAAACAAAAGCCGGTACCGCCGAGGCAGCCGCGGGTCACTGCATCCAGGCCGAAGTTCTGCGGGGTCGCCTTTATCCCCTCGGCTCTGGCCCGCTCGCGCATGACGCGGTAATAATGCGGAGCGCAGGTGGCTTTAAGCTGCATGCGGGTGGTTTTGCGAAAATCATAGAACCAGTTTAAAATCGCTTCATATTCTTCCGCGCTAATCATTTGATCCTGAATTTCAGCCCCCCGGCCTGTGGGCACAAGCAGGAAAATGTGCCAGGCCGCGGCGCCGAGGCTGTCGGCCAGTTTGAAAATATCTTTGAAGCCGGTCAGATTGTCTCTGGTGATGGTGGTATTGATCTGAAATTCCAGGCCGGCTTTTTTCAGATGCGCAATGCCGGCCATGGCGGAGGAAAAAGCTCCGGGCAGCCCCCGGAAAGCGTCGTGGGTGGAAGCGTCCAGCCCGTCTATGGAGATGGAGCAGCGCTGAATACCGGATTTTTTCATGTCCCGGGCGATGTCCGGGGTAATCAGGGTGCCGTTGGTAGCCAGCACGCAACGCAGCTTTTGAGCGTCGGCGCAACTGACCAGATCAAAAACGTCCGGGCGCATTAAAGGTTCGCCGCCGGTAAAAATGATTATGGGCGCGCCGGTTTCGGCGAAGCCGGAAATAAGCTTTACGGCTTCCGCCCGCGTGAGTTCTCCTGGGTACGCTTCAGGATGCGCCGCAGCCCGGCAGTGTTTGCAGGCCAGGTTGCAGGAGCGGGTTATTTCCCAGGCTAGCAGGCGCAGCTTGGGAACGCCGTCCGGCGGTATTGTCGATGGATGCCGCATGCATTGATCTCGTCAGCCGGCCAGTTTATTTTCCAGCAGGTATTCTGAAAAGTAGTTGATAATCATATCCGCGCCGGCCCGCTTAATGCCTATGAGCGATTCCAGGATGACTTCCCGTTCGTTGATCCAGCCGTTTTGCGCCGCGGCCTTGATCATGCTGTACTCTCCGCTGACCTGGTAAGCGGCTATGGGCACAGGGCAGCGGTCGCGAACCTGCCGCACTATATCCAGATAAGGCCCGGCCGGTTTGACTATAAGCATGTCCGCCCCCTCGTCCAGATCCGCCCTGGCTTCGCGCAGAGCTTCCCTGGCGTTGGGCGGATCCATCTGGTAGGAGCGGCGATCGCCGCTTTGGGGCGCGGATTCGGCAGCCTCGCGGAAGGGGCCGTAAAAAGCCGAAGCGTATTTCACCGCATAAGACATAACCGGCACCTGATCAAAGCCGTTTGCGTCCAAAGCCTGCCGGATGGCCGCAACCCGGCCGTCCATCATATCGGAGGGCGCGATAATGTCGGCCCCGGCCTCAGCCTGGCTCAAAGCCGTTCTGGCGAGCAGTGCCAGAGTCGGGTCATTCAGCACCAAGCCTTGCCGGTCGCCGGGGGCAAGCGTTCCGCAGTGTCCGTGCGAGGTATACTCGCAAAGGCAGGTATCGGCTATGACTATAAGCTTGTCTCCATGCCGTTTTTTCAGTCTGGCCGCGGCCTGCTGTACAATGCCGTCTTTCGCGTAGGCGCCGGAGGCAAGAGGGTCTTTGCGGGCCGGAATGCCAAAAAGGATGCAGGCTTTAAGCCCCATTCCCGCGGCTTTGGCCGCCTGTTCATCCAGTTCGTCCAACGAAAGCTGGAATTGTCCGGGCATGGAGTCAATAGGTTTTCTTATGCCCCGCCCGGCTGATTCGAGGACAAAATAGGGCATGATCAGATCGCTGGCGCGCAATGAGTTTTCGCGAACCAGCTCGCGCATGGCGGAACCTGAGCGGAGGCGTCTGCCCCGGAAGAAAGCGGTCATTATATTTCCTTATGCTTGAGAACAGGTCGGCAAAATTTCCATCACCGGAAGTCCGCGCGCTATGCGGTCTAGTACGCTGTCCCGCTTAAAAATGCAGATCAAACAGCGTACTGGCCGCCGGGCGGACAAGCCCGGCACGCCGCCTTAAGGCGGCGGAGCAAAGCAAAAACCACGTTTTTTGCTTTGCGATCTTCGCACTTCAAACGTAGCGAAGCGAAGTTTTAAGTGTGACATACTACTGATCCGCCGGCGCGATTTCAGCGTCAGTCAGATAACAGGCCGGGTCAGGCGCCCATACGTCGTCATATACGGCTTCAGCCCGGGCGCGGAAATTTCCCGCGCAGACGTCAAGAAAGCGGCATTTGGCGCAACGCCCCTGAATATATTTATGTTTTTCCTTCAGCTTGGCCAGAAGCGTTATTTCCGGATCCGTCCATATTGCTGAAAAAGGCCGTTCCAGTACGTTGCCGAAGCTGTGGTTGCGCCAGAACTGGTCGGCATGCACCTGCCCGTCCCAGGATATGCAGGCAAAACCGCGCCCGGAACTGTTCCCTTCGTTGAAGCGCAGCAACCGGAAAACTTCGGCGGCGCGTTCAGGGTCTTCCTTTTGCAGACGCATCCAGAGGTAAGGGCCGTCAGCGTGGTTATCCACCGTGAGCACCTCTTTGCTCAAACCCTTCTCGAACAGGGCGCGGGTTTTGTCCAGGATGAGATCAACCACCTGCCGTGTTTCCTGGTGGTTCAGGTCTTCTTTTACCAACTCCGATCCCCTGCCGGAATAAACCAGGTGGTAAAAACAGATGCGCGGAATATCCAGATCTTCCAGCAGGGTGAATATTTTCGGAATTTCTGAAGCATTGCGCCGGTTTATGGTAAAGCGCAAGCCGACCTTGAGGCCTTCGGCCTTGCAGTTTTCTATTCCGCGCAGGGCCTGTTTGAAAGAACCCGGCACAGCCCGGAATTTATCGTGTATTTCTTCGGCGCCGTCCAGGGAGATGCCGACATAGGACAGCCCGACGGCTTTGAGTTTACGGGCTTTTTCCTTGCTGATCAGGGTTCCGTTGGTGGAAATGACCGCCCGCATGCCCTTGCCCACGGCGTAGCCGGCAAGCTCCGGCAAATCTTCCCGCAGCAGGGGTTCTCCTCCGGAAAAAAGTATGACCGGCGCCCCGAAAGCAGCCAGATCCTCCAGCAGGGTTTGGGCACGGCTGGTGGAAATTTCGTCTTTCCCGCGCGTGCTTTGGGCTTGCGCGTAGCAATGGACGCATTTCAGATTGCAGCGTCTGGTCATGTTCCAGACCACCACCGGTTTTTTGTCTTGCGAAAATTGCAGCAAATGCGCGGGGAGTTTGCCGGAGCTACGCCCGTAGCGCAGAGCGTCGGAAGTTTCCACTTGCCCGCAGTACAGTTTTGAAATACCAATCATTAAATAAAACCTTGTGCAGGCGAGCGAAAGCTCGCCGTTAAGCAAGCATTTCAAGCGTAAAATGCTCTAAGAAAGGCACATCTGATCAAAGCATACATTGAAGCTTCCCGGATATCAAGCGTATTCCGGCAGTCCCTATTTCTGCCCAAAGCTGCCGTATTTTCAAGCTTGCTTCTGAATAAGATATATCTATAAAAAACCGCGGGTTTTCGCCATGGGAAAAAAGAAACAGACAACGCAAAAAACGCCCAATCCGCCTGAATTGCCGTTTCGCCCGCCGTTGGCGCGGGGTGGCGGGGAGGCCGCTGGGCTTGCAGCCAAGGAGCGTCAAGGCGCGGATGGAGCGGGCGCGGGTGGAGCGGACGCGGAGGTTTTTTTCAATCCTTTTCAGACCTTGCAATATAGCTTTACGCCGGGCAAACGGGTTCCGGGCCATAAAGGAAACTTTGACAAAAAAATCGGGAATGAACAAAAACAGCAAGACAGGCCAACCAGTCCCAATGCGCGGGTAAAGAGCGATGACCGGGAAACGGCGGTGTTTCAGGAGGCAATGGCCGCTCAGGGTTTCCAAAAGGCCGCCCCGGCGGGGCTGAAAAAAAACGGCCGCCCGTCTGGCGCTCCCGCCGGGCTGAACGCGCTTTCAGCTTTGTCCGAATTGGAAGAACAGGAGGCCGGACTTTTTGCCGAAGCCATGCGCGGAGTGAGTCCGGTTGACGGCAAAGGCCGGGATTTGCCGCTTAAACTTAAGGCTGAAGCCAAGGTTTCCGTTGTCGAGGCAAATTACCTGAAAGATTTTTTAGAAGGCAAAATTGAATTTGCTCTGGAATACACGGAGGAATTTTTTGAAGGCCATGTTGTGGGGTTTGATCCGCTGGTAGCGACCAAATTGCGGGCCGGGCAGTACAGTCCGGAGGCCACTGTCGATTTGCATGGGCAAAATGCGGAACAGGCGCGGGAAACTTTAATCAATTTTATCCATCAGGCTTACAATAAAAGCCAGCGGTTTTTGATCGTGGTCACCGGGCGAGGCAAAAATTCCCCGGGAGGGCTTGGGATTTTACGGCAAAATTTGCGGGAATGGCTGACCCAGAACCCCCTGAAGCGGGTGGTGCTGGCTTTTTGCAGCGCACGGGCCAAAGACGGCGGTACCGGAGCCGTGTATATACTTTTACGCAAGTTTAAAAAAAGCAGCGGCAAAATTCAGTGGGATCGCCGGGAAACTTGATTATTCAAAAGACCCTTGTGTTCGCCGATTCCATCGGAGTATCCTATAACGCCCTGAAAGGGCCATTACCACGATTACCAGCACGGGGAGTATGCAGGCTGTGTCTGGACATTATTGGATCGTTGCGGGAATCCATCAGGGGACGGTGGATTGAGGAAGCGTTGTTCCGCACGAGTGAAACTGTCACCTGAGGAGGGTTCAGCATGTGGTTTTTCAAGCCGTCATGGCAAAGCAAAAATAAGGAAAAAGCTTTGAAAGCTGTGAGCAAGGAAACAGTCCAGCTAAAATTAGCAGAAGTATATAAAAATGCTCCTCTTTTAGCTGTACGTGACGCGGCTTTGCAACGGTTGACCGACCAAGACGTACTGGTTGAGCTTGCTAAAAACTCCGCGCATAACGACACAGCACTGCTGAAGATAATACAAAAACTTACTGACCAAACTACGCTCGCAGATATCGCTGAAAATAGCGCTATTTCCCATATCAGAGCAGCAGCGCTCGACAAATTGCTGAAGATAATACAAAAAATTACTGACCAAACTACGCTCGCGGATATCGCTGAGAATAGCGCTATTTCCTATATCAGAGTAGCAGCGCTCGACAAATTAACCGATCAGACTCTTGCACGGGTTATATTCACTGATATTATTAGAAAATCAAAGAAGAGCCGTAACGAGGGCATAAGAATTGATGCAGTACGGATACTGACTAACCAAAGCTTTCTGGCTGACTTGGCCAAAAATGATATAGACATTCGCGTTCGCGAAGCAGCTGTTGAGAAGTTGACCAATCAGGAAGTGCTTACCCAAATTGCGAAATATGACCATATTACGCACTTGCGCATAGCAGCTGCAAAAAAATTGGCCGACCGGGGACTTGCGGAAGAGATAGTGAACAACATTGAATTGGCCAGAAAGAGAGACATAGAATCTGCGAATAAAATCGGCACGGCAACAGCGAAGCAGCCTCTCTCTTATGACGAGTTTGTCAATTCTGTAAAAAGTTTCATGAACATAAAAGAATGCCATAAGGTGGAAGAGGCGATTGAAAAGTTAACCAATCAAAATGTACTATCTGAAATTATAAAAGACAATGCTCTCGATTGGTGCTTTGATCGTGGCGTAGATAATTACGGTCCTTACAATATTATCGACCTCCGCGATACAGCCCGGAACAGACTGGAGAAGCTTAAAAAAAGTAATCCGGCTGCCAGTACGCAGGTACAGCCGGAATCTCTCGGAAAAGACCGTACATATGTGGTTGAAAATGCCCTGCCGGATTATGCTCCGGGTCAAAAGCCGAATAATGACCTGTTTTTTATTGTTGAAGCCCTGAAAAAGGCTCCAACCATTCCGATAGAGGGTTTTATTAATGGTTTGGTGATAATGACGCCAAGCTTCACAAAGACGATACAGAAATTCCCCAGTGATGCAGAGCGCATGTACCAGATCCGTTTAAATTCGTTACCAGGACCTCAAATACTGGACTTCATTCGCGACCCGGCCCTCCCTGTCGCTACTACATATTACGGAACTGTGAATATTTTTACCGGATTTCCTCAGCGTTGTCTCAAATGCCGTAAGTCGGTAAAAAATTTTGAACTGCTCATGTTTCCCGTAGACAATCCAGAAAAGATACCGGGCAGGGTAAACATTAGTGGGGATAATGCGCGGGAAATTTTCGATGTTTTGCTTAATGTCAGGAATTTCATTGCTGTCCCATGCTGTGCTGAACATTCTCTTGCAAGGCGCTTTTTCTTTTGGAAGGGCATGAACCCTTTTTTTACGGATGATGAAGATATAGCTAAAACATGCATGGTATATTCTACACTGACTCAACCTGCGAACCCAGTGAAAGTGGTGAATGGAAAAATAATAGATTGAACATCAGGCAATGCACTTGAAAGAACGCTCAAGGAGTGCGAATGCGCTTTTAAAAGAGTCCGCTTGATAAAATGTAGGTTCGCATTTTGGATGGAAAAAACCGTGAAACACAGTACAGGCAAGGGTTGAAAGACGGTTTGGCGCAAGCGGAAAAGATTCGTCTATACGGGAGTTATGCAACTAATCTAAAAGACTTTATGTACGTTTATAAAGTATTACAAGAATATATGCGATTTTTTCATAATCCGGATCATTATCAAAAAATTGATGATGTAAAAGATTTTCTTGGAACAATTTCTTCTGGTGGTGGTTTTGAAGTGTTGAATAATGCATTATATAAAAAAATAAAATTTCCAAAAGAAATTGATGATATGATGGCAGATGATATTTTTGATAATTCATTGTTTCCCAAATATTATAATATTGAAAAATAGAATATATGTGTATAGATTTAATAGACAAAATAAGAGCTTTAGTTGAAGAAGGACTCAATAATGAAAATTATATAGAATTAATTGACAAATGCAGGGAAATAATAATTGAATATAAAAACAATGGAGGAAAACAAAAGGACGCATATAATACGTTGATTGAATTGCATAAATTATATGATGAAAAGAATATGGAAAAAGAATATAATTTAATAGGCGACGTTTTAGATATTATTGTTGGATATGTTGGAAATAAAAAGATATTAATATGGGAAGAATATTTAAAAACATAAAAATAATGGAGTACGGGGGTACGTCGCATAACAGTACTGTTTACGCTTCGCCGCCTGACGGCGGTTCGGGGTTCAGTTCGGCTAGGTCATTCGCTTCGCTCATTCCCACTCCTCTCGCCACCCACATTTTGCCAGCCCTGCAAATGCTACGCATTTGCTTATTCGGGACGTCAAAACGTCGTAAACAGCCGTAACGTTAAACAAAATACCGCCAGTTAAATACAATAATCAATCCCCGCAAGGCCTGAAAGTAACGCACATCAACAGCGGCAATATGCAGGTGCTGATCGCGCGGGGCAAGACAAGGATGTTGGAATCCACATCTTGAGACACAGCTACGCCACGCATCTTCTTGAAAAAGGATGTTTTCAATGAATTTATGCCCCGATCATTTACAAAATATTGTTAATGGAAATTACTCAAAAATCAATATTCCCAACAAAGAATGGTTTGATGAGTGCCATTGGAAAGGGAAATTATGTTTTAATGGCATTGAAAAATTTAAAATATACTTTTCCGGAAAAACAATTGAAAATTATATTGTACATGACGGCGATGAAGCATTTATAATAAAAGTTTTACCTATTGGGGCAAATGAAAAAATAACAATATTTGACGAAAGGTATCATGGCTATAATGCTTTGCTGATAGAAAACCTTATGGGTAAAAAACATTCAGAAGAAACAATTTTTGTGGATAAAGATGGGAAGGATATTTTTGAAGTAATATTAGTTGTAAATTATAATGTAGATTTTGAGGATGAATATCCAAACAAAGAAACGTTGGAATTAATAAATGGGGAAATTGAGACGATAGAAACTATAAGAAGGAACGCATTTGATTTTTTTGGAATAATAATAAAAAATGAATTTGGAAATGTATATAATATTTTGGAAATGGAACTTGTATAATAAAATAATGGTATACGGAGCCACTGCGCATAACAGCCTGTTTACGATTCGCTTCCGGTAGGCAGCCTGGCCTCCGCAACGGCTAGGCCATTCCGCTACGCTCGATTCCCACGCCGTTACTCTGGCACATTTTGTCTGCCCTGCAAATGTTACTCATTTTCTTATCCGGGTGGGCAAAACATTGTAAACAGCCGGAACGTTATGTGCAATTTGTTTTGAATTAGTTGGAAAATATATTGTATAAAAATATTTACGAAATAAAACAAGCCGAATAGAATAAAAAATAGGATTTTTTATGAATGAATATGATAATTTTATGAACAGTATACTAAAAATTGAAAATCAATTGAACATACTTTATGGAAAATCTGAATATTTAGTTGATGATTTAATAAATAATATTGAAAAATTAAATTTTATTGATATGGATATTATAATAAACAGATATGAAAATTTAATGATAGCAATAACCCATGAAATTAGAAGTGAGATAGGATTTTTCAGGGATGACATTGATAAACTGAATAAATACATACACTTTCGGATAAAATATAATAATTTTACGGATGATATACTTGAAAATATAGTGGATACGGAATTAACATTAACGGATAAAAAAGAAATTTTTAGAAAAAATGATAACAAAGAAATAATAAAAACAATCAAGGAAATTAAACAAGATTGGAATAGAACATTTGAGAATAAAGGATATAAAAAGATAAAAGTAGAAATAAAATTAAATGAAATATAAAGCAAAACCAGCTGCGCATAACAGGTCTGTTTACGCTTCGCTGCCGGTAGGCGGCCCGACCTCCGCAACGGCTAGGTCATTCCACTTCGCTCCA